>JAUVLP010000025.1 GCA_030600655.1 Candidatus Eiseniibacteriota bacterium
GAGACCGCAGCCATTGCAGACATCGCGGTTCACGTACGCGGCCTTCTTCTTGATCCTGACCTTAAAGTTACCGACGTAGCCAGAGACATCATCTATCTCACAGTACGTGAGCAGCTTGATGCGTGGATGCTGTGACACCTCAACCATCTTCGGCGTCAGGATGCATTGCGAGCAGTCCAGTGTCGGAAACGTCTCGGAGAGCTGCGCCATATGCCCGCCGACCGATGGGGACTTCTCAACAAGAACAACATCGTGCCCCGCATTCGCAATATCCAGAGCTGCCTGAATCCCGGCGATGCCGCCACCTATGACAAGCGCGCGGTGCGTCATGGGAACCGAGATAGGCTCGAGCGCTTCGTTCTGCTTCACCTTCTCGATCATCGTCTTGATGATCTTGATGGCCTTCTCTGTGGCTTTCTCCTTGTCACCCCTGTGCACCCAACTGCAGTGCTCACGGATGTTCGCCATCTCAACCCTGTACTGGTTCAGGTCGGCCGCCGCTCCGGCTCTGCGGAAAGTAGCCTCGTGCAGCGTCGGCGAGCACGCGGATACCACAACCCCCGTGAGATTGTGCTTCTTGATGGCGTCCTTCACCAGGTTCTGACCCGGATCCGAACACATGTACAGATAGTCGGTCGAGTAGGCCACGCCTGGGTAGCCAGCCAGTTCCTCGGCAACGCGCTTCACATCCACCACGCCGGCGATGTTCGAACCGCAGTGGCAGACAAAAACGCCTATGCGATGCTCCATCACTCCCCCTAGACCAAGTTCTTCTCGGCCAGAGCCGGCCGCGGATCAACGTAATTGTCGGAAAAATCCAGGTACTCGGCATCGATCCCAAGCGCGATTCCGAGAAGCTGCGTGAAGTAAATGACCGGGATCTTCCTGAACCCGCTCACCCTTTTTTCCATCTCTTTCTGCTTCCTGTCGAGATTGTAGAGACAGAGAGGACACGTGGTAATAATGAGATCAGCGTCCCGCTTGATGGCAGAAGCGACGACGGTCTGCGAACATGCAATGGCCGTCTCTTCGTCACGCACTATCTGGAATCCACCGCAGCACTCGGTCTTCATCGGGAAGTCGACAACATCGCAACCGAGCGCCGTGAGAAAGTCTTCGAAGATCGTCGGCTGCTCAGGATTTTTGTCAAACTCCATCTCCCCATGTGGGCGGAGCAACATGCAACCGTAGTACGGCGCCACGCGCAGACCTTCGAGACGGGTCTTCACCCGCTTCGCCATCTCGTCGAACCCGACCACATCCCGAAGCATCTCGATGTAGTGCAACACATCGACCTGCCCAACATAGTCCTTCTTGAGGAAGCTCTCGGTCTTGTCCCTCGTCTCAGTGTCGGCCCTGAGGAACAGATTCACCTTTTCTCTTCTCTCCGCGTCCTCACGCATGACCTTGTTGGTACGCTTGAGAACGTTGTAGCAGAAGGAGCAGAGCGTGACGACCTTGTCTCCCATTCTGGAGGCATAGGCCAAATTCCTGACCGCCGCGAGAATCTCCATTACGGAATCAGTGGTGAGTGGAAAGACAGCCCCGCAACACGTCCAGATGGGAAGCTCCTCGAGCTCCACACCGAGGACGTTCGCACACTCTCTTGACGCCTTATCAAAGTCGAGAGCGCGTTCGTGAAGAGTGCAGCCCGGGTAATAGGGTATCTTCATGCCTGCCTCCGACTCCTCTATCCGTTGAGCTTCCTGAGCGCACCAACCACACCCATCTGGGGAGCATCCGTCCGCATCACACGCGACACATCGTCAGCACCGACCGACGGAGTGGCGGTCCGCCTTCTCAGAACGATCGCTCTCAGTGCATCGCAGATGCTCGAGAACTCAACTCCTCGAGGACAACGCGACGCGCACTGCAGACACGACGCGCAGATCCATATAGTCTTCGAGTCCAACACTTCTTCTATCTGGCCCAGTTGAAGAAGACGTATGACCTCACTGGGAAGAATGTCCATCTCGTCGACAACGGGACAGCCGGCCGAGCAGCGCCCGCACTGGTAGCACATGGCGATATTCTGCCCGGACAGGTCCTCTACCCGCCTGACGAGATCGCTCTTGATGATTTCTCCGCTCAGCCTAAGCCTCATCCATTCCTCCGGTGTCGGCGGCTGCGTCTGACATCAATCGGTAGCCGCTACTGTCAGCTGGAGAGACGCGAACAAACGCCGGTTGCCGCGCCACAATCCACACCGTGGAGCACTGCTCCACGGCGAAACCAGTTTTTGAGAATATCACCACCAATGCCCGAGTGTCAACGTGTTTTGGGTTCACTACAGGCGTGTAATTGTTGACCGGTCGGTCGGCTCGGCGTAGTATTGTTAGCTGTTTGTAGTGAGCGGATCTCCACGCGATCCGGATCAGAAACATGTAGATTACCCATTATTCGTTCGGCTCTGAATCCATGACTGTGGCGGTCTTGGCGCCGCACCGATGCCGGCAAGAGGGAGACAGCATGAGGATAGGAGTGTACGTGTGCCACTGCGGTGGCAATATATCAGAGACGGTGGACGTCAAGGCGGTCGCTGCGGCCGCGGAGCAACGCCCGGGTGTCGTGCTCGCGCGTGACTACAGTCACATGTGTTCCGATCTCGGGCAGAAGCTCATCCTGGAGGACATCAAGGAGCACAACCTCGACAGAGTCGTGGTTGCTGCGTGCTCGCCGCACTTCCAGGGTGCGACATTCATGAATGTGCTTGAGACCGGGAGCTTAAGTCCGTACGTGTTCGAAATGGCCAACATCCGCGAGCAGTGCGCGTGGCCTCACTTCGGCGAGCCGGAGACAGCTACGCTGAAATCGATAGAGCTCACGAACATGGCCATCGCGAAGGCCGGTCTCGATGAGTCGCTCAACAAGAAGACGATGCCGATCGGAAAAAGGGTGCTCGTCATAGGCGGGGGCATCGCGGGAATCCAAGCGTCTCTTGATCTTGCCGACTCGGGTTTCGAGGTCCACCTGGTCGAGAAGGACCCCTCGATCGGCGGCAAGATGGCACAGCTGTCGAGGACATTCCCGACTGAGGATTGCTCCGCGTGCATCCTGAGCCCGAAGATGGCGGACGTGCCCGCCAATCCAAACATCGAACTACTCACGTATTCGGAGATCGAGAGCGTCGAGGGTTACCTCGGCAACTTCGAGGTCACGGTTGTCAGAAGATCGACCTACGTCGATCCCGACCTGTGTACGGCGTGCGGACTCTGCGAAGACGCCTGCCCCGTCAAGGTCCCTAGTGAGTTCGAAGTAGGCCTGCGCGACCGCAAGGCCATTTACGTACCGTTCGACTTCGCGGTTCCATACAAATACCTGATTGACGAAAGCGTGTGTCTGAGACTCACCAAGGGTGGTGAGGTCTGCGGACTCTGCCAGAAGGCGTGCCCAAAGGACGCGATTGATTTCAGCAGGAAGTCCGAGAAAATCCGCTTCACCGTCGATACGATCGTCGTTGCCACGGGGTACGACATCTTCGACGCGACGGAGAAGAAGGTCTACGGATACGGGGAGTACAAGAACGTCATCACGGCGCTCGAGATGGAACGCATGATCGTCAACGGAGCGGCAGGTACACCGATAAGACCGATCAAGGGCCGGATTGGCTTCATCCAGTGTGTGGGATCCAGAGACGAGCAGGTCGGCAACGAGTACTGCTCGAGAGTGTGCTGCATGTACGCAACAAAGCTCTCCCAACTGCTCAAGCGTTCCGACCCCACAAGAGAGGTCTACGTTTTCTATACGGATCTCCGGGCGTTCGGGAAGGGGTTCGAGGAGTACTACAAGCGAGCGCAGACGGACGGCGTGAAGTTCGTGCGCGGTCGCGTGGCTGAGCTCCTCGAGGATCCGGTTACGAAGAGCGTTACCGTCAAGGTAGAGGACACGCTCTCTCGCCAGATGATAGAGGCAGAGTTCGATCTCGTTATACTGTCGGTAGGACTCAAGCCGAACGCGGGCACGGAAAGGATCGCTGAGATACTGAAGCTCACGAAGAGCCCCGATGGATTCCTGCAGGAGGCCCACCCCAAGTTCAGACCCGTCGACACTCTCAAGGAAGGCATATTCCTCGCCGGCGCCGTCCAGGGACCGAAGGACATCCCGGACGCCGTGGCTTCGGCAAGCGCGGCTGCGGCACGAGCCGTCCGGCTGATGAACCAAGGTGAGTTCTCGCTCGACCCGGTGCTCGCATACGTCCATGAGGATATCTGCGACGGCTGCAGCCTCTGTGTGGATAGTTGTCTTCCCGGCGCCATCTCGATTTCGTCGAACGTCGCACAGATCAACGAGACGCTCTGCACGGGCTGCGGGATCTGCATTGCCGCGTGCCCTCTCGATGCAATGGATCTCCACTGCTACGCGAACGACCAGCTTCTTGCTGAAGTCGAAGCCGCCATCTCCGAACGCCGCGATGGCGAAACCCGGATCATCGTGTTTGCCGACGACACGACAACGTATCGCCTTGCCGACAACGTCGGAACCGGGAAGCTCTCCTACGCGCCGGAAACGAGAATAATCAGGGTTCCCAGCGGCACCAGAGCAACACCCGCTCTCATGTTGAAGGCGCTCGCCCTTGGGATCGATGGTGTCTTTGTCGGTGAGAGCGAGAGCAAATCATCACCGTACGCGGGCATCGGCCCAGCGCTGTCGCGCAACATCGAGCAGACGAGATCCATCCTGCGCGAGCACGGAATAGAACCGGAGCGAGTGCGTGCGAAGGAGTTTGTAACTATCATGCTGGGAGGATTCGTGGCGCAGCTCAACGAACTCACGGCGTTCGCAGAAAACGCCGGGCCGGTGTCGGAGAAGAAGAAAAAGGCGCTCAAAGAGACCCTGGCGAACGGACTCCCACGCGCGGAAGCGCAGGTGGCACAATGACCAAGATAATGATGATAACCAAAGAAGGTGAAGCGTTCCTCGCCAGGATCCAGGAGATAAGTGGAGAAGCCATCACTGCATGCGACCAGTGCGGAACGTGCTCCGGCAGCTGTCCCATGGCATCGGAGATGGACATTACTCCATCGGAGATGATCAGGAAAACGCAGATGGGCCAGCAGGATGTGCTCAGCACAAAGGCGATGTGGCTCTGCGCTGCTTGCTTTGCCTGCACTGTGAGATGTCCGAGAGGCATAGACCTGTCTAAGATCGCCGAGGCCCTCAGGCAGATATCACTCAGACAGGCGGTTGATCATATCGACATCGCCGGCATCCCGGCGCCCGAACGCGCGAGGCTCCCGCAGATAGCTCTGGTTGGCGCGATGCGCAAATTCACATCATAGGAGAATCACTGTTGAAGCCCACAACACAGACCAAGAAGCGGCGCTCGACCAAACGGGATGATTCACCACAGCCCGTTCACGCGCGATCGTCGCGGACGATGTTCCCATACTACCCGGGATGCACTCTCAAGACGACGGCCCAGAACTTCGAGGACTCCGCGTTGGCAACCGCGGCGATCCTGGGGATAGACCTCGTAGAAATACCGCGGTGGAACTGCTGCGGCGTGGTCTCCTCTCTCGTGGAGAATGACCGCATGCACCACGTTGCGCCTCTCAGGAATATTATCAGGACACAAGAGATGATCGCTGAACGAGGCGGGGAGATCGAGAGCCGACTGGTCACACTCTGCTCCATGTGTACTAACACACTTCGGAGAACAAATCTGTTCCTGAAAGAGAACCCCGAGGATCTCGAGGCCATCAACGACTACATGTCTCTCGAAGACAACTACGAAGGCGGCGTCGAGATCGTTCATTTCCTCGAGATTCTGCGCGAGCGCGGTTTCGATGCAGTAACGAACAAAGTATCGAACCCTCTCGAAGGCTTGAATGCCGCCGCGTACTATGGGTGCATGCTCCTCCGGCCGAAGGATATAGGTATCGACGACCCGGAGGATCCAACGATCCAGGAGAATCTGATCAGTGCACTCGGCGCTGCGGTCATAGACACACCGTACAAGAAGATGTGCTGTGGCAGCTATCAGACCGTGCAGGACAGGTATGCTGTAGCTGAACTGGCCTACGACATCCTCACGCACGCACAGCGCGAGGGCGCAGAGGTTATCATCACTGCATGTCCTCTTTGCGCATTCAACCTCGACGATCGCCAGAAGGAGGTGCGCGAGCGGCATCCGGACTTCAGAAGCATCCCTGTTCTCTACTTCACACAGCTGATGGCACTGGCCTTCGGACTCGGCGAAGATGCGCTCGGCTTCGAACTGAACAGCGTTGACCCAAGACCGCTTCTCATGGCTAAGGGGCTTCTTGCCCCGCGGTAGGAATGGGAAGCTCTGAAGTAAGAGCGGTAGTGCCGCGACCACCTCTGATCACGGAAATGCAGTAGCAACGACTGCACGCGGCACTCTATCTGGCGCTCGCGCCGCTGGATCCCTACGCAACATGCAGTTCCACCAAAACTCAGGCGTTGAGCGCCGGCTCGCCGGATGCTAGTCTGCCGTAAGAGTGTCCGGCACATCCTGGTTGAGAGAACTCATTCCTATGAGCAACACAGAGCCACGGCCCAACCACACCCCACCTCTCCCCCGCAATGTCTGGGTGATGACCATAACCAGTTTCCTCACGGACATCTCGTCCGAGATGATCATCAATGTTCTCCCCCTTTTCCTCTTCACAGTACTTGGAGTCTCAACGATGTTCATCGGTGTGGTCGAGGGCGTCGCAGAGACAACGGCCAGCTTGCTCAAGCTCTTCTCCGGTTGGTTCTCAGATCGCATCGGGAAGAGGAAGGGGCTCGCCGTCCTCGGCTATGGCATCTCCACCGTTGCAAAGCCGTTTCTCTATTTCGCAGCTAGCTGGAATGCCGTGCTCATCGTGAGATTCGCCGACCGCATTGGAAAGGGTATCCGCACCGCACCGCGCGACGCGCTCATCGCGGACAGCGTGAACGAGCGCCAACGCGGGATTGCTTTCGGACTCCACCGCATGGGCGACACGGCCGGAGCAGTCATAGGCATAGCCATAGCCCTTGGCATTCTATTGGCCGTACAGAAAGATGTTCAGCTGCTGTCACAGGCAACTTTCCGGATCATTGTCCTGGCCAGCATGATCCCTGCCGTACTAGCCGTCGTGGTCCTTGCGCTTGGAGCCAAGGAGATCGGGCTCGGCAATCGCAAACGGCTCCCTTGTTTCTCGCTGGCCGGCTTCGACCGCAGGTTCAAGCTCTTCCTCCTCATATCGATCGTATTCACACTCGGCAACTCATCGGACGCGTTTCTCATCCTCCGGGCACAGAATATGGGCCTCTCGGTCGCAGGCATACTTGGAATGATGATCACGTTCAACGTGGTCTACTCCGCGATATCGAAGCCGGCCGGGGCTCTCTCGGATCGCTTTGGCCGCCGCCGCTTCATCATCATTGGCTGGCTGCTATATGCCGCTGTCTATCTGGGCTTCGCACTCGCGCAGCAGGGCTGGCATGCGTGGATGCTCATGAGCTTCTACGGCGCCTACTACGGCCTGACATACGGAGTCGCGAAAGCGTACATTGCAGACCTTGTCCCCGCGGAACTCCGGGGGACCGCTTATGGAGTCTACAACGCGGCTATCGGGGTTACGGCTCTCCCGGCAAGTCTCATCGCCGGCGGGCTCTGGCAGGGAGTGGGTCGATGGTCCGGACTGGGGCCGAAAGCTCCTTTTCTCTTTGGCGCCGTTCTCGCATTCGCAGCTGCCATCATGCTCGCAGGACTTCGTGGCGGGGCGCCGGATGACAAGCGATGAAATGACTGAATATTCATGGAAGGGTGCCCGCTTCGCCGGGCATGGTATCTGCATACCAAGTAAGGTGTTTGCGGCCTGATGACATAGTGATAGGATACCCGCGCGGGTGACCATGCGGGGCACGTGCGCACCTGCGAGTCGCATTCCGGTGATCCGAGCCGGCGGAACTGATGACGTGCAGCTCACTTGCACTCGTCCAAGAGATTATGACAAAATGAAGAGACGCTCGACATACTGCTTGTTCCTGCCCATCTGCATCGCCGTGGCGCTCTCTGTGGCGCACGCACCGGCCTCCTCGAACGCGCAAGATGCACCTGCAGAGAGCCCCGGAGCGGTCCCAACACTACTTGTGCGAGGTGATGACAGCTACCCACCATACGAGTTCCTTGATGAGCACGGTCACCCGAGCGGATTCAACATCGATCTCTTGAGAGCCGTCGCCGAAGAGACCAATCTCAACATAGAGATAGATCTTGGGCCGTGGTCGAAAGTCAGAGAAGACTTCGAATCCGGGCGTGTCCGTATTCTCACCGGCATGTTCAGGTCGGCTAAGAGAGGCGCGACTGCCGGTTTTTCGGATCCGTGCATCATTGTCTCTCACTCTGTCTTCGTCAGGAAAGGCTCTCACATTCGCTCGCTTGAGGACGCTGCTGGGATGTCCGTGATCGTCCAGGAAAGCGACATCATGCACGACTACATCATGGAGACGGGACTGACCGACAGGATCGTGCTGGTTGAGAACCAACAAGAGGCACTCGATCTCCTTGTGCAAGGGGAATACGATTGCGCCCTCCTCGCGAAAGGACCCGCCCTCCACCACATCCTTGCGGATGGACTCACCGGCGTCGTCGAGCCGATCGGTGAACCCCTTCTCGAGAGGGAGTTCTGCTTCGCGGTTGTTCGGGGAGATGCACCACTCCTTCTCAAACTGAACCAGGGTCTTGCCAACATCAGGGCATCCGGAAAGTATGATGAGATCTACTCCGGCTGGTTCTCATCGGCCGCCTCGGGGATTCTGTCGGCAAGACTTCTCAAACTTGCGGCATGGATCATCATCCCGCTCGCTCTTCTGCTCGGGGGGGCACTCTACTGGTCTCGTACACTTGAAAAAGAGGTCTCCAGGAAGACACGTGAGCTCAAGCGCGAGCTCTCTGCACGCACCCAGGCGGAGGAAGCCCTCGGCGAGCGGGAGAATCAGCTTCGATCTATCCTGGAAAACATGCCGACCATGATCTTCGCCTACGACGAACACCACCGTGTCGTCGCATGGAATCATGAGTGTGAACGGGTCACCGGCTACACGGCTGAAGAAATCATGGAAGCGGCGGACCCGATGGAACTCCTCTATCCCGACCCGGACTACCGTGCGGCAATGATTAGGAGGTGGAGAGACCGTGGTCGCGATTACCGCGGGTGGGAGTGGAAGATCACTCATAAGGATGGTGGCAGACGTCTTGTTTCGTGGTCCAACATCTCGGACACGATGCCGATTGAAGGATGGAACAACTGGGGAACAGGCGTGGACATCACCTGGAAGCAAGAGGCCCTGGACTCGCTCAAACTAAGCGAGGAGCGCTATCGCCTCATCTCCGCCCTCACCTCGGACTATGCATACGCGTTCAGAGTCGACGGCGACAAGCTCTCTGTCGAATGGGTGACCGATGCAATATCCTCGATAACAGGGTTCACGATAGCCGAAATCGGGGCGAACGGTGGATGGGGAGCCTTGATCGACGCGGATGATCTTGATGTCAGAATGGAACAACTCAAGGCACTCAAACGCGGTGAACCGAAAACGGTCGAGTACCGGATAGTCACCAAGAGCGGTGCGACTCGCTGGCTCAAGGACCACGCCATGCCCGTTACGGGAGAAGACGGCACAGGGGTGAAACACATCTACGGGTCGGTCAGGGACATCACCCAGGAGAAGCGGGCGGAGCTGGCCAGACACGAGAGCGAACAGCGATACCGTGCGCTCTTTGCCCAGGCAAACGACGCCATCTTCCTGCTGCTGGGAGAGATGTTAATCGACTGCAACGCGAAGACACTGGAGATGTTCGGATGCACGCGTGATCAGATCATCGGACAATCACCGTATCGCTTCTCGCCTGAGAAACAACCCGATGGTAGCGACTCGAAGAGCTCGGCCCGCGAAAAGATAGGTGCAGCACAGAGAGGCGCTCCGCAGGTCTTTGAGTGGACGCACAGCCGGTACGACGGCAGGACCTTCGATGCGGAAGTCAGCCTGAACGCCATCGAGCTTGATGGGAGAGAATACGTCCAGACTTTTGTCCGAGACGTCAGCGAGCGGCACCAGATCGACAAGCTGACCCACGTGCAGAGAGACCTGGGAGTCGCCCTCCACTCCGCCATGGATCTGGATCAGGCGCTCGGCCTCTGCCTCGACGCCGCGTTCCGCACTTCAGACATGGACTGCGGAGGCATCTACCTGTTCGACGATGCCACAAAAGAGCTAAGACTTGAATGCCATCGGGGGCTCTCCGATGAGTTCGCAGCGGCAGTCGGTTGCTACTACCCTGACGAACCGAGTGTGAAGTTGGTAGCGGCCGGCGATAGCGTCTACGGCAGGTATGACGACCTGGCCGTCCCAAAGGATGACGGCCCTGAGGACGAGGGGCTTCGTGCGATCGGATTGATCCCCATCGTGAACGAGGGCCGGGTGATCGGGTGCCTCAATGTCTCCTCGCACACGAGCGATGGCGTTTCACCTCTCGCAAGGCAAGGGCTTGAAGCGATAGCGTCCCAGATCGGCAGTATCATTGTCAGAGCCATGACGGTTGACGCGCTACGCAGATCGGACGAGAAGTTCCGGAGCTTCTTCAGCACGACTCATGACGGCATAATCATCACGACGGCCGACGGTATCGCAGACGATGCCAACCCCGCCTTCCTGGAGATGATCGGATACACGCACGACGAGTTCAGGGGAATGGACCTCGGTGACATAACGCCGGAACAATGGCACGAGACAGACAATGAGGTGTTCCGCAACCAGGTTCCCACCAAGGGATTCGCAGATGAGTACGAGAAGGAATACGTGAGGAAGGACGGCTCCGTGTTCCCCGTATCGCTTCGCGCCTGGCGCTTCAGCGGAGAAGCTGGAGAGCGTGACCTCAACTGGGCCATCGTTCGTGACATCACTGAGCGGAAGGCAGCCGAAGAAGTGCAGTCCGTGCTCTCCAACATTTCGGAGGCCGTTGGCAGCACAGATACGCTTGAGGAACTCCTCGGCATCGTCCGCGAGCAGCTTGGAAGGCTGGTGGATACCACCAACTTCTACGTCGCTCTCTACGACAACGAGACAGGACTTTATACCTTCCCCTATCACGTCGATGTCTGCGACGAGACGCCGACGGAACCCATGAAGCTCGAAAACAGCGTGACCGATTTCGTCAGGCGGACGGGGGAACCTTATCTTGTCAACGAGCGAACACAGAGACGCCTCAGGAACGAAGAGGATGTCGCTCTCTATGGGAACGCTTCCCCCATTTGGCTCGGCACGCCGCTGAAATCGACGCGGGGCGTGTTTGGCGTCGCTGTTGTTCAGAGCTACAAGGAGAGTGAACTCTACGGTGAGCGTGAGCTGGAACTGATGAGGTTCATATCCGGCAATATCTCTCTTGCCATCGAGCGCAAAAAGTCAGAGGAAGAACGCCGTGACCTCGAGCACCAGGTGCGGCACGCGCAGAAACTGGAAAGCCTGGGCGTTCTTGCGGGCGGCATCGCGCATGACTTCAACAATCTCCTGACCGGGGTTCTCGGAAACGCAGACCTCGCACTGATGGATCTCGGGATGTCTGCGGCAGCTCGCCTCAGTATCGAGGCGGTACGCGAGGCAGCGAAGCGTGCGGCAGAGCTCAGCGGACAGATGCTCGCATACTCCGGAAGGGGGCGTTTCGTCACGGAACCGGTCGACCTCAATGAGCTGATCGAGGAAATGGAGCAACTTCTGCAGGCGTCCATTTCGAAGAATGCCCTTGTGGATTACTCCTTTGCCTCCGACCTCCCTCTCATCACGGGTGATGCGACGCAGTTGCAGCAGGTGATCGTGAATATCATCTTGAACGCTTCAGAGGCTCTCGGTGATCAGAACGGCACGATAACGCTAACTACCGGAGCGGCTTGGTTCGACAGCTCCGCTCTGGCCGAGACACACACAAACGTGCGGCTGCCCGAGGGACAGTATGTCTATATTGAGGTGCGCGACTCCGGCGCAGGCATGGATGACGAGACACTCTTGAGGATCTTCGATCCCTTCTTCACCACGAAATTCACCGGGAGAGGACTCGGACTCGCCGCGGTGTCGGGAATCGTGTGCAGCCATAACGGTGGGATCACAGTAGAGAGCATACCAAGTGAGGGCACGACCTTCCGCGTCCTGCTTCCGGCAGGTTCCGAGGCCGCACCGGCGAGCACGGACAGACAAGAGACTGCCGCGCAAGCACAGGCAGAAGGCACGATGCCGAGGAGACAGCACGCGGACGGTACGGTCCTCCTTGTGGATGACGAACCCATGGTGCGGAAGGTCACCCAGCGAATGCTCGAACGCGCCGGGTTCTCTGTCCTCACCGCATCAGACGGACTCAAGGCGATCGATGCCTACCGCAAGAACAGCGATGATATCGTCTGCGTGTTGCTCGATCTCATGATGCCGAACATGGGTGGCGAGGAGACCTTAAGAGAGCTTCACCGAATCAGCCCGGATGTCCGTGTCATCATGTCGAGCGGTTACGGTGAGCGTGACGTACTTGACCGGTTCCTGGATCAAGGTGTGGCCGGTTACATCCAGAAACCTTATCTCTCCGCGAAACTCATGACCAAACTCCGCGAAGTGCTTGGAACGTCATAGTCCAGGAACGCAGCTTCGTCGCCTCACCTAGAGCACCGGTTTGATACCCCAGACATCACGTGCATACTCACGTATGGTCCGGTCACTGGAGAAGCGGCCGATCCTGGCCACGTTGAGTATAGCCTTCCTGCGCCACAGCGACTGATCGGCGTACTCGGAGGACGCCCTGTCCTGTGCTTCTATGTATGAGGATAGATCCGCGAGATGAAAGTAATGGTCGCCGCCTTCAAGCAGCGATTTGTGGATCCACTCGAAAAGTCCCGGCTCACGCGGGCTGAATCTGTCGGAGCTGAAGCAGTCCACGATTCGCCGCACTCGCTCATCACTCGAATAGACGGCACGCGGATCATAGCTCCCCGATCTTCTCATCTCTGAGATCTCGTCGATCGTCAGACCGAAGATATATATATTCTCCTGTCCGACCTCCGCCAGTATCTCCACGTTGGCGCCGTCGAGCGTTCCCATGGTGAGAGCACCGTTCATACTCAGCTTCATATTCCCGGTTCCCGACGCCTCCGTCCCTGCCGTCGAGATCTGTTCGCTGATATCTGCGGCCGGGATGATGCGCTCCGCCAGCGAAACGCGATAGTCGGGAATGAAGGCGACCTTGATAAGCCCCCGCACACGCTCGTCGCGATTGATCGCACCTCCAACGTTGTTGATGAGCTTGATGATCTGCTTCGCCGCCCAGTAGCCGGGAGCGGCCTTGCCGGCGAAGATGTAGGTCCTGGGCACGATCGGCTCCTTGCCGTCCTCAACGATCAACAGGTACTCGTGGATGATACGGAGCACGTTCAGAAGCTGTCTCTTGTATTCATGCATCCGTTTGACATGCACATCAAAGAGCGTGTGCGGGTCCACGGAGATCCCTGCAGTCTCGGCGATGATCTCTGCAAGCTGGATCTTGTTGAGCTCCTTTGCGCCGGCAAATGCCTCCTGGAAATCCGGATCATCCGCATGTGGCTCGAGAGCGCGAAGCCTGTCGAGATCCGTGATCCACTCGCTACCAATGGTCCGAGTCAAGAGATCGGCGAGCAGAGGATTCGCCTTCAACAACCATCGCCGCTGAGTAACTCCATTTGTCTTGTTGTGAAATTTTTCAGGCCAGAGCTCATAAAAGTCAGGGACAAGCTCACGCTTGATAAGCTCCGAGTGAAGCTCTGCAACACCATTTACCGCATGACTGCCGATAATGGAGAGATTGGCCATCCGCACGTAACCGCCGTTCTCCGGACTTATGATCGCGACTCGTCGCGCGCGTTCGCCATCACCGGGCCAAGCAAGAGAGACCTTTTCGAGGAAACGGGTGTCGATCTCGCGAATTATCTGAAGATGGCGCGGGACTACCCGCTCCATCAAGCTGACCGGCCAGCTCTCGAGAGCCTCTGGCATGAGCGTGTGATTGGTGAACCCCAGTGTGTCCCTCGTGATCCGCCAGGCCTTCTCCCAGACTATGTCCCTCTCATCAATGAGGAAACGCATGAGCTCAGCCACGGTCAGGGCAGGATGTGTGTCGTTTAGATGGATGGCGACCTGCGACGGGAACTCCTCGAAATCGTCGTGCGCTCTCTCGTACCGTCGCATGATATCGCGCACCGCGCATGCAACCAGGAAGTACTCCTGCAGAAGCCTGAGCTCCCGACCCTTCTCGATCGAATCCGATGGGTAGAGGACCTTTGAGACAGTCTCGGAGGCGATCTTCTGCTGGACGGCCCGCAGGTACTCACCCTGGTTGAAAATCTGCATGTCGAAATCCTGCGATGAGCGCGCCGAGAACAGCCGCAGGTAGTTCACGGCCTTGCCGCCGAAGCCGACCACCGGCATGTCGTGCGGTACGCCCATTACGATCTTCCAGTCTTTCCACACAGGGTGCCGTGTGCCGTTTGCATCACGCTCCTCTTCGAGGCGCCCGTAGACGGGAATCATCAGAGACTCGTTGGCCTTCTCGATAAGCCATGGATTGGAGCTTGCCATCCAGTCATCCGGACGTTCTTTCTGGTATCCGCGTTCGATGATCTGCTTGAAGAGGCCGTACTGGTAGTTGATCCCATACCCGAAGCCGGGCATTCCCAGCGTAGCCAGGGAATCGAGGAAGCAGGCCGCGAGCCTGCCCAGCCCCCCATTTCCCAAGGCGGCGTCACGCTCGCACTCTCGCACCTCCTCGAGATCAACCCCGAGACCGAGAAGCGCGTCGTTGCAAATATCGTGAATGCCTAGATTGTACAGATTGTTCCCAAGCGATCTCCCCATGAGAAACTCCATTGAGAGATAGTACAGCCGCTTGGCGCCGGCGCGCTCGTAGCGATGCTCTGTCTCGAGCATGCCGTCGATCAGGAGATCGCGGGCTGCCATGCTGACAGCCTTGAACATGTCGTCGCACGTCATCTCGTCCCACTCCAGGCCGAGCGAGTATCTGGCGTGCTGGTGAATGGATGCCTGAAGAGACGAAACTAGAAGCTCATGTTGTGGCGCTTTATCTTTGTGCATCTTTCCCTCACATCCCACCCGGCCTGTAGGAACTACAAGCGTCAGCGGACGGCGATCTGTCACTGTCGCTCTAACTACGCTTGTCTTCGTACATGCGCTTATCTGCCAGAGAGAGTGTTTCCTCGAGCGATAGCGATTCTCCCAGCATCCAGCGAGCGTGTCCAATGTTCCCGAAGGAACCTGGCTACCTGCGTGAGCACCGCGTCACCGACGTGGTGACCGTATGTATCATTAATAGTCTTGAAATCGTTCGCGTCAATTTCCCTGTTCTGGGCGCATTTTCCCTTATTGTCCGATCATAGCGGAATATTTCTCACGAAAGAGAACTCTTGCATCTTGCGTGCCTGAAAGCTTGATCGCATGGGGGGACTGAAACTGGAACCTGTGGAGGGAGGAGGGACTCTATGTATTTCTGGTGCTGGATTCATTATAGCGGCCACCAGCCCTTCTCACCCGCATTGGGGCTGGGCATTGCGTCTTTGACTCGCCGCACCCCGTCAGCTAGAGTCGGATTACTCGGCCTCTCTCCGGAGGGGCCGTTGCCCGGTCGAGGAGGTATCGGCATCGTATGGAAAACGAGGTCTCAGGATGACAGAGAAAACCGACAAACCGCGGAGCAGACGGGATGCCTGTCCCCCATCTCACGTCGGACTCAGTGTCACGCGAGTCGACGCAGAGGACAAGGTCAGGGGCACGGCCCGCTATGTGGACGATCTGACTTTTCCCGACATGTTGCACGCGGCTTTCGTATTCCCGGGAGTCGCCCACGCGCGGCTGAAGAGTGTGGACCCATCGCCCGCGCTCGATATGCCGGGGATTCACGCAGTGGTTACGGCGGCCGACATACCTGGTGAAAATCAGGTCGGTTGCGTTGACAAGGACCAGCCACTCCTGCCGGAGGACAAGATCCGCTACACCGGAGACGCCGTGGCAGTTGTTGTGGCTGACACACCGGCGCTGGCCCGTGAGGCAGCTCTTGCAGTACGCGTAGACCTTGAGGAGCTTCCGGCCGTATTCGACGCCGAGGAGGCTATGGGACCGGACGCGCCGTTTGTTCACAGCGGAGGCAACACCTTCCTTCACTTCAAGGTCCGGAAGGGTGATGTCGCCAGGGGATTCGAAGAAGCGGATGTCGTGATCGAGCGCGCTTTTCATACGTACCACCAGGAGCACTCCTACCTCGAGCCTATGGGCGTCATCGCGGTGCCGGAAGAGGGCGGGTCCATAACCATCTACGGCACGATGCAATGCCCATACTACGTCCAGAAGGCGGTGGCCACGGTACTCGGCGTGTCTCTTTCGCGAGTGCGTGTCCGCCAGACGGTCACAGGGGGCGGTTTCGGCGGCAAGGAGGATGCACCCAGCGAGATATGCGCCTGCGCGGCGCTCGCGGCCTGGAAGACCGGTCGGGCCGTGAAGCTCATCCACACACGTGAGGAAGACTTCTACCGCTCGAGCAAGCGCCACCCGATGTCCGTCTCCTTTAAGCTGGGCGCCACAACGGACGGGCGCCTTACTGCTGCAGAGATCCGTGTCGTTGCGGACGCCGGTGCATACTCCACCCTCAGCCCCGTCGTCATCTTCCGCACGACAGCGCACGCAACAGGACCGTACGAAATACCGAACGTCAAAACGGACGCATACGGCGTGTACACGAATCGCCAGACGACTGGCGCGTTCCGCGGCTTTGGACAGCCGCAGACCATCTTCGCAAACGAATCGGTACTGGACGAAATGGCCGAAAGACTCGGAATGGATCCAATGGAGATCCGGCTGAAGAACTGCCTGGCTGTCGGGAAGCACACTGCAACAGGGCAACTCCTCACAGAGAGCGTAGGCCTCCCGGAGACGCTGGAAAAGGCCCGCGACGTATCGGGCTGGGTGGAAAAGCGAAAGATCTACGCCGGCGACGACGGTCGCATCCGGAGGGGTATCGGGGTTGGCTCCATCTACTACGGAGTGAGTCTCGGCGCAAAGGGGCTTCTTCTCGACGCCTCTGGCGCGCATCTGAACGTCTACCGCGACGGATCAGTCAGGATCGCCGTCGGCGGAACAGAGATGGGCCAGGGACTTCTCACTGTGCTGAGCCAGATCGCGGCAGACAGCCTCGGCGCTCCCATTGAGTCGATTCACGTCGACCTCGTGGATACAAGCGTGGTCCCCGATAGCGGACCAAGTGTCGCCTCCCGAACGACGCTCATGACGGGCAATGCCGTCATCGACGCTGCAACCAAGCTCAAGGCGACAATGGGAGAGGTCGCGGCCGACATGCTTGGCGTTTCGACCGACAGCATCGAGTTCCGTAACGGGCATATCCTCGGCGGTGATAGATCACTGACGTTCGCCGACCTCGCCAACGAGTGCTGGCTTCGCAATGTCAACACGGCCGCCGAAGGGTGGTATGCAGCGCCGAAATCTACCTTCGACGAAAATGGCCAGGGCGACGCCTATGCTGTGTATTCCTACGCCACTCACGTGGCGGAAGTTGAAGTCGACACCGAAACCGGCGAGGTTCACCTGGTCCGCGTCACGGCCGCGCATGACGTCGGCCGGATCCTCAACCCGGTCACGCTCGAGGGTCAGATCGAGGGCGGTGTGCTCCAGAGCGCGGGTATGGGACTCTATGAGAAGATGAAGACGAACGGCGGCGACATCACGACCCCGGACTTCTCAACCTACATCATCCCGACTGCCATGGACGTACCGGAGATAGAATCGGTGTTCATCGAGGCCCGGTACTCCAAGGGACCGTTCGGCGCCAAGGGTATCGGCGAGACTCCGGCGATGCCCGGTGCGGTTGCTATCGCGAATGCCGTGACACACGCCACCGGCATCCGATTCCATGAGCTGCCGGTCACGGCCGAAGCTGTACGACTGGCACTGTCGAGGAGGACGGACTCATGAAACCAAGAGGCCCGCTCTCGGTGATTCTACTCCCGGCCCTGCTGGTGACCCTGGCGGCCTCGGCAGGGGCCGCGGACGGCTCATCAGCGAGCACTCCGGCGGTCAGCACCCTGGAGAACATGCACGAGGCCATGGACGATGCCCTCCGGGCCATCGCAATGACGCGCTCTGATCTCAGCTTCCGGACGGACTATGCCGACAGTCCCGACTCGTTCCGGCTGGCGATCTCCGACCACCTGCTCGCCGTCCCGCTGGACACGGACAGCTACGTGAGCGGGCTGGCCGACGAAGTCGCTGCAGCGCGGGACCTGATGCCACTGGTGGTGCTGGCTGCACGCGAGCTCGACCTCGGAGTCGGCACGAACACCTGCGACATGGATCCTCCGGATGGTATGACTGCTGTGGGAGTGCTTCTGACAGGCATCGAGAAGGCGGAGGTGGAACTCGCGAGAGCCTTCGAGCGACTGACCCCCGACGAGATCGAGTTTGTCATGACTCACGCGCCCGTGCTCCTGGAGGAGGAAGAGTTCGATCCGGACAAGTCAATAGAGGTGCGTGAGAAAGAGGAGGAAGGCAAGGAGGTTCTCGGCGATGAGCTGCTTGAGATCGCGGGGAATATCGACTACTCGCGCATCGCGGGCGCCGGAGCGATTCTTGCCTCAGCCACGGACACCGCGCTCGCCATCATTGATGCGAGCGACCCGGGAGACATGAGCTCGATTCTCCCGCCGGACGAGAGCGGAACCAACAGGCGTTCCAGCTTCCCCACGGAGTGGATAGCATCGGGAGACGTACTTGATATCATCGAGACCGACGCCGGCCTCATCGTCATAGGCGGTCCCGGCGCGACCACATATCATCGGACATGCGCGATCATCATCGATCTCGGGGGAAACGACACCTACGAACAGCCGGCCTCGGGCCTGTGGCAGATTCATCCTTTCTCTATAGTAGTAGACATCGCGGGCGATGATGTGTACTCAGGCGGCGATCATACATTGGGTGCCGGATTCGGCGGCGTGGGTGTGCTCGTAGATCTCGAGGGTGACGATAGCTACCAATCGGGAAGCTTCTCTATAGGCTCCGGTCTCTTCGGCGTAGGCATCCTCCTGGATAGAAACGGAGACGACCGTTACTCGGGTGACACCTGTGTGCAGGGCTCCGGCGCCTTCGGGATCGGCATACACATGGATGAATCTGGAAACGATTCTTACCATGCCGCTCTCTTCTCCCAGGCGTTCGGTTTTGTGAAAGGCTTTGGACTCTTGAGCGACGCCTTTGGGAATGATCTCTACTTCGCCGGAGGCAAGTACACCGATGAGATCCGATACTTCGACCACTTTCTCAGCCTTTCACAGGGATTCGGGTTCGGCTGGCGGCCCGACGCATCCGGCGGCATCGGACTTCTGGTCGATTCTGCCGGAAATGATGTCTATGTTTCCGATATCTTCGGACAGGGCTCGAGCTACTGGTTCTCAGTCGGTGGACTCGTCGACTTCGAGGGGAACGACCAGTACATCTCGTACCAGTATGCGCAGGGAGCCGGAACACACATCACGGCAGCGGCTCTCGTGGACTGCGCCGGCGATGACAACTATGTGTCCAAAGGTGTATCCCAGGGATGCGGCCACGATCTCGCGGTCGGCATTCTCCACGACCTGGCCGGAGACGACAACTACACCTGCCACGACCTGTCACAGGCGGCCGGCAACGCGAACGGGATCGGGATCCTGCTCGACGACGGCGGTGACGATACGTACTCTGTCAGAAATTCCGAAAACACACACGGCTACGGGAACCTCCGGAGGGACTACGCAAGTGTCGGGATTCTGATAGACGGTGGTGGAGCGGATTCGTATGGCGGCAGGGGCGATAACAACGCCTGGTGGACATACAGTGACCGCGGCATCGGCATGGACATAGAGATCCCTGTCGCCCCACCCGAGGCTGAACCGGCCACAGACGACGATCCGGTTCAAACCGCCGAGGTCGACACTCTTGCCCTTGCCACGCTCTCATCCGAAGAACTCTTCGACCGCGCATCCTCGGCGGCGCTTCAGTTCGCAGAGATGATCCAGCCATCGCGCCGGTTGCTCATCAGAAACCACGAGAGGTCTCTCCCCTATCTCGTCACGGAGCTGAATACCGATGGCGCGAGAGAACGCCACGCGCTTGAGGCAATCATCGTTGAAATAGGAGCACGGGCCGTAGAGCCGCTCATTGAAGCAATCGCCGCCGAACTTGAGCGTGTCGACACGACCCGTGGAGCGAGGCTGGCAGCCGGCATCCTGGGACGCCTGGGAGACCCGAAGGCCCTGGATGTTCTCGCACGAGCCTCGGATCATGATGACTGGAAGGTCCGGTCCGCCGCCGCGAGCGCCATTGGGAGAATCGCTGCGCGCGATGGAGTCGACACTCTGGTCCTGCTGCTGGACGATGAGAACGAGATGGTGCGAAAGAGCGCCGCCGTCGGGCTGAGAAGAACGGCTGCAGAAGGTGAGTCGGATGGCGCCCTCGATGATGCGACCATCACAGCTCTTGTTCGCGCGCTGGAGGACACACACTATCCGGTGAGACAGAGCGCCGGCGCTGCGCTGGCTGAAATCGGATCGCCGGCGATAGAGAGGCTCACGCATCTTGCGGTCGAGGGGAGTTCCCTTTCAAGACTCGTGGCGATAGAAACGCTGGGGCTGATTGGATCGGAATCGTCACTCGAGACGATGCTCGGTCTTCTGGAAGATGATGATTGGGCCGTACGCGCTTGCGCGACCGAAGCTATAAGGAAAATCGGCCCGGACGGCAAAGCGCGGAAGGAGATGGCAAGGCTTCTGGGTGACGAGAAGCACCCGCTCGTGCGGACCAGAGCCGGTGACGCGATAGCACCTATGTAGCCGGAGCTGACGTACTGCCGCCGGCCCCTGGCTACCACCGACTGCAGGCCCCCGCGCTCCGCCCAGCTACAAGCCCCTGGCTGCTGCGCCCACTCAGCTACCGCCCCCTAGCTGCTGCACCCACTCAGCTACCGGCCCCCGGCCCGCAGCCGCTCAAGCTCCCGAACCTGCTCCATATTCGCGATGATGTTCCGGTCCCCCGGCGCCAGGCGAAGCGCGATCTCGAGTTCCAGAAGAGCCTCTCCAAACTGACCGGTCCTCGCCAGCAGGATTCCCAGATTGTTCCTGGCCTCAGCGTATTCCGGATCGATGAGAATGGCTCGATGGTAAGCGGCAATGGCCGGTCCGGCGCGGCCGCTCTCTTCCAGCACCACCGCAAGGTCATGCCAAGCCTCTTTGAAGTCGGGGTTCGCCTGGATGACGAGACGCAGCTGCTCTTCGGCCTCTTTCAACTTACCAAGCTCGGAGAGAATCGACCCGAGATTGTAGCCCGCCTCGCGCATCCACGGGTCGCGTTCCAGCGCCTCACGGAACCATCGCGATGCTTCCTCTAAATCGCCGCGCCGCCAGAAGAGTGTTCCAATGTTGTTCCGGGCCGAGGCCAACTGCGGATCCAGCTCGGTCGCGCGTGTGTAAGCAACGAATGCGTCGTCAATGCTCCCAAGCCGCTCGAGCGATATGCCCATGTTGTTATAGGCCTTCGCATACCCCGGTGACAACTCTACGGCCCTATGGAACTCAGCAACAGCTCTGGCGTGCTCGCCAGCTGATGCGTGTGCCAGACCAAGCGTGTTGTGGGTCTGCGCCCTGTCTCCCACGTGCGATCCGTAGAAATCGATGTTGATGAAGACGGCCACCGCGGCCACTGCGAGAAGGCCTATAGCCAGAGATCTCCACTGCCGGCTTCTCCCGCGATCCCACAACCAGAGCGCTCCGACCGATGAAAAGACGATGATGACCGGGATGACTGGAAGCCTGTATCGCGCATTAATGAAGAAGAGGAGCACACTTCCCATGTACGACACGAGGAAGAGGGCAAGGAGCAAGGCCTCTTTGCGGCGGCGCGCGACCAGAACTCCCAGGAAAGCGAGAGGTGCGATGACACCGAAATGAAGCCAGGAGAGAGAGCGGAAGATCGGAGACATTCTACCGAAGAAGTAGATGTCTTTGTTGTTCGCGAGTTCAAAACTGTCCCAGAAGAGTACGAACTTTTTGAGATAGAGTCGTGCCGCCGCACCCGGGTGGTCGCGAAGAAAACGTCGCCCAAGACCGTACCAGTAACCCGACACTTCGCTTGGCCTGAGACGCGCCCCGGACTCTCTCTCTGCGATTCGCTCGCAGTCGGTGTACTGCCACGCCTCCCCCAGGCCGGGAACGACTGCCGATATTCCGTCCGCGCTCTCGTTGTTCCCTATATAGAAGTTGACGCCGCCCTGTGATGCGATGAGCACGAAGTCCCCGTCGAGCGCCGCGTTCCTCAACGTCACCGGGCTCACAACGAGAGCGACGCCGGCCAGGAGCAGCACAAGGCGAACGACTGCTGTCAGAAGAGGCGTCCTGCCCCGCACGAGCGACAATCGTCCGTGAGCGTCTCCTGTCTCTCCCGGTCTTCCTCGACACTCAGACTCTCTCCTCCCCTCTCTCTTCGCCGCCAGCCAGATCCACACGAATAGCAGAGGGATGAAAACCAGAACGTTCGGCCGCGCAATCGCCGAGAACCCCATGACCACACCTGCGGTCAGCCACCGTCCCCACGTCGGCACGCGATCCGCCCTGAGAATCGCAAGCAGCAAGAGCACGTCCAGAAGGACAATGAGTGAAACAATGAGAAGTTCGTTGTCGAAGTAGATCAGAAACGGGTAGCAGCAAGCGACGAGGCCCGCGGCCAGGCCGACACGTTCACTGGCAACGCGGCGCCCGACCAGATAGGTGAGAACCGGCACCAGTGATCCGTACACCGCCTGAATGTGACGCACTATCGTCAGGCTTCCACCAAAAGCTCTCAGCAGTACGCCGAGGATGTACGGATAGAGCGGCGCACGGAAGAAAACATGCGATCCCAACCAATCCCCTGACGCAAGTGCGCGTGCCCACTCCACATGGTAGAGCTCATCGAGCATCGGTGCGTTGGCAAGCGGGCTTGCCTGGAGGTGGTTCACATAGAGAGCACGAAGAGACCATGCGACAATGAAGAGAGCGAAAGTGGTAACGAAGATTCTCCGCGTGCTCACGTCCTGATCCTGTTGTCCGCTGCCCATACCGATCATGCCCGCCATCCGTTCGCTCTTCCTGCCACCCCGATCACGTTCGCCGTCCATTCGCCCCACCCTAAGCGATCCCCCCCTCATCCAACACCACTTTCACCGGCTCCGAAGGAGCATGATTGTAGACGAGCGAGGCCTGCCGCGTCCATCCTTCTTGCTACTCCGGCACAGTCCCGGGATCCCCGAGAAGGTCAGGGAAATGTCGAAATAGATTATCGTCAGGAATGGCCAACTATACCGCAGCTCTTGCTCATCTAAGACATCCCAGAATGTGTCAACAGTAATGAATAACTATTGACCATGCAGGGGAAATGTTGTAGGATATGAGTTGGGAATAGTCGAAGCTTGCCTTGACGTACTTGCACAGAGGCGTCGCGACCGACTTAACTTCTGGCGCTGGTTTGGTGGTATCCGTCGGTGGTTCGATAGAGGGGTACATGATGTCATGGTAGGCGTAGGCTTCTCGAACGAGCGTCTTGGAGCATACATAAATCGCACGCAAGCATCGTGACGGGCAACATGCTGGAAAGGAGCGTGTCCCTATGAGGAAGATAATTCTTGTGGCTGTTGTACTAAGCCTTGTTCTCTTCACCGTCGTGCCTGCAGCTGCCGACAGCTATACATTCGGCGCCAGTGGGCTCGGCAGTCTGATGAAGAGTCCGGTTGTGTACAGCGGTGTTTTCCTGTTCGGCGTATCGGGTACCTGGGAGTTTCAGATCGACGATTCTCTCTGGCCCGACCCAGCGGACAGTACTGCCAGGTTCGACTACATCTGGGACACCTTCTTCGTCGACAACTATGACAGTACGACGGGTGCCGAGTCGTGGTTCGGATACTTCAGCGGCTCAACGCTGCCGACCGCCCCAACGTTTGATTTCAACCTCACGGCCCCGGCAGGACAGATCAGCGGAGATATATCGTTCGTCATCCTGATGCGTGACTGGTACGCAGACGGGATCCTTGATCAGAGTGAGAAGCACCGCAACAACCAGATAGCGGGGACGCTTATTCTCAGCCCGGAGCTGGGCGTGGGCTTCTTCGCCGATCATTGCGGCGACGGCTCGATGAGCGCGGGCAACTTCAATTTCGTCAACCCGCCTCTTGATGATTCCGTCACGTTCATGGGCCAGTTCTCTTCGGAGTTCTGCGGTAGCCCCGTTGAGGATTCATCCTGGGGCAACATCAAGGCCCTTTACAAGTAGCGAAGTCAAAGAGCGATACAGGAACAAACGGGAGCCTCGCAAGGGGCAAAGCCAAAGGAGAGTACAATGCGCGCACTGGTGATCGTTATCGCGGTCCTCGCGCTGGCGACGGTGGCATGTGCCCAGGAGACGGGGATCATCATCTGGTTCTACGGAGCCGGCAACGGAGATTTCATGGACAGCCCCCCGACTTTCACGGGAGCCATGGATCCGGGCGGAGATATCGTTGATGGTTCCTGGACGATCGTCGTCCCCGATGCAGGGTGGCCGACTGATCCGACCCTCAGATACCAGCACATCTGGGACACATTCTACGTTGGCAACTACACCGCGGGTACCCCGGGGTACTGGAAGGGCTACTTCGACACGAGCCACGGCATGCCCGAGATGAGTTCTATCGACATCATCGACGACACCAACGGCGGAACAATGACGGGTGTGTTGACGCTTGAGATTCAGGTCGAGGATACGAACAACAACCAGATCCTTGACGAGGGTGAGTTCTGCGCCGGCAGTCTGTCCGGTCTTGTCATTATCATCCGCGAAGGCACTGGCTACTACGACGGTCTCTGTGGAACAGGTAATTGCTTTGGTACGTACACGAAGAACTGCCCGGACACGTATGAGACCTGGAACTTCGGAATGTACCTCTGGCTCGACGACTGCTCGACTCCTGTCGAGAGCAT
>JAUVLP010000076.1 GCA_030600655.1 Candidatus Eiseniibacteriota bacterium
CAGCTTGCGACGACCTTGCTGTCGGCATCAGCTTCGGCATGCTTCAGCCGACAGGTGGGGAGGAATCGTACGAGGAAAGTGGCATGGTTCTGGGGCTGATGGCCAAGAAGCCGCTCACGGACCGTATATGGATGTCATTCGAATACACACACGGCGTCAGTGCGAACGGTGAGTCTGTACCCGCGGACAAACTTCAGGGATTCGGCGACGCGGATGAGTTTCTTACCGTTTGGAACAAGGCGCAGGTCTCTGCAGTCTATAATTTGATTCCCGAGGGGCGGATCATCCCGTTCCTGAGTGCCGGACTCGGCATGACCTTCTGGGAGACGCAGGACTGGCGGGAGGATGCGGCTGAAGAAGGAGAGACTGCCGACGGCTATAACGATGACGGCAAGAAGAAGGCGCTACGCTCCACCAACTTCACCGGCATAGTTGGAGCGGGAGCAGACATCTTCGTCACAGACGCTGTCGCTCTCACCGTAGGTGGACGCTATAGCTTTCTCCTGGGCAATGACATAGACAACGTGGGTCTGAGTTCCGTCGGTGGAGCGGATTGGGTTGACGCGAATAATGCGATCCTCGAAGCGTACGCCGGTCTCACTTTCTACTTTGGTCCCGGTGATTGTGACGGGGACGGCATCATCGGTAAGCAGGATGAGTGCTGGAACATTCCGGAAGACTTCGACGGTTTCGAGGACGAGGATGGATGTCCCGAGGCCGACAACGACATGGATGGTATCCTCGACGAGGATGATGCCTGCCCGGATGACCCCGAGGACTTCGACGGTTTCGAAGATGAAGACGGGTGCCCGGACATCGACAGAGATGGCGACGGCATTCCTGATGAGGATGATGCCTGTCCGGACGACCCCGAGGACTTCGACGGTTTCGAAGATGAAGACGGGTGCCCCGAGTTCGATAACGACGGCGATGGCGTACTCGATCCGGTCGACATGTGCCCCGGCACGCCGCTTGGTGTCACGGTCGATGCCCACGGCTGTGAGATAATCCTGCCGGCTACTGCCGCGGTGGACATCTATTCCGTAGGTGTGAGATTCCAGCTCGACAGCGCCATTATTTCAGCGGAGGGGAAAGTAGAGCTGGACAAGATGACGATCATCCTCACAAACCACCCTGAGCTCGTAGCCGAGATCGATGGTTTCACTTGCGACCTCGGAGAGGCCGACTACAACATGACTCTCGCTGAGAAGCGCGCGACGGTCGTCATTGAGTATCTTGCAGGGCACGGGATCGCAGTAGAGCGTTTCACCAAGAAGGCCTTTGGTGAGGACCGTCCGGCATTTCCGAACGTCGACGAGGAAAGCCGCAGCAGAAACAGACGGGTCGTGATCACGCCGAAGCGGGTCGACGAGTAGTAGAAGAATCAAGGGAACAGTATCTGGTCGGGTAAGGCAGACTAGCCACGGCTGGAAAGAAGCAGTTGAACGGGGGAGCGGTCGGAAGGCCGCTCCCCCCGCATTTGCGTGGCACACACCTTGCTATTCATAGGGAAAGGAGGCATCCCGGTGCGCATCTCTGATCCTTGGGGCCGTAGATGCCCAACGGGCTGCACAGTTCACTGATGGGTCGCCAGGCAGATGCAAAACGCCGGATCTGCGGTGCAATCTGCTCTGTCGACGCAACAAAGATCAGCTTATACCAGACGACCGGGATCGCCATGGGGGGATCAGCATGGTACGCCACAGCGGAGAGATACACCGAAAGCTGTTCGTTGCTGCCTTCGGAGAAGTGGACCGGAAGACGATACTCGATCGTCTCCGGAGCGCTGGATACGATGTGACCGAAGCGGTAAGTCGGGACAGCATAGTCTCTGAGGCTGCAGTGGCCGGACCAGACCTGATCATCCTCGATGAGACTGTTGAAGATACAGGCGCGGCGGCCTGTGTGCAGAAGCTGGCGGCCGATCAGCGCACACGGAACACCCCTGTTCTTGTCATCTGCAGTGCGGGTGAAGAGAAGCACCTCGGGGGCGAACAGGCCAACGTGGACTACTTGTGGCGTCCGTTCAGCGTTGACGAATTCATCGTCCGAGTCAAGGCAGTCATGCGTGTTGCTTACGACGAGGTCGCGGGAGGAAAGAAGCCGAAACGCGACAACGTGACCAGGCTCTATAATCGTTTTTACTTCGACGAGAGAATCGAGCAGGAGATAGAGCGTGCAAGGCGGTATAGCCGCGAGCTTTGTCTCGTGTTGCTGGACATTGATGGCCTGGCGAACATAAACAGCTCCTTCGGCCACGTGACAGGCGATGCGGCTCTCAGATCGCTCGCCGACATCCTGCTGGCCGGGACTCGTCTCTCCGACATCATCTGCAGATTCGGTGGTGATGAATTCGCCCTGATTCTCCCCGAGACGACAAGCACAGATGCGGGAATCCTCACTGAGAGGTTGAGGACGTCCTTTTCCGAGCGCGTGCTGCGGTCCGCATCGGGAGATGTGATGGTGACGGCGTCGTGTGGTGTGGCGGAGTATCCGAGCCATGCGCGTGACGTAGCAACGATCGTGCGCATGGCCGATTCTGCCATGTGCAGGGCGCGCAAGGAGGGGAGAAACCGAACAGTATTGGCGTTTTCAGATACAGATGACGCATCCTGGGGTGGAGCGACCGCTGGACCGACTATTCTCCTTGTGGAAGGGAATGCCTACAACAGAAGTGTGGCATCCGTTGTTCTGAGGGCCAGTGGCTATGAGGTCATAGAGGCGGGGGACGGAGTGACGGCTCTTGCCTTGGCGAAATCCTCACATCCGGACCTCGTCATCATGGATTTCAACATGAGTGGAATGAGCGGTTTGGATGCGACGCGACAGCTCTACACAATGAAAGAGACAAGGGATATTCCGGTGGTGGCACTGACAGGAAGCGACAGTCCCATGGACATTGAAGAGCTCGCAAAGGTCGGCTGCCGAGGCTACATTACAAAGCCTATCGACACGAACAGTCTCGCCGCGCAGATAGAACCATACATAGAGAACTGACACGCAGAGCTTACCGGAAGCACTGAATCGCGGCCGCCGATCATACGACGGCCGCGAGCTTCGTCTGCTTCCCCGATGCCGCGCTTCCTGCTATGCTGAACGCATGGTCTACTTCTAGCCGCCGATCTGCACGGGGAATCTCAGTTATGACACACGGCCCAAGATGTTGGATGGCGTACCGCGTACCCTGGTGGTGCGCATCGCGTGTCGCAGGAGGCGCCGTGTTGGCGATCTTCCTTCTGGTGGCCGGTGCGAGCAGCGCAAGAGGCGGCGCCATTGCTCTTCATCACACTCCAGAGCAGGTCGTTGCAGCCTGGACGTCCATCTATGTGGAGTGGACGGTCTCCGGTGGACTGTCTCTCGATCAAATATCGACTGCCGACCTGGTCATCGTGTCGCTTCCGGCAGGTGGAAGCGACGACTCCAGCGATGGAGCGCGGGTTGAGAGGACCATACCACTGGTTCCGGTGCGAGGGGGGTTGCAGGGGGAGATCCCGGCTGAGTTTGTACGCAGTCCAACGGTTGAGTACTTTCTCAGGATACTCGATGCCGAGGGCGTGGAGAGCACCTTCCCGTCTGGCGCTCCCGAGTTGGGTCTCTACAGGACAGCAGTGTTTGATCTCTCCGCTGGAAGTGACCGGCTCCCCCCGGACAGTAGCATAGACTCGACGGTGGAGATTCTCTCGCCGCTCCCGGGAGAGGTTGTCCACACAGCGACTCCTGAGATCGCCGGGCTCATCGATCCTCCACTCGAAGCTCCTTGGGAAGCATTCTTCGTCCTTGATGGTCAAGATCTGACCCCCTCTCTGGAAACAGAGAAACACCTGTTTGTGGTGACCTTGCCTGACAGTCTCGAGCGAGGCATCCACACGGCCACATTTGTGACGCTGACCCCCAGCCGGAGCGTTGAAGCGACGTGGGCTTTCTTTGTGCACGAGCGAAGCGACGCTGCTACCGATAGTGAATCGCGGTGGCCGGAGAAAACAGATCTCGACTTCGGGAACTGGCTGCACGAGGGTCCTCTTGAACTTCACGGGAGGGTGGAGTTCGGGTGGGCTGTGGTTGCAGCAGAGACAACTGCAGTAGAGTCACTTGACGTCTATCTGCCCTACGAAGAGACAAGCAAACCAAGTTTTGATTTCTATGCTGCCGGTGGTGGCGGAGGGATATCCATACTCGCGATGGCACAGTTCGATCCCGTGTACGATGAATGTACTCACTGGCTCGTTTCGGCGGAGGGGCGGCGGTATCGACTTGAGGCCGGAGAGGTGTTCCCGGAGTTCACAAGCACAACACTGGAATGGACATCTGGTTTGGGGGTCCAGGGAGAACTCAAGCATGAATCGGGGCACACACGCGTCGTGGCGATGAGAATGAGTGAGGCCGACACAATCGGCGGACTCGGCATCTACTCCAGATTCGCTCTTGGGGCGCTGGAAAGACTGGAGTGGGGTGAGCACAGCTCTTTCACGCTGAGCTATCTACACGCTTACGACCGTGAGGGATCCATCGAGGAGGAACTGCACCTTGTGGAACCGCTCAGGAACCACGTCCTTGCGTCGGTTGCGCGTGTGGAGTTCCGGCACGAAGGCGCCGTTGAGGTCGAACTCGGGCGTTCGGAGACGAGCGGGGATATTCTTGACGGAGACAGCTCAGTTGGTGGGAGCGCCGTTCGCGCCGAACTCGGATGGGTGCGCGACCACAGCAATCGTGCCACGCTTCGGTACGTTCAATCCGGCAGTGACTTCTACTCGGCCGGCAGCTTGGGGTATGATCCCGGTGAACGCGGCCTGGAGCTGGAGTGTGCTCGGAGTGTCGGTGACGGTGTGAAGCTGTCAGGAAGCGGCGGGATATTTCGAACCAATGATCCCGACAGAGGGATAGCACTCGATCGTAGCACAGTGAGATTCTACGGTCGGGCAGACATGGCCAAGGATATGGGAGAAGGCTCCATCAGGGGCTACGGCATTGTCAGGTACGATCTCATCCCGTACGATGCGTACGACTACAGATACTCCTATGCGGCCGGGGGAGCAACATACAGAATCAGCCGGGCAACTGCTACACTGAGCCTCTCGTGGTCGAGAACAGATTCCGATGGACGCTCACACACGGTGGGCGCAGGAGGCGACGTTCGCCTGACCGTGATTCCCGGAAGACTGTCAGTGCGCGGGAGTGCGAGGTGGACGGCCGGCGAACACGATGATGGCGATATGGACTACGAACGGGTGAGCTATGCGCTCGTGACCAAGTGGACGGGCGTTGAGCGAGATGTGCGAGTGGAGTACCGCTATCTGTCGAAGCAGGATATGGCTACTCCTGACCAGTCCTATGGCGAACATGTCCTAAGACTGGGCGTAGGGGCATCATTCTGACCCTGCCATGATACATGGGCTAGACCGTGGTCGAGCGGGAACATCCCGGCAGCGTAGCGGCTCTAATGTACGAGAGGCAAACGGAGGTTCTGGATGGCGAACCCGGAGTTCGAGGAACTCGTCATGTTATACGACAAGCGGCTCTTCAACGCCATGTATGCCTACATTGGAGACTACCACCTCGCGCTCGACGTCACCGAGGAGGCCTTCATCCGGGCTTATCGGGCGTACGGTCGCTTTCGCGGCGATTCCGATCCGTTTACCTGGCTCTACAGGATAGCTGTCAATGTTTTCAAGAAAGGCTATCGCAAAGAGCGCCGCCGCGCGGAGCTGCTCGCGCAACACCACGAAGGGGAGCCGCCTGAGACTGTTGAGCACAGTACTCCTGAGACACAGGTTCTTGCAACAGAACGCGCGGGGCTGGTCAGGAAGGCGATAGGTTCGCTGCCAGAAGCAAACAGGAACGTGATAACGCTTCGCTACATTGATGGGATGGCATACGAGGAAATCGCATCGGCGACACGCGTCTCCATAGGCACGGTAAAGTCAAGAATATCGCGGGCTAAGAAGATGCTTGCCGAGATGCTCGAGGGCGACATCTAGCAGAATGGCGAACCGGCAATGGTGGAGCTGAACCACAGAGTTCGCTGGAACGACAAGCCCGGACGATGGTTTCCGGAGAGGTCACTGGAATGAACACGAAGAACACGAGAACCAGAGAGAGTGAGAACGGCGACAGGAACGATGAGCGCATTGAGCGACTTCTCACAGGACTTGAGCCGGTCGAACTTCCACCGTTCTTCAGAAGCAGATTGCTGGCGCGAATCCGGAGGGAAGAAGCGCGCTCATCCTGGATCTCTGCTCTTACCAGCCGGAGCGTTGGCTGGAGCGTTGCCGCGGCTTGCGCGGTAGCACTTCTTCTTGTCGTTTACTCCAACACGACGCCTGTGCGTGTGGAAGCCGATCCGATCCTTGCCGATGCGGGTGGCAGCACGATCAGCCCACTCATGCCGGTAGACAACTCGTATGTCGGAGAGGGCGACGTGCAGATTCTGGCTTCGATTGACCCCCCGATCACGGGTGGGCTCATAAGGCTATTCGTCGACGGCAGGGATGTAACGGGTTTGGCGGAGGTGACCGAGAGCTACATTATGTATTCTCCCTGCGGCACGCTGGATGAAGGTGAACACATTGTGAGCATTCAGATACGGGACACGTCAGGTGTTGTCCTGAGAGATGTCTCGTGGCTCTTCAATACGATGGACGGGAGCCGGAAGAGACCCGACGAGCGCGTGTAGCGCGTATGGTGCGGGTCGGCGGACGCCGCCCGCCGTGAGGGTGATGTCTGGTTGGATCGATTCCCTCGCAAGAAGGAGATATCATGAAACGAAGACACAACAGACCCGGGATTCAGAAAGGTAATCCTCCGCCAGGTATCGCTCTGGTCGTTGTGGCCATGGCGCTCTGCCTGTCGTTTGTGTCGGTGGCGGCCGGCGAGGGGCTGAATGTCCTTGTCTCGCCCAACAGGGCGTATGCATTGCCGGACGGCCAGGTGCAGTTCACCGTGACGGTACTCGATGCGGCAGGACGCGAGGTTACAGCCGATCTTAGTTGGAGCGTCATCCCATCGCGGGCGGGTCGGATCTCGCCAGGTGGTCTGTTCACGTCGCTCGGAGTGGAGGGAAGGGGTGTGGTGAGAGTCGTGGCGACTCATGCACAGGAGATGGGCGCAGGACACGCGGTTGTTGAAGTGGGGAGTGAGCCTCCGCTTCGTCTGTCTGTCGTAGTGCGGCCGCCCCGGGCAGCGTTCGGGCTGGGAGAGACGGGTGAGTTTGACGCTATCGTCACCGATTCCGCGACCGGCGCCGTTGTGCAAGCCGATCTGACATGGATGGTCGTTCCCGATCACATAGGTACGATCGACGAATCCGGATCCTTTACAGCAACTGGAGATGCAGGAGCTGGTCGGGTTGTGGTGCGCGCCCTCTATGAGGACCGGGAAGGTCTTGGAGATGCCGGCATCGTTGTCGGCGAGACGAGTGGATCGGGCGTCAGGATCCAGGTCATTCCGCGCCACGCCCTGTTGCGTCCCGGAGAGGAGGGCCGGTTCCAGGCTCGCGTGACGGATTCCGGGGGCGACCCGCTTGATGTGGAGGTCGACTGGTCAATCATCCCGGCTCGGCTCGGCCTCATAGACGATGAAGGAACCTTCACCGCCGGTCGCGACGATGGGGTGGGGCGTGTCATTGCAAGCGTAGTGACTGAGGAAGGTCCCGTCCGTGACATGGCGCTCGTGGAGGTGAGGCGGCCCGGTCCTGGAGGCGTAAGGATCGCTCTTACACCGGGACAGGTAGCCTTGGCTCCAGAGGGCGATGTCCAGTTTGAAGCGAGAGTCATTGGGCCGGAAGGAGATGCACTCGAGATACCGGTCGACTGGAGGGTCCGTCCCGAATGGCTCGGCAGCATCACGGCCGACGGGTTCTTCACTGCGTCCGCCGACTATCCGGAGCCTTCCGCGAATGGTGGGTGGATGGGAGGCGTAGTCGCCTCAATTGAGACCGGTGACGGCGTAGCGGCGGAGGTGGCGCGCGTGTTCGTCCGGAAGGATGCCCCGTCGCTCAGGCTTGATATCAGACCACACCAGCCGCGCGTCGCGCCTGGCGAAGATATTCAATTTGAAACCGAGGTGGTGGGCGCCGGGGATTCAACTGACTGGACCAACGAGTGGGCCGTCTTCCCTGCGAATCTCGGCACCATCACCTCGGATGGTTTCTTCACTGCCAATCCGGCTTTCGGTGATCCCGGCTCCGGTGAATTCGGTCCGCACGAAGGCGTCGTTGCGGCACGGGCCACTCTGTCCGACGGGTCGGTTCTCACCGATCTGGCTCATGTCAGGGTGAGACTGCCGGGCCAGCAGGTCAGAGTTCGCGTGAGCCCGCGGTACGCTGTGGTTCCGCTCAACGAATCCAGGCAGTTCGAAGCGACGGTTATTGGAACAGGTGGCGATCCAATAGAGGTGCCGGTCAGATGGACGGTGGCGCCCGAGAGACTTGGGACCATGTCACCGGATGGCGTCTTTACGGCGGCAGATCTGCCTATAGATCCCGGTGAGTGGCAGCGGCCGCACGGCTCCATCATCGCGGAAGTGACGGTCCCCGGCGGTCACACTTTCCGCGGCGCTGCCGTGGTCGTGCTTGATCTGCCCGACCCACAGATTCGGGTTCACATAACGCCACGATCGGCAACCGTAGAGCCCGGCGAGTCCGTAGGCTTCAGTGCGGAAGTGCTGGACATGGAGGGTACTCCTGTCGAGCTACCCATTCTGTGGCATGTCCACGATCCAGCGCTCGGAACGATTGGCCTGGACGGGGTCTTCACGGCTTCAGGGTCGGTTCCCGGGGGCGGCATATACTCAACGCGCGTTGCGGCTGGAGTCACCTTCAATGGGCGCACCTACTGGGATTTTGCGACAGTTCACATCACGGCTCATCGATAGGGAGGGTGGATGTGACAGATGGTTCTTAGGGAAGGCAACCCATTGACGATGCGAGCGGTTGCGACGCTTGCCCTGGTGACGGTGATGGCTGTCACCATGGCTGGGTGCAGTGTGAAACAGCCAGTCGACCACCACATAGAAGAAGTTCCCCCCGAACTCGTCTGCACTGTCGTGGAGGGGCAGGCTGCCCGATTCTGGTCTGAGGCTCAGGACGGTTGGTGGCAGGAGGGGGGGAGCATGCTCCTTGTGGCGCGATCGGACGGAGAGCCCGACTCTGCCCGGGCACTGTCGGTCGTCTACGGTGAAGCTGCTGGATCCGTCCTCGACCTTCTTGGTCAACGAGGCATCAGCTACGGAGACAGGCGAAGGAACGAGATTGAAGATGAACTCGCCCAGTCCCTTGCATCGGGAGATGAAATCACGTTCCCCCGCGCCGCGATCAACAGAGAAATCATCGAACACTGCATTCGGGAGACCGGCTCCGCGGGACACTGGCGGAGCAGGGTTCTCATTGAGTATCCGATAGCCTGTCTCCGAGGTGATGTCAGCAACGTCGAGTGGGAGCGGGACAAGCTGACACGGAAGGCTGCGACACTGACCGAGTCGGCTGAGAGATTTTTCGACGAAGGCCTTTGGCTCGCTGGACTCAGCGAACTGTCGCGCGCCGGCCTCGCGCATGATGCAATGGGGCTTCCTGAGACCGGCACGCATCGCGGTGTCGCAATGTATGGGACCACCGATGTCATCGCAGAAGGCGCCGCTCGGAGTCTTATGTTGGAGCCGGATGTGGCGACCACGCCGCTCATTATCCGTGCGGGCGAGATGGCGGAGGTGCGGTTCCGGCTGACCTTTGAGAGCGACGCGGGGCGTGTGCCCGCCGTCGGCGTGCCCGTGGCGTTTGAGAGTCCCGAGTGGGGCGTGATCGTGCGGGCCGAGCGAGTGAGTGGATCCATCGGCACCATTTCTCTTACCGTACAAGTGGCGGACAAGAGAGGCCCGGTAGAGATGTGTGCTCACATCGATCGCGCGGCTCTAGCGGCCACACCGGCCGATCGTTTCACGCGCTTCATCACAGATGATTCGTCCAGGGCGGCGGTTCAGATTCAGATTATTCCGGAGCGTGGAGTGAGTGTCTGTCTTGACCTGGATAGTGTTGACACCGGGGCGGCGCAGCGGCTGGCGGATGCGTTCAGCCAGGCGCTTGCCCGGTACGGTTGCACTCTCGAGGAGTGCGCGCCGGGGACAGGAATCATTGTAAGGGGAGAGCTGACAACGGGCGCGGTAGCATCGAGCCCTGGAACGGAGCAGGGTCTGAGCGTGCTCCGTGCGGAGGCATTCGACCAGAGAAGCGCTCTCAAGATAGCGAGGACCACCGTGAGCGTCGAGTGGCCGTCACGAGAGAACATAGAGGAAGCAGAAACGCTCGCGCTTCGAGAGGCAGGCAGACTACTGGCAGTCTATCTGGAATCGCGGATCATGCCGGACTGAAGTGGACCAGATTGGATCCGGCACGAAGAGTGCCTGGCGCGGTGGGGGTCGCAGCATGGCCGAACGTCAGGATGCGATGTTCGCAGTGTCGGCCACTGTGAGTTCGAACAGGCTCAGCGAGTCGTAGTATGAGACAATGAAATATCCCCATCCGCCTCCCGCGATATTCCCATCAGTGCCGCTGCCCGGGTATGGTCCCGCTACAGCTACCACCTTACCGCCCAACTCACCAGGGAGAGTGATATCGGCAGGTTCGAATGCTGCCGTTGTACCGGTCGTTGCTTTCGAGAGGACGATAGAATCGCCGCGCGCGCCTTTGATCACACATTCCACTCTATAGTAGTCAGCGTCCTCCGCAGACATCCATCCCACGAACAGTGTATCCCCGAGAGACACATCTGCCGGCTGGGTAACACTGAACGGTCCGGGAACCGGCTCGCCCGCTGTCGCAAAACCCCATTCGGTTGTTACCTTGAGCGAGCAGTGCTGCCCGTTCTGCCAGATGATGGCATCTTCTTCCAGTGTCGCAATGAGTCCGAGAGGATCACCGACACTGATCTCCGAGATAGAGCGGTCACTCACGGACACTACGAAGATGGCGGGCAGTGGATCAGACGTACAGAAGACCCGGACAGAAGCATGATCTCCGCCGGCAAGCCGGGTCTCAAGAATGCTCGCGCCAATGAACGGATCACCGTCACTCTCATCCACAGGGCAAACGATATCGTCGCTGCACCCCGCAAGTAAGGCCACAGTCAGAAGCACAGCGCCCACAGATGCCGCGAAAGCGCGTCCAGTACGCAAACCAGTGCCACAAGAGTTCATCTCAAGCCGTGTGGATGTCACCCGTATTGACAAGCGCATAGCAGTCTACTCCAATCCAGAGAATGACTTCTGGCGAAACATGACGTCTGCGTGCTCTCCTCGCTCCCTGATGAGCGACGCCTTTCCGTTCAGCACGAGGATCTCGGCTGCCGTTGGATGCGAAAGAAACCGCAGGGGACTCATCGAGTAGCCGTATGCACCGGCATTGAAGATGCCGATTAAATCGTCTATTGAGATGCCGTCCGGAGTCTTGATCTCGTGGCTTGTCACATCGATCGGTGTGCAGAGTGGCCCGGTGACCTTGGCGCTCACCACTCCCGGTTGTCCCAGTTTGTTAACAACGGCGGCTTCGTGGTGGATCTTCATAAGCATTGGGCGTACGAACTGGTTGATACCACCATCGGTGATGACGAAGCGCTCTCCCCTTGACTCCTTGAGTTCGACCACGCGCGTCAAATATACACCGCATTCAGACACAAG
>JAUVLP010000182.1 GCA_030600655.1 Candidatus Eiseniibacteriota bacterium
CACGAATGACATCGAAGTCACCGTCCTGGTCCACATCGCCAAGTCCCATTGTTGGAGCGGGACCGTACGCGACTGTCACGCCATCTACCCACCCCTCATAGGCGAAATCCGGTGCTGTCGGGCTGCCATTGTTCCGCGCAAACCGGATCCTGCCCGACCAGCTTCCGAGCATAAGGTCAAGATCGCCATCGTTGTCCATGTCAGCCAATCGCGGCTGGCCATCACTCAGGGATTTCGGAACCCCTTCGAAGACCGACAGGTCTGCCTCCCAGATCGGCTGCTGCGGCGTCCCGACGTTCCAGTAGAAACGCACGAACTCGTCGTACCAGCAGACGATGACAAGGTCGAGATCTCCATCAGCATCGAGGTCTCCAAGCGTGCCATTCAAGTGGGTGCAGTACGGAACATCGACGAACGGTGAAGGCCCGAGCTGCCACGCGGGCTCCTCGGGTGTACCGATGTTCCAGAACTGCCCAATCGGCTCATACCCGAAAAGTGTGATGTCGATATCCCCGTCGCCATCGAAGTCGCCAGCACCCATCCTGCTACCTGCTTCCTCAGGAGCCAGTTCGTGCGCCGGCGTCCAGTAGATCGTGCCGGCTTGGGCTCCCGATGAGATCACGAGGACCATGCCGGCCAGAACCAACACATTCACTATCGCCTTCATATCATCCCCCTCTGCTCTGAAGGGTCGGAACAAGAACGCCGCGCCCCCGTGCGACGCCGTTCTACCGATTCTCCTCATCATGCTCGACATCCATCGCCCTCGGCGTGTACCAGACAGTCAGTGTGGCAACGCCTGACCGCACGCCACCGGCGAACTCCGGCAACATGCTGCCTTCCTTGCCCGCCGATGGAGCCAGCACGAACCCGCGGTTGGCGGCCGCGTCATCCGCCCAGACCGCCACCATCTGGGTCACATCCAAGCGAACGAGCGACGAGTCCCCGGCCGCGACTCCCCACATGGCGTGAAGACCGCGGTCGAAGGGCTCTGCACCACTACCGTCGAACCCCGTCCAGTCGACAAGGCCTTCCTCCCAGTCCTCGGTCACAAGGAACGCGTTCAGGGTCAGACCACCCGCCGAGGCGTCGCACTCAACCGCCGCAGCAAACTCCACGACGGCAAGCTCGATCTCCGCCTCCCCGAGATACTCCGGGAGGTCGAACTTCGCCAGGAACCTCGTGGGGGTCTCGGTACCGGCATCCATCACAGATCCTGTCGCGCTTGACTCAAGCTCGACCGTGGCTGCGAGACTCACACCCGCTGCGTTCACGAGCAGTGCGAGGACCGCCACGAGGATTATGTAGCACCGACTGTACCATCCGTCCATTGGGCGCCTCCTACTTCAATAATACCACTTTCTTGACCGATGTTGAACCCTGCGATATCAAGCGGCAGAAGTAGACGCCTGAAGAGACCCGGTGCTGGGCATCATCCCGACCATCCCAAACGATATCGTGCCAGCCGGGCTCTGCCGTGCCGTCCACCAAAGTCCTCACACATCGCCCAGCGACATCGTAGATCAACAGACTGACGTGCTGACGTGCCGGGAGACCGAACCGGAGTGAGGTCACTGGATTGAACGGGTTAGGCGAGTTCTGGATGAGGCAGAAGGGGATCTTCTCTGCGACGTCCTCGTCACCATCGCCCCCCCTGCCGGGAGGCGCAAGAAGGAACGGGTGCCAGTCCACCAGCCCCGTGAATGATGACTCGCGCGGGCTCGGTGTACCCCACCAGTTCCCTTCCGCCCTAACTTCCGTGAGACAGTAGGGATCCGCACGCACACAGTATCGGGTGTTGGTGGAATCAACACTGTTGTAGCCGCCATCCCCCATTGTGATCCCAAGGTTGGGTATGCAATCCCACTCGGCTAGCTCGATCCAGAAGGCGTCCTGTGTGCCGGCGATCTCGTTGTGCCTGGGAACGGCACGGGACATGTAGAAGTACATGCCCTTTGCGATCGCAGGGGAGTGCTCGTTCAGAATTCTGTTGTCTCTGATTGACACGTCGCTGAACACGTACTGGTTCTTGCACATGATCCCACTGGTTGTGGCGTTCGTAATGGTGTTGTCGATGATGTCCAGCATGTTCTGTTTCCTGTTGAAGACCCCATTAACTCTGATCCCGGAGAAGGGATCGCCTGAGATCGGGAACAGGATGTCGTTTCCGATGATGTCCGACTCGTAGTCCGAGACCACGTTGATCCCGTAGCTCCCGCACCCGGTGATCGTATTCGAGTCAACTGTCGCATCGCACCATCCCAGATAGATGCCTGTCTCGGCGTCCGCGATGAGGTTTCCACGAATGAGAACGTCTGCTGTGCCCTGCTGGCCTATGCACTTGATCCCCATTCCATCGCACTCCACGATCTTGCAGTCCTGGATCAAGATGCTGTCGAGCTGCTCGCCCGAGATGCCTATGAAGGCGTCCTTGACGATGCACCCTTCGAACGCACCGTGGCTGCGGTGAAGCAGTCTGATCCCATACCAGTCAATGGAGAGTCGGGAGGCCGCCGCCGACATGAAGCGTATGGGGGCACTAGCGGTGTCACCCAGAGCAACCACATTGCCCTGGATGATGAGCTCGATGGCATTGGGATCGACGCCGCACTCCTGGTCATCGTCGCTTGCCACACGCACCGTGGTCCCCGGCTGGATGATCATGCTGGAGGAAGCGTCCACGATCACATCACCTGTGAGGAGATAGTCGCCCCACCAGGAGACAGTTGACCCTGCCGGATAGGGGCCTGAAACGCGGGTCTCATACACACCCGTGTGTCTCTCGTCGTGCTGGAAACACGTCCAGCGGGAAAGCTCACCTTGGAAGCCAAGCTCTGCAAGATCGAGGCAGTGGAGCATCCCGGCGCCGTCCGCTATCCAGATCTCAAGATAGTCGTCCTGGTCGGTGTCGCGTATGGCAGGTGTGCCTGTTGCCATTCCCCAGAAGAGAAACGGCCTCTCGAGCTCATCGAACCGTTCCAGCGTGCGCATGGCGGCATCGAATGTGAAGATGTCGAGATGGGAGATCGTCTTCCGCTCCCAGTCCAGCATCTCATCGCGGCACGACATGGTGAGGATTTCCATGTCACCGTCTCCATCCAAATCGGCCATCACGGGTTGTGTCGTGAAGGCGCGGTCCGTGGCGATGAAGTCCACAACTGAGCCTCCGGAATCGAT
>JAUVLP010000243.1 GCA_030600655.1 Candidatus Eiseniibacteriota bacterium
CCGCCTGCCACTTTTTCAGACCTTCATCAGTCCAGCACGAGAGCTTCAGAGTGGCTACATGTCGGCCTGGCCCGGGCGGATGCAATTGGAAATTCGGCCTCCATGGACGACCGGGTATGAGCCTCTCTCTCACCTTGCGAAAGGAACGATCGAACACGGATAGATCCAGTCGGACATCATTGATCTGCCCATCGGACTTATTGATGAGCCTGAAGTCCTGAACTGACGCCATGCCTTCAACATGAGGCTGAGCCTTGTTGTACTCAAGCACGATGGGACAACACTCGTCGTCATCGTAAGAGAGGGACCGAGGTACCTTCGCGCCCACATCCTCCGCATGCCCCCCGGCACTCTCCCCGGACGCTGGCCCGTCTCCCACAGGAGCACCACAGTAGAGACAGAACTTGTCGTTGCTCTCCAGGTCAGTGTCGCAGTTGCAGCACTTCACCGAGCCACTTCTCTCTTCGCTCGCATCTGACATACGGGGACTCCTTCATCACATCCGAGAGACAACTGAGTCACCAGGGCAGTCTGCCCCGCTGGATGACAACATCGAACACCAGTGGACGACCTGTGTAGGTGCGATTGTCATCCCACGCACCATCGAAGACCCGCTCGTTCACCGCCAGATAGAGCTGGCCGTCCACGGTTGCCCGGAAGACACCTCCGCCACCGGCAACCAGAGGATCCTCATCGTTCACCCTGGCCAAGAGGCAGCCGAAGGGACCATGGCGGTGAAGGAACATCTCAGGTTTCCGGAGCCGCGACGCACGCTGCCCTCCCTCAGGACCTATCCAGCCGACTCCTTCGTCAAGAGTGTAGCGGTTGGCAATGCCCTTCGGAGAGCGAACCGTGAACACGTCGCCCTTCCGAATCTCCACGCCATCGCATTTTGTATAGTACTTGTGCTGAGGCCAAAGCTCGACGCGATGAATCTCACCATCCAGTGTGGATGCGCTCCAGGCAAGATGGCTGACGCCTCCCGATGCAGTCGATCCCGCCTTCGGATTGAAGGTCGGCGAGCGCTGCAGGCCTGATCCAAACACGTTCCTGGCTATCATGACGATCAGAAGCCCTGCGAACAGCGCTGCGACAGCTCGCCTAGTCCGCTTGCGCCGCCGCTCCACTGCCAGCTGCTTCGCTTCCCTCGCGACCTTCTTCGCGGCCAGATCGCCGGGTATCCTCCCTAGCACAGCCTCCGCAAGACGGATCGCACTTGAGTAGTGCCTCACAGAGAAGGCGTGGCTCATCTGATCACGGAGCGTCGCCAACTCGCGTTCCTTGCGCAGCTGTAGCTGGGGAATCTCATTGAGACGTTCAGTCAGCTCCCTGGCATCCGGGTACTCTTCCCGTGCGAGCTTCAGAAGCCGCTCGACTTCACGGAACAGACCGGCCTCGGTGGCCTCCTCGATTCTTGCTCTGAGGGCTTCCAGCTCCCCCAGTTTCTCGCGTCCCTGTCCCAAGACCCGGAGAGCCTCCCTATCCTCGGGCTGCCGCTTCAGCACCTCTGCCGCACACCTCACCGCCTCACTGTAGTCGCGGTCTCTGAAGGCATCCCCCATCTCTGCCTCGAGGAACCTGAGCTGACGCGCCTCTCGAAGTCTGTTGATCTCCTCCAAACTGCTTGTGAGCTTCTCGTCTGATGGACTCAATTGCAGGGCCTGTTCGATGACTTTTTCTGCCACATCGAACAGCTCCCTGCGAATCGCAGCATCTACTTTCGAACGCAACGAGTCAAGCTCAGCATCGACCCTTGCCTTCGCCAAGTGCTTCCGTGCCTCGATGAACTCGTCGCTACTCTGG
>JAUVLP010000241.1 GCA_030600655.1 Candidatus Eiseniibacteriota bacterium
ATTGACATATTCTGGGAAAAGTGTAATGTTACAAACTTGATTTTAGGTGCCTTTAAGGCATAAAAGGAAATCCCGTGAAAATCGGGAGCGAGCCTTCATGCGCTCGAAGAGCTCCACATTCTCCTCAACAGAACGGTCACGGTACGGACTGTTCCGCCCCTTCTCGGTCAGTGTCCCCCGGTGCTCGCGCATCTCCTCCTGCGAGAGATCGCAGACATACGCTTTCTCCAACCTGATAAGCTCAAGCGCATACTCGCAGAGTTGATCGAAGTAGTCCGACGCGTAGAAGAGACGGTCGCCCCAGTCGAAACCCATCCAGTGGATGTCCTCCTGGATCTGGTCGACGTACTCCGTCTCTTCCCTGGTTGGATTCGTGTCGTCGAATCGGAGGTTACATAGACCCCCGTACTCATCGGCGATCGAGAAGTTGAGGTTGAATGCCTTCGCATGACCTATGTGAAGGTAGCCATTTGGCTCGGGCGGAAAACGGGTCCGAACACGTCTTTCGAAGCGCCCGGTCCGGTTATCATCCTCCACCCTCGCCCTCACAAAATCGAGGGCCCGTTCCATATTGTTCTTCGCCATCTACTGAACTGCCTTCCCTTGAGGCTGCTCCCGACACCCGCTAATCCAAGCTTCCAACAGCGTTCTCAACAGCATCGAGAATCTCACACGACCGAACCAGTTTCTGCATCTCCGTGTGGTCTGGATAGAGCGGCCTGTCGATATCCAGAAACTCAACGTGCTCTCGAATGACCGCGTGCGCCGCGCTCGTACCCTTCCCCTTCTTGAAATCGCGGAAGTCCATCGCCTGTGCCGCCGCCATGAACTCGATTCCCAGAACGCCGTACGCGTTATCGATGATCTGCCCGTTCTTGATCGCCGTGTTCATACCCATCGAGACGAAATCCTCCTGGTCCGCTGCTGCCGGTATCGACTGGATGCTCGCCGGCATTGAGAGGATGCGCTGCTCCACGATGAGACTGTCGGCCGTGTACTGCGAGAGCATCATTCCGGACATCATCCCGGCGCCCTTTGAGAGGAACGCCGGAAGCCCGACCGAGAGAGCCGGGTTAGTCAGGCGGTTCATGCGGCGCTCCGACAGAACGCAGATCATCGTTATGGCCGCACCAGCCATGTCCATCGGGAGCGATACCGGGGAGCCCTGGAAGTTCGCACCGGTGATCGTAAGCTTGTGTTCCGGGAAGAAGACCGGATTGTCACCGACGCCGTTGAGCTCGACCTCAACCTGGCTTTTCGCCCACAGGATCGCATCTTGTGCGGCGCCGATGACCTGCGGAGTCGAGCGCATTGAGTAAGCGTCCTGGACCTTCATCTTAAGATTGCCCCCAGCCACATCACCACCGGCCATCACCTTCAGCAACACCCCTGCTGTCCTGATGGCGCCCTTGAACCCGCGCGCCTGGTGCAGTCGCACATCGTACGGCTTTGTGTTTGCCATCAGAGCCTCGAGCGACATGGCACAGGCGATCTCGGCGTGCTTGAGTATGCGTGTCATGTCGTAGATGTGGATCGCGCTCATCGCGGTCAGGAGGTTCGAACCGTTGATGGTGGCAAGCCCGTCCCGCGCCTCCAGACCTGGAATCGGGATGCCCGCCTTCTCCATCGCTTCCTTGCCCGTAAGAAGCTCGCCCTCGTAGTAGGCGTGCCCCTCACCCATAAGGAGGAGCGCTATCTGGCTCATCGGCGCAAGATCACCGCTTGCCCCGACCGAACCTTTCTGACAAACGAACGGGGTCACGCCCTTGTTGAGCATCGCTACAAGCGTGAGAGTGATGTCCGGACGGCAGCCGGATCTTCCGTTACAGTGCACGTTGATCCGTCCGGCCATT
>JAUVLP010000184.1 GCA_030600655.1 Candidatus Eiseniibacteriota bacterium
ACTCCGACGAGCTGGATGAAGCTAGGCTCCGATTCCAGGAGATCGGTGTGGACGAGGCCGTCGCGTTCTGGGGATCGCTCCACAACTACGTTGACTGCGATCCCGGCACGTATGACGTGCGCGGGCCCAAGAGGAAGCGACTCTTGCCCCGGTGCTACTGGCCCTACCTCTTCATGGTCATCAAGTACAACGGGGACGTGATACCCTGCTGCAACCATCGCGTCGGTGCGCAATACGGCAGCGCGGCCGACCCGCGAACCGTAGGCAACGTCTTCAGAACGAGCGTCCGCGAGGTCTGGAATTCGCCCGAGTACCGGGCAGTGCGGCGACTGGTCTCGGACCCCGGGCTGATGGAGTCAGACGCGTCTCTGGGAGCCAGTTTCTGCTGCGACTGCCCCCGGCTCTTCGATACCGATCGCGGTGAGAACCTCCGCCACGGACAGCAGTACGCGTTTGAGGATCTCTACGAGATCGGACCGAACGGCACCCCAGTCAGAAAACGTCACGACTCCTCCGCGGGGACGCCCGTGCCCCGCCGCGATGGACGCTGATTTCGCACGGGTTCTCCCGGGTTTCTGAGCGCCGCGTGCCGGTGGTGTGTGGGGGGAGGGGGAGTGCCCTTGGCAGCCGGTGCGGGCGATTGGGGGTTCACCGTCCGGGCGACACCAGGGTCAGACCCTCGATCTCATCGGTCATCTCGTGCGCGCTGAGGCCGAAGGCGGTCGAGAGGAACTCCTCAACAGACAGAACTCGGCTCGCGCGCAGGATCTCCTCGAGCTTCCGTTGCGTTGTGCTTCTGCCTCCGTAGTACCTCACGCGTCTCACGATTCCGGTTGGGGTGGTACGGCCCGCCGGGTTCAGGTCGCGCGGATGGATGTAGTAGACGACCGGTGTCCCGCTGCCCGCCACTCTGCGAGAACTCCAACGGACGAACCACGCCGGGAGAAGTCGGAGGAAGCCACCACCCGAAAACGCTACCGGGAAGCCAGCAATCCTCACCGCCGGGATCGGGACCTCCCAGAATGAAGGCTTCCTGCTGTCCGTTGGGTGGGGAGCGACTGTTGCTCTTGGCTGGCCACGGCCGGGCAGGAAACCGGCGAGCACGCTCGCGTCGTAGGAAAGCCCGCATCTTCGCAGAACCTCCAAGTAGGAGAACGAGCAATCCCGGACCCCGAAGTACGGCGCACGGTATCCCCGCGCGGTCACACCCGTGATCGCGGCGGTCTCTCTTTGGCAGCGAAGAAGATCCTCTTGGAATTCGACCTCCGACATCCTGTTTGGTGGAGTGTGGAAGTAGCTGTGCAGTCCGATCCGATGACCGCGTCTGACGATCTCGCGAAGCGTGTCAGGCGTGCGAGCGGCAAGCCAACCCACAACGAAGAACGTTGCCTTGGCATTGTGCTGGTCGAGCACGTCCAATAGGTGATGGGTGTCATCCTCGATGTCCGACGGGAGATCGTCCCAGACAGCGGGATCACACGCCGCAGGGTGCGCCACGTGAAACCAGTCCTCGTAGTCGACCGTCAGGATGCTGGCTGCCTTCGCGGGCGCAGTCGACCTCATTTGCTTACCCTCCTGTTGGTCTTCAGGAGGTTCAGGACCACCAGGACCACCAGGCGCAGAGCGATGGCGGGATACACAGCGAGCAGCACCGGATTCCACGGCCTGTAGTGCTTCCTGCAGTACAGTGCCATTGACCGGTGGAAATGGTAAAGCATGCGGAAGGGTGAGCGTCTCGTAATCTCACCCTTGACGTGCACGATCGTGCCCGAAGGGTCGTATCCTATCGACCAACCACGCAGATGCGCGCGCCTGCACCAGTCCATCTCTTCCGCGTACATGAAGAAGCGCTCGTCGAACAGCCCGATGTCGTCGACGGCTTCCCGACGAATCATCATGTAGCAGCCGTCGATCAGAGGAACCTCTTGGCGACAGTTCTCGTCAAGCTGCCGCGCGTCGTACCTGGCAAAGAGCGTGCTCTGGGGGAAGAACTTGCTGAGTCCCAGCATGCGGCACAGAGCGTCCCAGGGCGACGGGAAGTTGCGCTTGCAGGACAAGTCCATGCTCCCGTCTGGGCGGAGGATCTTGCAGCCGCAGGCGGCCAGCCTTGGGGAACTCTGCATGTACTCCCAAGTGCTCAGGAACGTGCCCCCCGCAACCAAGGTGTCCGGGTTGAGCAGGAGCACGTAGTCGCCGCGGGATTCCCGGATGCCCAGGTTACAGCCCTTGGCGAAACCCAGGTTCGTACTGTTAGCGAAGAAACGTGTTTCGGGGGAACTGCGGCTAATCCACTCGCGCGTACCGTCGCCTGACGCGTTGTCCACGACAATGACCTCGTACGTCATTGAGCGGGCGCCTGTGCGTATCGAGGCAAGACACTTCTGGAGGAGCGCCAGGCAGTCGTAGGAGACGATGACAACGCTGAGGGTAGGGTGCTGCTGTGGGTGGGGTGCTGTCGGGCACACTGCATCTGTGCGTGTCCAGCGGGAGGGCATTCCCCCATCCGGGTGTGCTCCTATGCCAGAGGTCGCGGCCGCCATAGGTACGCATTACGGTGCCGACTTGCCAGTGTACTGACACCACCTTTCGAATACGAATGCTAGCACACCTTGCGCAATGTGTCAATAGCCTGGACGGATGCGTGGACGGATGCGAGGGGGCGGTACTACAAGCAGTATTTCTGGGGAAACACCTGACGTGTGAGGGGGATGCTGACGCTCTTGAGGCCTGTGTGATCCGGGGGGTTTCTGACCGCGCTGCGGATCTCACGGTCTCGAAGATAGACGCGAGTCGCCTCAGGGCGGGGCGTGTAGAAGGTCACTCCCTGGAGTTCCTCCAGCGTGGGTATCCGGAGACCGCCCAACGGTTCATCCACGCCGCCAATGCGGACGGCCAGGTCACTTCCAGTGTTGTCCATCTCCCAAGCCAGATGGTTGTGAACGAGGTTGTAGATGAGCAGCTTTTTCGTGGTCGTCACGCAGATCCTGCCGCGTCGGTGTCTGTCTGCAAGGAGGCGAAGGGCGTCCTGAGTCTGCTGCGGAAGGACGGCGGGGCGTTCCCGATTCCTCCAGAGATGCGTGTAGATGATCGTGTAGCCGCCCTTCGCCTGAAGTTCGTC
>JAUVLP010000046.1 GCA_030600655.1 Candidatus Eiseniibacteriota bacterium
TGCACGGTCGGTCGGGCTTCTGGAGATCGTCAGTGTTCTGTCGAACGGCTCCGATGCGCCGGGTACCATCCTCGATGATTGTTCGGAAGCCGTAAGAACACGGTTCGCCGAGGCTGATCTTGTTATAGCCAAGGGACAGGGGAATTTCGAGACTCTGAGCAACGCGCCCAGGCCCGTGTTCTTCCTTCTCAGAGTCAAGTGCGCTGTGCTCGCCGGGGAGATTGGGTACGAACTTGGCTCCGTTGTCGTCGCGAAGATCTGATGCGTCGTGTCGTCAGCCGAAGAGTGATCCGTAGAGGAACCCTATAAGGCTGGAGAACGCGACCACGAGCAGAAGGTATGCGGCAGCCTTCCTGGTTCCGATTATGCTTCTCAGCACAAGCACATTGGGAAGCGAAACAGCCGGTCCAGCGAGAAGGAATGCCAGCGCCGGCCCGGAACCCATCCCGGCGCCCATGAGTCCCTGGACGATCGGGATCTCGGTCATCGTGCAGAAATACATGAGGCTGCCTGCCAGTGATGCAGCCAGATTCGACCCCGGGGAATTGCCTCCGACAAGCCGGGCTACCCACTCCGCAGGAATGAGTCCCTCGTGTCCCGGTCGCCCAAGCATCGCGCCCGCGATCAGAATGCCGACAAAGAGAAGAGGCAGGATCTCCTTCGCGAGTTCCCACGAGCTACCCATCCACTCGCGCGATTCTCGCGTGGCGGTGGCGCCGATAACGATGAACCCAGCAACGCCAACGAGGAATGCCAGGCGGGGGTTCCCCGTGACCATTGCCGCTACGAGTACGGCCGCGGTGGCAAGCACAGGTCCCCAGATCCTAACGCTGTACCAGATGACAAGGAGTGCGGCAAGCAGCACGCTCGCAACGCTCGTGAACACCCACTTGTGAGTGAAGACGAAGGCGGACGCACCAGTGGAGGTCCCGGGCTCGATCCAGTTAACAAATGCCAGCACTGCGATCATGAGAGCGAAGAGCGCAAGCACCTGCCCGACCGGGCGGTCGATCTCCGGCTCCGGAGCCACCAATGCCTCCTCGGTGCGCCGAGACTCCTCGCGTCGGAAAATGAGATGCATGATGAACCCGATCAGGATGCTGAACCCGATGGCGCCTACTGCTCGAGCCACGCCGAGTCGAACTCCGAGAACACGTGTTGTGAGAAAGATAGCCAGCACATTGATGGCCGGTCCTGCGTAGAGAAACGTGATTGCGGGGCCGAGGCCGGCGCCGCGTGAGTAGATGCCTGCGAAGAACGGAAGGACTGTGCAGCTGCAGATGGTCAGTACCGTTCCCGAGACGGAGGCGACCGCGTATGCGACAACCCGACTGGCGCGGGCCCCCAGGTATTTCATTACAGCGGCCTTCGAGATGAATGCGGATATGGCGCCGGCGATGAAGAAGGCCGGGAGGAGGCCGTACAGGACGTGCTCACGTGCGTAGTCCTGAACGAAGAGCAGGGCTTCGGTGATTGCAGCGCCTATGCGCGGGTTGTCGACCGGGATGAAGTAGAAGCCGAGGAAAACGGTGGCTGTCAGCAGGATTGCCTTTAGTTCAGCCCTTGCTATCACGCTTGGTTCTCCTTGCCATCAGCCGGTAGGTGGGGTGGCAGGGAAGTGTCACCGCAGGGAAGCACTTTGCTTTCCGGTATGGTCGGATCGCCTTGACCGGCTGCGATTGCGGCCGCGCAGGTTACGAAGTCCACAACACACGGTGCGATGAGCCGGTAGTAGATATGATGGCCGCGGCGCTCCCTGTCCACGACTCCGGCTGTCTTGAGCACTGCCAGATGTCTGGAGACTGTGGACTGATCCAACCCGACGAGTTCAACCAGATCACAGACGCACGATTCTCCCTTGTCAAGATGGTGGATCATCATGAGGCGCGCCTCGTTTGCAAGCGCCCTTAGAACGAGTGCTTGTCGACCGTAGTCACTCTTGGGTCGGATGCCGACCATCTGTCACCTCCGAGGTTGGGTACCCGTAATTCGTGGAGTCAATCGCTTCCTATAATATATGTCAATATGGCCATATATACAAGTTAAATACTATGAGTTCTTGAACGCGCTCCGTCGGAGGGCTACTCTTGGCTGAATCATTGCTAACTGACAGTCTGATAGAGTGCTACGAGATGTCGGGTGTCGTGGGGGTGGAATGAGTCTCCCAGGCGCCCATCCGGAGGTGAAGGGCTTATGGCGAATCTCTTTGCGAGAACGAGGCTTCTCGAATCCAAGATAGACGAGTACCTCAACCACACGAGCGAGGTGGGCCTGCTTTTCCGGGAGGCCATGAAGAACTTCCTGGACGGACGGCTCGATGAGTTCGAGGAACGCAGGGGCAAAGTCTGTGACCTCGAGAACCACGCCGACGAGCTCAGGCGTGAGGTGGAGAGGCAGCTCTACATCGAGACCCTGATTCCGGAGTCGCGAGGCGACGTGCTGGGATTGCTCGAGCAGACCGACGACGTCATCAATCACGTCAAACATGCCCTCATGCAGGTCTCCGTCGAGAATCCGGACATCCCGGACGAGCTTGGGGAGAGTTATCTTGAGCTGGCCGACTATGGGAGTCGCGCGGTTCAGGAACTCGTTATGGGTGTAAGGGCCTTCTTCCGCAATACGGCGGCTGTGCCTGATCATGCTCACAAGGTTGCCTTCTGGGAGAAGGAGGCGGACAAAGTGGCGGAGAGACTCAAGCGACGCATCTTCCAGCTGAACATAGACCTCAGCCACAAGATCCAGCTGGGCGATTTCGTAATGCATGTTGATTCCATTGCCGATCAGGCGGAAGACGTGAGCGAACGCCTGAGCATCTCGACAATTAAGCGTTCAATCTGATCTCAGCCTCCGGCGAATTCGGGAGATCCGGATGATCCTCCTATTTCTTTCCAGTGGACTGTTCCTCGGATGGTCCCTCGGCGCGAACGACGCGGCCAATATTTTCGGCACGGCGGTTGCCACTCGGATGGTGCGCTTCAAGACAGCGGCCATCACGAGCGGGTTCTTCGTCATAGCGGGCGCTGTGCTCGCTGGTGGGGGAGCGACCCGGACGCTTGGGCAGCTCGGTTCTGTGAACGCGATGGCGGGAGCGTTTATGGTGGCGCTGGCGGCTGCGCTGGCGGTTCTCTGGATGACGAGAGCGGGTCTTCCGGTCTCGGTTTCACAGGCGATTGTCGGTGGGATCATCGGGTGGAACCTGTTCACCGGATCACCGACGAGTATCGATTCGCTCGTCAAGATCGTATCTACGTGGGTGATCTGTCCACTCCTGTCCGCGGTCTTCGCGGCCGGGTTGTATGTTCTTGCGCGAGCCGTGACCCAGCGATCCCGCATGCACCTGCTGGCGGAAGATGCGATGACGAGAGCTGCGCTCATGGCAGTTGGTGCGTTCGGAGCTTTCTCCCTTGGTGCCAATAACATCTCGAACGTCATGGGCGTTTTCGTCTCTGCGATTCCTGCAAGTTCAGTGCATCTGTTCGGATTCCTTCATGTGTCGAGCGACCAGCAACTCTTCGCGCTCGGTGGAATAGCCATCGCCATCGGTATCTTCACCTACTCCTATCGGGTGATGATAACAGTTGGGAAGGGGCTCTTCAGGCTGACGCCCGTGACGGCGCTTGTTGTGATCCTGTCCGAATCGCTTGTTCTCTTCCTGTTTGCGTCGGAGTCGCTCGAAGCATGGCTGATCTCGAGAGGATTGCCGTCGATTCCACTTGTACCGGTGTCCAGCTCCCAGGCAGTGATCGGCGCCGTCGTTGGCATCGCACTCGTCAAGGGAGGCAGGAACCTCGACTTGAGACTCTTTCGCCGAATCGCAGGTGGGTGGGTGGCAACTCCCATTATTGCGGCGTCTATTGCCTTCTTTGGTCTCTTCTTTCTACAGAATGTTTTCGATCTCCCGGTTCACAGGCCGGTGGTCTACGAGTTGTCTGATGCCGGCATAGAGCGACTTCGCGAGCGCGGCGTGGATGATGAAGGACTCGCAGAACTGGGTGGTGTGGCGTTCAAATCCGCACGAGGACTCACCGGCGTGCTCAGGGAGAAGACATCGCTCGGCATGATCGACCGGGATGTTGTTGTCGACTGCGCGCGCAGGGAGAGATTTGTTGTTACCCGGAAGCGCATAGACACACTCGACCTCAAGCTCCTGACGGTTGGGCAGATCCGTGCCCTGCGGGATATCACAGGACAGGAGTTCAACTACTGGTGGGAACTCGAGAGCACGCTTACCAGGGAGAGCGACCAGTGGGCCATGCTCCCCGATACTCGTGACAACCACCCTGCCAACAAGAAGCTTCGCAGTAATCTGAGACAACTGCTCGACGCATTCAGAACGGTCGACACCGACGATTGATTCTGAACTACGGTCGGAGCGATCGGTGTGGTGATCGGCACAGTCAGCACTTGAACACGGGCCGGCGGCGATTCCTGAACGGGGGGGAAGGATGCGACTGTTCATTTGGTCAGTGGTGGTTCTTACAGTCGCTGGCTGCGCCTCAAGCGGAGCCGCCGACTGGCGCGTAACACTCGACGATCTCATCTCTGTTGATGATGCGGCTGTCCGGGAGAGCCTTCTCGAGGAGCTTCTGGAACTTGAGCCGTTTTGGGCTGACGTGACGGGCCGGATAGATTCGCTTCGCTTCCGGGACATCGAGACTCCCGGAATCCCCGAGTTGAGAATGGCGACATGCATCGATGGCGTGGAACGTCCCTGGGTTATCGTGACCCCCGACGACTATGAATCGGATATGAGGACGCCGCTGCTTGTCGTGCTGCACGGCGGAGTTGGTAGAGCAGAGATCCTTCCCGATCCTCTGGAGTACGTTGCTGAGAACGAATTCGTGGCGATGGCGCGGGAACATGGCTGGATCGCGGCGGTTCCGTTCGGGCAGGCCGGGGCCACCTGGTTCGATGACGTAGGTTTCGCCAATATCCGGGCGCTCATCAGGACAGTGAAGCGCGAGTACAACGTCGATGACGACAGGGTATGGATGATCGGCTTCTCAGACGGCGCATCGGCAGGCTTCTTCTTTGCCATGAGCGACCCGACAGACTACGCTGCCATAGCCGCCCTGAACGGCCACATGGGCGTGGCAAGCCTCGATTTCAACCGCGCCAGCTACGCTCCCAACATGACCGGGACGCCGCTCTATGCAACGACTACATTCCACGATGGGCTCTATCCCTCCGAGCGCATGCGCGCCACTATTGACATGGCACGGCGCGCAGGAGGTGACGTTTTCTACAAGGAGTTCGGGGGCGAGCACAGCTTCGAGCCTTGGGGAGACTGCGAACTGCCGAGGATCGCCAGGTTCCTTGAGCGTCACCCGAGAGATCCGTTCCCCTCGAAGATTGTGTGGGAAAGCGCCGGAGGGGAATTCGGTCTCTGCAGATGGTTCGCCATCGACAAGACGGTCATTGGCGAGCGTGCCCCTTGGCACAGCGATCACAATGTGGCGCTCGTGTCCGATCGCATCACGTTCGGGTTCGTGCCTGACTGGGACTATGAAGGGGAGGGCGTGCTTGTCTCCGCTCTTTCCGATGGGGACTATCCAGCTACGGAGATGGGAATAGCCGAGGGAGATATCATCGTTGCAGGGAACGATCTGCCTGTGACAAGCCTCGACGATCTCAGCGATTTCAAAGGAAGACTCGCCCGAGGCGACGTCTTCTCTCTCACCGTGCAGAGGGACAAAGAAAAGCTCGTTCTGGAAGGTGTCCTGCCCGAGAAGGAAAACTACTACATCTTTAAGAGGGATGTTCCGTCAGGGGCGGTTCGCGCCCACTACTCCGCGAATCGTGTGGATGTCAGGCAGTCGCTTGTGGGTTCATTCAAGGTTCTCGTTCATCCCGACATGTTCAATATGGATGAGCCGGTCACCGTGGCGATCGGGGATAGGGTTCTCTTTGATGAACTCGTAGAGCCTGATCTCGAATTCCTTCTGCGGAACTTCCTTGCGAACCGCGACCGGAGCCTTGTCTACATCGCTGAGCTCGAGTTCGTGCTGGACTAGCCGGCCGCACCGCCGCGCTTGAGTTCGAGCCGGAGCAAGCAGCGGCGCCTCCTGGGTAGCGCTCTAGCCCTCCCCGATAGCCAGAACTGCGTCGACCAGGTACTCGTACTGCTCGATCCTGTTGTATATCTGGGCGGAGATCCTGAGAATGCTCGCCGGGCCATCCGGGCAGGCAAGCACCGGAACTTCTATCCCGTACTCTTCGCGCAGCGCATCCTCAAGTGGATCGAAATCAAGCTTCGTCGTCGAGAACCCGTAGCGTCCTCCGCTGAGCGGGATGCTGGCGAGGGCTCCTATCATGGAATCGGGGCAGGCGGGCTCGACGCCGAGCCGCTCGCAGATGAGATTTCGTGCCTCAAGCGTCAGCGAACGGTTCTGCTTCATGAGTTCATCCCACCCCCTAGGAAGCAGTGATCCCATGAATCGAATCGAGTCGGCTACTGCGAGGTATTGACTAAGGTCGCGCGTTCCGGTCCAGTCGAACTCCAACCAGAACTTTGAACGACCCAAACACGTCGTGTTCGCTCCGTGGCTGATAGTAAGCGGGCGGATTTCATTCTGCCTGTCTCTCCTTACATGGAGGAGTGCCGAGCCCTTCGGAGCGCACAGCCACTTGTGGCAGTTGCCGGTGTAGTAAGCGGCGCCGATCGAAGTGATGTCGAGGTCAAGCATGCCCGGCGCGTGGGCACCGTCCACCATCACATCCACTCCACGTTCCGAGAGCTCTCGCACGATGTCCGCTATCGGCATGACCATGCCTGTCAGGCTCGTGATGTGATCGAAGAGACCGAGGCGCGTCCGCGGCCCGACGCGTTCGAGCACTGCCGCGGTGATGTCCGCGGGCGACTCGACAGGGAACGGGATGTCGGCGGCGACCACGACAGCGCCGGAGCGCTCCGCCACGAAGTCGAGCGCGTTGCGGCAGGCGTTGTACTCGTGAGTGGTCGTGAGAAGTTCATCGCCGGGTTCGAAGTGAAGCGAGCGGAGGACCGTGTTGACGCCCGTCGTCGCGTTGGGCACAAACACAATGTCGAGGGGGTCCGCACCGACGAAGGCGGCGAGTTCAGCCCGGGCGACGTCGTAAAGCGCTTCGATGTCGCGGACCATGAACTGGAGAGGCTGTTTCTCCATCCGGACTCTGTAGCGGTCCTGGGCGGCTAGTACGTCGATTGGACAGGCCCCGAAGGAACCGTGATTCAGAAATGTCACGCTGGGATCCAGGCTCCAGTGCCTTGCGTACTCGCTTCCGCCAGGTGGTAGCATTCTCGACTCCATTCTATGCTGTCGAGCCGCGGTCGCCCCGTCTCTCCAGTCTCTTGGATGAGGGGCGAACACGCTCTCCTAAGGGACGGGCCAGCATCACTATGGGGCCGCAGGCGCCCGGTGTCAACGACGCACGATCGATGGATCCCGGTGGCCGGGCGCTCATTCGCATGAGCATCGAGTCCGGAGGCAGAGCTTTCACACTTCCAATGCTTCTCATAGCGATTTATCATTGAAGTTCGTTGAGTCGACTGTTCTGAGAAGGTATGAGGATCCAAGTTACACCAGAGACCGGTCTCGCCGATCTCGCAACCGGTCAGGAGAGAGCGATGGCCTTCCAGGAGAAGCTTGCTGCACTGCTTGAAGATCGTTCGAACGTCAAGACGAACATCGCCAGGGCGGAGATGATCCGCGACGCTGTTGAGCGCCGGGAGGCGATACCAAGCGCGTGTGGCGCGCTCGCAACGTGGACTCCGACGGACTCGAACGGCCGCAGTCCGAAGGATACCTACATAGTGAAACGCCCCGAGAGCCAGGATACGATCGACTGGACGAGTCCGAACAACATCCCGCTTGCTCCCGAGACTTTTGACATGTTGCTTGAGGATTCGCTCGCGACGCTGGCCGAGGTCGATACCGTGTACGTTACCGATCGACTCGTTGGAGCCGATCCCAAGTATGCGCTTCCCGTGCACACGATCGCCGACCAGGCTCTTTCAGCGCTTTTTACCGACAACATGTTCCGTCCGTGGTCGGATGAGATCATCGCGACGACGTGTTTCAAGGATCGGCACTTCACGCTCGTCGCGCTCCCGTACGACAAGCTCGATCCATCCAGGTATGAGGGGAAGCTGCGCGTAGATCCACGGATCGGCGGCACCTCGACGATGGCTGTTGCGATTGATGTGGACCGCCACCTCGGTGTCGTCTATGGATCCGCATACGGTGGCAGTATCAAGAAACTGATATTCACGGTTATGAACTACATACTGCCCGGTGAGGGCATCCTGCCGATCCACTGCAGCGCGAACGAGGGCCCTGACGGGAAGAGCGCGTTGCTCCTCGGTCTCTCCGGAACAGGCAAGACCACGCTCTCGGCCGATGCCTCACGCGCGCTTCTTGGCGACGACGAGCACGGGTGGAGTGACAACGGCATAGCGAACTTCGAGAACGGATGCTACGCGAAGCTGATCGATCTCGATCCTGAGAAGGAGCCCGAGATCACGAACGCCTGTTTCCACAAGGACGATGTGGAGAAGCACGGCGCGATAATTGAGAACGCAATGATGTATCCGTGGGGCGAGTTCGATCTGTTTGATTCTCGTCTGACTCCCAACTCTCGAGGCTCGTATCCGCTGAGGTATCTATCGAATATCAAGGAGTCATCTACATCCGGTCATCCGACAACCATTCTGTTTCTCACCGCCGATGCGAATGGTGTGATCCCACCGATCTCGAAGTTGACCAGTGAACAGGCGATGCTGTGGTTCCTCATGGGGTATACGAGCAAGCTGGCCGGGACGGAGACAGGTATCACCGAACCGGTTAGCACTTTCTCACGTTTCTTTGGCGAGCCGTTCATGCCGAGGAACCCGGACGTCTACGCGTCGCTGCTGGGAAAGCGGATGAAGGAGCACGGTACGAGCGTCTTCCTTGTCAACACAGGGTGGAGTGGAGGCCCGTACGGAGTTGGATCGAGAATGGATCTCCCGATCACCAGACGCATGGTGAACGCGGCACTCTCGGGTGAACTCGATGATGTTGAGTGCGAGATTGATCCGTACTTCAAGGTGGCGGTTCCCACGAGCTGCCCCGGTGTGGATGCGGCCATTCTGAAGCCCCGGAACACATGGGATGATCCGAAGGCGTTTGAGGAGCGTGCGAAGAAGCTTGCCGCTGACTTCGCCGCACACTATGACAAGGCGTATGGCAATGCCGGTATAGAAGCAGCCGTTGCCGCGGAGTGTCCCGGGAAGTAGTCGGGCTCAAGCAATCCGAGAACGATACGACTACGGGAAGCGCCGTGCTCGCTGGAAAGGGTGCGGCGTTTCTCTGTAACGCCGCGTATGTTATCATGACGCCGGGTGTTTCCTTAGGACGCTGGATGTGTCATCCGGAGGTGCCGAGCATCGATGAAATTCGCCATGTCCGCCGGGAGAGGCGCTGAAAGTTCGAGTCGCTCGCCGGTACGGGGATGCTCGAAGGCGATGTGCGCGCTGTGGAGTGCATGGCGGGGGAGGATGAGGTGGGCGAGGAGCTCCGGTGAGTCGGGATCGACCATCAGCTTCCGCAGGAGCGTGGCCGATAGTCCGTAGGTCTTATCGCCGATGATCGGGTGGCCTCTGGATTCCAGATGGACGCGGATCTGATTGGTTCGGCCCGTGTGGGGTCGGACCTCGACGATGCTGAACGCCGTCGGCGGCGCACTTGCGCGGCCTTCGCCGGGGGCGCCCTCTGTTGCCGTTCCCCCCTGCACGAGGGTCTCCGTGATCGGTCGGCCACGCAGGTGCTCGATCACCCTCACGCTCGTCCTCGCCGGTTTGCCCTTCTTCCTGTCTATGATCGACCGTGGGATCGGGTGCTGTTTTCCGATCCGTCCGAGCGGAGCATCGATTTCGAACGTGTCGTCGCTGGGACACCCGCGCACGATCGCGAGGTAGGTCTTCGAAACTGCGCCGTCCGCGAATGCAGCCGATATCGATCGCGCTGCCTCGACGTTTCTCGTGAGAACCACAAGGCCGCTCGTCTCCCGGTCAAGGCGATGAGCGAGATTGAGATCCTTACCAAGATCAGCCCTGAGCTTCGCGATGAGTGTGTGCCGGATGAATTTTCCACTCGCGTGGACGGGGATGTTCCCCGATTTTGACACTACCAGGATGTCATCATCCGTGTAGATGATGTCATAGGTGAAGTCGACGGCCGGTTCGATTATCTCTATCGTGTACTCGATCTCATCATCGGTATCTACGATATCCTTTGCTCCGGCTATCCGTCCGTTGAGCCGGATCTTCCCGGTCTTGATTCGCTTCTCCCATAGTTCGCGGGGAAGATAGCGGAACCTTTCACACAAAAACTGGAGGACCGTCCGCCCGCGGTAGGGGTGGTGGACCTTTGTACTGAGATGAATGGGGTCTGGGCGCTCAGTCATGATTTCTATACTACACCGGCGGCGCAGGAGGGCACCATCTTATGAGGGAATTGGAACAGAGTTGTGACAGAAGAGAGATTCGTGTTGACATGGAGTTAGGGGGGGCTTACAATGTTAGGCGTGCATAATTTCTGCCCTGAAGAGGAGATTCTGTGGAAACAGGACATCTGAGCGAGAGCTTGGAAGACTACTTGGAGGCCATCCTGGCCATCCTCCAGGAGAAGCAGGCCGTCAGGGCGAAGGACATAGCCAAGCGTCTCAGCGTCAGCAGTCCGTCGGTGACGGGCGCTCTTCACGCGCTGAGCGAGAAGAACCTGATCAACTATGCCCCTTACGATGTTATCACGCTGACTTCCGAGGGAGAGGCGATCGCAAGGGATGTCACCGGGCGGCACCATGCCCTCCAGGAGTTCTTCACGAAGGTGCTTGGTGTAGGTGAAGTGGAGGCAAGCGAGGCTGCCTGCCGGATGGAGCACTGGCTGTCGCCGGATCTGATGAAGAGGCTGGTGGGGTTCCTCGCGTGCGTTGAGAACTCCGCAGATGGTGATGCCGACTGGATCTGCGGGCCGGCAAGGGCGTACAAGGACGTCGATGATCCGGACGCCTGCCGGGAGTGCATAGAAAAATGTATCGAAAAACACAGGAGGAAGCCGGGAGAGAATCCGGAACCCGCCGGGGCGTGACCGCTGGGAGAGTCCGGAATCCGCTGGGGCGTGCGATCTGCGCAGAGAGACCGTGGCGGCAGGTCAAGAACGGAGAGAAAGCGCCTTTTTTTTGCACCCGCAGTTAGGCAACACAAACTTTATACGGCGCAACGAACTTCAACGGAGGGGAGACCATCGTGAGGAATGTCATACCGATAGCCGTGGCAGCCGTGATTCTTCTGATCACTGGAGCAGGACAAGCTCAGGAGTTGGGTGGTCTGGCAGGGAGCATCGTTGATGCCGAGACTGGTGAGCCGCTGGCATTCGTCAATGTGAGTGTCAGGGGGACGGTGTCCGGAGGCATCAGTGGCCGCGATGGGAACTTCTACATCCCAAACATCAGGGCTGGAACGCACGAGGTGGCCGTCTCGATGATGGGCTATGAAACTGCTGTCAGGATGGTCACGATCAGACCCGATAGAACAGTGGAGATGGATTTCGAGCTCAAGGAGGGCGTCATAGCGATGGGGGAAGTCGTGGTCACCGCGACGAGAACGCCGCGCTACTTGAAGGACGTTCCCATTCGAACGGAGGTGGTGACCCGGCAGTCGTTCAAGGACGCCGGGGCCGGCGACATCTACGAGGCACTTGAAGGCGTCGCGGGGGTGCGCGTTGAGCAGCAGTGTCAGTTCTGCAATTTCAGCCAGGTGAGAATGCAGGGACTTGGGGCCGATCACACCCAGATCCTTGTTGACGGCCAGCCCGTCTACTCCGGTCTCGCAAGCGTCTACGGGTTGCAGCAGATGGGCACAACCTCGATCGAGCGGATTGAGGTCGTCAAAGGAGCGGGCTCGGCGCTGTACGGGAGCGGAGCGATCGCGGGCGCCATCAATCTGGTGACACGGATTCCTGCGGCGCGTCCGGAGGCGGGGATATCCATCGAGTTCGGAGAGCACGAGTCGAGGCGCTACGATTTCTCTGCCTCGCAGCGGTTTGGAAACGTGGGGCTGGTTCTCTTCGCACAGAAGAATTCGGGGGATGTCATCGATGAGACGGGAGACGGCATCGGCCGCGAGAGCGTCTACACGCCCGACCACGTATCTGATCGTGTCCGGACCGATCTCACGAACGGCGGGTTCAACGCGATCGTAAGTGATGTTTTCGGAATGGATCAGTTCGTGATCAGGGGGCGAGCGCTCCATGAGCTCAGACAGGGAGGTGAGCTCTACAATGACGACTACGATGTTCCCGAGGACGTCTATGAGAATCCCTTCACGCCCGGAACGGAGCGGATCGTCACGGACAGACATGAGTTCGAGATGTCGGCAAAGAAGCGGTTTGACCGTGGAAGCGATGTCGGCGTCTCTGTCTCCTACGCGCATCACGACAGGAATGCGACGAACGACACATTCATCACGGATTACGAAAGCGTGAACGGGGAACAGGCGCCGATCGATCTCCTGAGACCCTACCTGGCGTCAGAGGATCTCTACACCGCGAACATAAACTACTCACATCCCGTCGGTGGAAAGCACCGGCTGCTTCTTGGGGGACAGTTCGCGCACAACCAACTCGAGGAATCCGGCATGTACGTCGTCATCGATGAAGAGGATGAGAACTACGGTGAGGCGTACAGGTCCACGAGTGAGAAGCACTCGACGGATTTCGGCCTGTATCTTCAGGATGAATTTGCTCCCAGCAATGCTCTGGAGTTTGTTCTGGGTGTCCGGTACGACAGACACGACTCGGAGGACAAGTTCCGGGGATCCGGCAGCGTTGCTCCGCAGGGCGTTCCGACGGTTGAGTATTCCGAATCGTCTGTGAATCCCCGTGCCGCCGTCCGGTTCAGTCCGACACCCGGCCTGGCGTTTCGCGCGAGCGTCGGCACCGGCTTCCGTGTTCCCTACGGGTTCTCTGAGGATCTTCACCTGTGCAGCGGATCTCCGCGCGTTTGGAAGGGCGGGGATCTGGAGCCCGAGAAGTCCGTGAGCTACAGCATCTCTGCCGACTACTACGCCACGCGATACACCATCGGGCTCTCGCTTTACCGCACCGACGTTCGCGGCAAGATCGGGCTGGTCGATGCGAGTGAGGCGGCGTCCGCTCAAGGGTACGACTACGAGTGGGAGAATATCGATGATGCATTTGTGCAGGGACTCGAGTTGAGCGGGCGCTACGAGGTGACCCGCAGCCTCGTCATCGATGGTCACGCAACGTTCGCGTCCGGAGAATACGAGAACGTGCGGGAAGACTGGATGGGAACCGAGTACGAGAGCAACAGCATCCACGTGTCGCGACTGCCGCGATACTCCACCGGTCTCAAAGCTGAGTACAGGCCCGTCGGTTGGAGTGCTGTAGTGGATGCGGATCTCCAGGGCCCGCTCTATATCGACTACTACGCCGACGGGGATGAGCCTACGAAGATCAAGGAAACGGAGACCTACGTCATTGTTAACGCACGTGTCTCGAAGCACCTGACAGAGGATCTATCGCTCTTCGTAGGGGGCCGCAATCTCACCGACTACGTGCAGGAGGAGAAGCACACTGATGACGCCGCCTTCATGTATGCGCCGGTCTACGGGCGGATCTTCTACGGAGGAGTAGCAATCGACTTCTAGCGCGCACGGGGTTCTGTCGCAGACCGGATCCAGAATCACGGCGAGGACATAGTCTGAAGGGAGAATAAATCATGCTGTTTCAATCAGATTTGGGGCGTTGGGGGCGGTTTCTGACGGGCACCAGCCTCATCATTGTCGCGGTGCTCATCATGGTTGCACTGACATCAGCCGCCGCCGCGGCAGGCGATAGGCTTGGATTGGTGCTGGTCGCTCACGGCGCCCCGATGCCGTCGTGGAATGCGCCGGTCCTCACACTGGAGGACGAGGTAAAGGTTCTTCTGGCGGAGGCAGGTGACAATCCGTTCGATGAGGTTCGTGTTGCGCTCATGGAGTTCACGGAACCTTCGATTCACACTGTGATCGGGGATCTCGAGAAGGCAGGGATAGACAGGGTCTACGTGCTTCCGCTCTTCATCGCTCCGTCCGGACACTCGCTGTTCGACATTCCTGCAATCCTCGGGCTCTATAGCGACCTCGAGATGCTGGAGGAACTGAGGGGCGAGGGGATTGAGATCGTAGACACCGATATTCGGCTGACAGTCGGCCCAACGCTCAGCTACGGTGACATACTCAAAACGATCATGCTCGATCGCGTTAAGGAGATGTCCGTGGATCCCGGGTCGGAAAGCCTCGTCCTCTTGGCACACGGAGACGCGTCTACGGAACCTGTGTGGGAAGCGCTGTGCAATGAAGTCGGCGTGTACGTCTGCGCGCGCACCGGTATCGAGTACTTCGATCACGCGCTCGTGGAAGTCGGTCAGTCGTTTGCAACAGAAGGACTGGGAGTCATAGCTCAAGCCGCCGAGCATGCCGAGCGAACTCTTGTCGTCGGTCTGTACCTGTCGATGGGAGTCGAGAACATGGCAAAGAGCGCCATGGTTCGGTCCGGCATGATGACGATCAGTGCGGAGGATGTCCTCAAGGATAAGGAGATCCTGTACGGCGGGCGGGGGGTTCTGCCCGATCCGCGGGTAGCCGCGTGGGCTGTCGAGCGGGCCGGGGAGTGGCTTGTAGATCAGGTGGACTGACGGAGGGCGTCACGTGATCCGGTGAATGAAAGCCGGGCTTGACGGGAAGGCACGAGGACGCTAGTATTGTATAGAGAACAACATTCGTTATTCGATGTGGAGCCATCACGTTGGGACTACAGGCGGGCGACACGGCATGCAGGTCAAGAAGGAAGAGATAGAGAATAGGATTCTCGAAGGTGCCCGGCGCGAGTTCGTCGCAAAGGGCTTCTCCCGGGCAAGCATGCGGGCGATCGCGAAGCGGGCGGGGACGTCGCTCAGCAACGTCTACAACTACTTCGAGAGTAAAGACCGCCTCTTCCGCGCCGTAGTCGGTCCGACGGTTGATGGACTCAGAGCCGTCGTGATACGTGAGACATCGCCCTTGCTGCAGGATCTCGACGAACACGGTTTCAAGCGATTCGAGCGGCAGAAGGAGATGATGAAGATCATCGTTGCCTACGTGGATGAGCACCGCGAGGATCTCAAACTCATCTTCTTCAAATCGGAGGGCTCATCTCTGAGCGGGTTTCACGACGAGCTGATAGAGGAACACACGCGAGGGCACGCGCGGTGTTTCCGGAAGCTCGGCAAGAGGAGCCCCAAAACCGGAGGGGCGACCCGAGTGTCACAGTTCTTCATTCACAACACGAGCGGATTCTTCGTCAATGCATTCGTCGAGATGCTGATGCACGATGTTCCACTGAAGGACATGGAAAGATACGCCGATGAGCTTGTGAGGTTCTCGTACCCGGGGATGAGGGCGGTAGTGGGCTTGGGGAATGAAGAGTAGTTTTTTTGGAACAGGGCTGAACAATGTTCGTTTTTGAGACAGGAGGTCCGACATGTGTCACCGTGCTATCAGCGCACTATTCGTGATCCTGTTCGCGACTGTGACTGCGATTGCGGTTGTGGGGACAGCGAGCACAGGCGTTGCCGCTGACCTGACCGGGCGCGACATCGCCGTCATGGTGGATGAGAGACCGGATGGGGACGATAGAAAGGGAACGATGACGCTGACTCTTACCAACAGTAGGGGAAAGACGAGGGTCCGGAGCGTGACGTCCTTCGACAAGGACTACGGACTGGATTCGAAGAGCCTCATGTACTTCGAGGCTCCGGCGGATGTGAAGGGAACGGCTTTCCTTCAGTTCGAGTATGAGGACCCGGAGAGGCAGGACGACAAGTGGCTCTACATGCCGGCGCTCAGGAGGGTTCGTCGGATCGCAGGGTCTTCGAAGAACGAGTATTTCATGGGCACCGACTTCACCTACGATGATCTGGGTGACCGCAGCGTGGATGAGGACGTGTATGAACTCCTGCGCGAGGAAGAGTTTGGCGGACACGAGTGCTGGGTCGTCGAGGCCGTGCCCGTGGATGAGGACTACATGTATTCAAGGGTTGTGCGCTGGATTCGCAAGGACGTTCTCCTGCCTGCTCGTGTCGAGTTCTACGAGAGGCAAGGGGAACTCCTCAAGATTCTCACCGTCATGGACGTGCGTGAGATCGATGGCTTCTGGAGCATATACGAGATGGAGATGGAGAACGTTTTTGAGGAACATCGGACGAGGATCGCGTACGAGGATCTGCACTACAACATTGGTCTATCAGACAACCTGTTCAAAGTCTCCACTCTTGAGAGGGGGAGGATCCAATGACCACAGTCACGGCGGTCCTGGTCCTTGTCATCTCCCTGCTCCTGTTCTCGGTGGATGATGCCGTGGCGGCCGAATTCGACACGCACGGCTTCGTCGATTCGCATTACGGCGTGCGGCTCGGGGAACCGCACGACTTCATCACTTCCAGAACCCGGGCGCGCATCGAGAGCTGGATGTGCGAGGGAGAGACTTGGGCGTACCTGAGCGTGAATGCCGTAGAGAACGGTGTGGTCCCCGGCGAGAACGGAATAGAGCTCCGGGAGGCGTTCGTCGAGTACGTAGCGGACAGCTGGGATCTGAGGGTCGGACGCCAGATCATTGTGTGGGGGAAGGCGGACGGGGTGGCTATAACGGACATCATCTGCCCGCGCGACTACGCGGAGTTCTTCGCGGCAGAATACGATGATACCCGGATACCGGTAGATGCGGCGAAGTGGCGATACCTCGGGAATAGTTTCGACCTGGAGTTCATCTGGCTGCCGCAGTTCATCCCGGCCGCGCTCCCGCAGCATGGAAGTCCGTGGTTCAGAGAGACCGAGTTTCCCGCCGGCGTGCACGTCGAGTACCAGGCGGTATCGGAACCGGGGTTCAATCTGGAGAACGGTGAGCTCGCCGTCAAGGCAAGCATCTACACATCGGCAGT
>JAUVLP010000138.1 GCA_030600655.1 Candidatus Eiseniibacteriota bacterium
GTTGGTCTTGTTGAGCACTGCCTCGCGGAACAGCTTCGTCTTCATGCTCCATCCCTCCTTCTTGGGTGTGACCGCCGAACAGAGACCTCTCGTTTCCAAATGCCGGGGTCCGAACCCCAGCGTTCGCTCCCTCGTTGAGGACGGCACCTAACAACCGCGCATCAGCTGCGAGCGTTAAGGCTGGCGCGATGGATGCCAGCGGCGAAGCCGCGCTTGCAGCCAGCGTGACAGACAAGCTCGACGGCTGCATGCGCTAGTTAGACAGCGGGCACTAACGGAACAGGGCTTTGATCACCGACCAGCTGGACTGCTCCACAGGACTCGCGCCCACGTCTCTGATGATGATGTCGTCGAAGTCAGCGAGCTTCGCAGCCTGCCCGACTGCAACTCCAATGCCCCCTGCGAGCGGCCCCTCGGGACACACTGCAGAGTACTCCATTTCGTACTCCCCCGCAGCGTCCGGCTTCTGCCAGAGTTCTATCGTGTCGCCAATCAGACGTATCAGGTAGTAGCGTGTGACATCGGTGCCAAACGGGTAGCTGTACGAAGAGAAATGGCCCGACGAATAAACACCGTATGAGCGAGATCCGAGCGCAACGTATGTGGCGCCGGGGTCGAAATAGGCCCACCAGTACTCGATGCTGGTCCAGTCAGTCCACGTGTCCACGCTCGGCCTCAGAATGACGCCGAACCACCCACAGGCATTGTGATTGGTAAGTGCGATCTCGACCTCGACGTCGGTAATGGTTACACCGTCAACCATGGCAACACCCCGGCAGTTCGGGCAATCGCAGCAGTCGGCACCAGACGATGCGCGCCCCCACAGCCTACCGTCTGAGATCCAGAAGTCGTGCCCAGCTTCCTCGGCTCCGAAGTGATACCACCCATCCAGCAATCCGTCCTCGAAGTCATCCGAGAACAACACCTCCTGTGACAGCGCGGCAGGAGCAACCAGAGCCATCACTAGAACAGACGCCAAGAACAGTCTTGCCATGTCATGCCCTCCTTGTTCTGCAGTGTCCGCTGTCTAACAACCGCGCATCAGCTGCGAGCGTTAAGGCTGGCGCGATGGGTGCCAGCGGCGAAGCCGCGCCAGCAGCCGGCGTGACAGACAAGCTCGTCGGCTGCATGCGCTAGTTAGGCCGGCGCGTCTATTCCTCGCGCACGGCGCTCCCCGCAATCACTCTCAGTAGGTCAATAATGACTGCAACACCGAAGAGTAACACCGCATACAGAACACCGACTAGCGCGAGCACGAGCGGCAAGTAGTCGGAGTCGATCGTCTTGATCGCGAAGATCACGCCCCCTGCAATGCTTAGCCAAGCGAAGAACCGGAGAGCAATAGCCACGCCGCCCCCTACGGGCATCGCACTGAGCCGTTTCGCGACGGGGCTCGCGGGTTGACTCTGTTCGCGGAGTGCCTTCACGCACGTACCACAAAGAGATCGCCCATCTCGCAAGTGCTCGTCCAACACGGAGAGCTCCTTGCCACACTCTGCGCAGACCCTGGACATGCTTCACTCCCCCTCTTGATGCGGAACAACATCTTCTTGGCCACCGTCGCCATGGAATAGACGCGCTCGGCCTAACACCAATTCGGAGCCTGAAAATACGTACCAATATATATACCCAGACTTTGCCCTGCCAAGAACGTGGGCCTAGCCCCCCTCCCGCATCCCACCAAACACCCCACCACCCAGCACTAACCGCCCGCAGTCCCTGCTTGCCTCCGCAGTTGCCCTGCACGCATCGCTCGCTAATGTGCGAGGCATGCGCGGCGGCATCCGCCCGTGGAGATCAATCGTCGTCCAGGTCCTCACCTTCGTCCGTCAGGCAATCCGCTGGGCTTCGAACTCCCAGCATCCCCTTGTCCATCACATGCGTGTATATCATCGTGGTCCGGAGGTCCTTGTGTCCCAGTAGCTTCTGGACCGTACGGATGTCATAGCCTGCTTCAAGCAGGTGCGTCGCGAACGAGTGGCGCAACGTGTGACATGTTGCCCGCTTGCTGATCCCCGACTTCCTCACCGCCTCGGTCATGGCCCGCTGAATTACGGACTCGTGGAGATGGCCGCGGCGCTGTATGCCGGTCTTTGACTCAACGAACGTCCTTCTCGCAGGGAAGACATACTCCCAGGCCCACATCGATGCCAAGCGTGGACACTTGCGCTCCAACCCGGTTGGCACAGTCACTACTGCACCGGTGACATTCCGGTCATGTTCGTACAGCTCCCTGACATCTCTCAGGTGTCTCTGGAGCCGACTGCACACAGATGCAGGAAGCATCACGACGCGGTCTCTGTCGCCCTTCCCCCCTCTCACAGCTATCTGGCGCCGCTCGAAATCCACATCTTTGATTCTCAGTTCCATGCACTCGAGCAGCCGCATACCTGTTCCATACAGAAGAGAAGCGACGAGCCGCTTCGTCCCCGAAAGGCAGCGCAGAATGGCACGCACCTCACGTTTCGATAGAACGACCGGGATCTTCTTCCCGCGACGAGCTGCAGGAATCCCGCTGACCCAACCAAGATCTCGCTCCAGGACATACTTGTACATGAAGAGTATTGCACTGAGCGCTTGGTTCTGGGTCGATGCGCTGACACTTCGCTCGATGGCGAGGTACGACAAGAACTGGCGCACTTCTCGCCCTCCCATCTCATCTGGATGGCGGTTTCCGTGAAAGGTTATGAACCGCGTCACCCACGAAATGTACGTTTCTTCAGTTCTTCTGCTGTAGTGGCGTAATCGGATGACTTCGCGGATACTGTTGAGAAGCTTGGACTCCTTGCTGTCGAGAACATCTCGCGAGCCCCCATTACGCATATCGCGATGACCGTTCTTCGGTCGCTTCTTGGAATCGTCCGACAAGGTCGGGATCCTCAAACGGGGTGTGTTTGGCAGGGGTGCATCTCACCAATCCCGAACCTGGCCACACTATACCTGACAAACGGACAGCTGTCAAGCTCGGAGTAGTGAGGAGCGAATATCGGGGTTGTTCACCTTCTACTTCTTGATCGAGAACTCCGTACGGATGATGCCGCCTGTCTCCTTTACGTTTTTGAGCTTGAATCCGCTCCTATCGAGAACACTGAACATCCTGGAGTTTGAGGCAAAGAGGCGTCCCTCAAACTTCTCGATCCTTTGAGTTCTCGCAATACGCACAAGATGGTCCAGAAGCGCCGTACCGATGCCACGCCCCTGGTATTCATCGCCGACACAAAACGTAACTTCGGCGCTCTTGGAGCCTTCACTGACCGTGTACCGCCCGACGCCGACGATTCTCTCCTCCCCACCCTCATTCAAACATGCCGCCAAGGCAACGTGGCTCTTGAAATCGATCTCCGTATAGTACGCAAGCTCGTCCGGCGTGACGTCTTTCTTGTCCTCCCCCATGAACCGGAAGTAGACCGACCTGCGCATCAGCCGTCGGAACAAACCCAGGAGGCGTTCCTTGTCATCGCTCCGGAGCGACCGGATGGCAACAGTACCAACATCCGAGAGTTGAGCGACGGCGTTGTAGAATCTGGCATCCATACGTGTAACCTCTTCTTTCGTCTGGCGTCGGCCACAGCGCGGTCTCTGAATCTCCGTCACGCATTGTCCGCAGCCGGCTACTCTGATGAACCGTTCGCCTCAGCGATGAGTCGTATCTCGTTCACAAGCCTCTCTACCATAGCATCTTCGTCTACTCTCTCTACTATGTTTCCGCGCCGGAAGAGGATGGCTTCTCTGCCGCCTCCGGCGATACCGACGTCCGCTTCCCGCGCTTCGCCGGGTCCATTCACGGCACAACCCATGACGGCGACTGTAATGGGCGCGAGGATACCGATCGTGGCCTCCTCGACTCGGACCGCCACATCTGCAACATCGATCTCGGTTCTTCCACAAGTCGGACAGGCGATAACCGTAATTCCACTGCGTCTGAGACCAAGCGACGACAGGATCGCCCGCGCCACCGGGATCTCATCCTCAGGGTCCCCGGCCAGGCTGACCCTCAACGTGTCTCCGATGCCTTCCGCCAGAAGAACTCCCAGGCCTACAGCCGAGCGCGCTGCCCCCGAGACAAGCGTCCCGGCCTCAGTCACTCCTATGTGAAGGGGATAGTCGCACCGCGCAGCGATGAGCCGGTTGGCTTCGATCGTCATCATCGCATCGGAAGCCTTCAGCGACAGGATGAGGTCGCTGAAACCCAGGCCTTCCATAAGCTCCACCTGTCGCTCCGCGCTCTCTGCGAGTCCCTCGGCCGTCGGGTGTCCATCGCGCTCGAGAATGTCCTGTTCCAGAGACCCTGCGTTCACACCGACTCGGATGGGAATATGCTTCTCCGTGGCGGCTGCGACGAGTTCGGCCACGCGCTCCTTCCCTCCGATGTTTCCGGGGTTGATGCGAAGCGCGTGCACACCCGCCTCGATGGCGCCGAGTCCCAATCTGTGGTCGAAGTGTATGTCACCGACGACTGGGATGCTGGACCGGATGAGGATCTCCGGCAGCGCACTGACTGCTGCCTTATCCGGCACGGCCACTCGCACAATCTCGCATCCGGCGGCCGTCAAACGGTCGATCTGAGAAACGGTCGCCTCGACATCGTGCGTCCGCGTGTTCGTCATCGACTGGATCGAAACAGGACTATTACCGCCGATTAGGAGATTTCCCAACTTGATGGTACGGGTGAATTTTCTCTCAATTTTCACTTTTTCCATTTGGAATTCTTCTTTCTTAT
>JAUVLP010000233.1 GCA_030600655.1 Candidatus Eiseniibacteriota bacterium
GCCCGCATCTGCGCCGCGTCAGACAGGATGACCTCGATCATGAGGATGTAGCGGCGGACGGTATTGCCCAGGCGTGTGTGATTGCCGGGGGCTCGCTCGATGACATCTCCGAGCATCTCATCGCTCCCGACGAGCTCGGCAACCGGCCAGAAAAGGCCTCGTTCAGCGAGGGCCGACGCCAGCTCCCCGATCCGGATGCCAACTTCGACAGTCGCCATCAGATCTTCGGGAAGCACCTCTTTCACGGCGCGCATGCGCTCGCGAGAGATGCGGATCACGCCACCTCCACCCGGAGGAGATGCGTTCCTGGCCGGGGAACTGTCACTTGAGTCGGATACGCCCCTGTTCGCGAGGCTGTCGCTCCGGAGCCAGTGCGGCGCCACTACCACCCCGCGCTCCTTGGCCTCTCGCACAATAGCGGCCACGGCCTGCGCGCTTTCGGGCAGAGCCACGGCCCTGCCCGATCGATCCTCGACATCTATGTTCAGTTCTCTGAGTCTCTCGCGCATCACCGCATTTTCACCATTCGCCCGACAGGCGTAATCGCGCTGGATCCGTCCTCACCCTTCGCCTCGATGGTAAAGAGATAGACGCCGTTGGCCACCGTGTCGCCATCTCTGTCCGTCCCGTCCCACATGAGGGCGTTGTAGTTGAGATCGTTCGGAGCGTCTTCGAAGACCTGAATCAGTCGCCCCCCGACCGTGTAGATCCTCACTTCGACCTCTGAACCGCTTTGATTCAGCAGATAGATGATGCTCGTTGTGCGGTCGAACGGGTTCGGGTGGTTCGCGACGTCCCGGATGAGAATCCTGTTTCCCTCCGCCACGTGCAACGTGAACCTTGTTCTCTGCCCGTTCACGTCGGATGCTGATATCCTGATGTCGTAGCTCAAGTCACGGATCTCCGTATTGTACGTCAGACGATACCAGCGGCTCTGCTGGGTGCCAGTGTCAGTGACGGACTCGACCAGGTATAGCTCCGAGTCTATCTCCCCAAGGTCGCTCTCGAACACGGAGATCGTCGCGGGATCGATCTCGACCTCGTCGATAATGTCGGCGATTATCTGGACCACTTCGCCGGCGCTCGATTCCAGGTAGTCCCCGCTGACATGCGGAACTCCGTCGACGGTAACCTGAAAGACCGGTGGAGACGCCTCAAAGTGAAGAAGAGGATCCCCCAGGAGCACGAAGCGCATTGCGGCGATACCCGACCCCCCCGAAGTCACGTACTTCACAGCGGCTTTCCCAAGAATTCCGCCCAACGACCACCTCGGCCAGAAATACTCCTCCGGCGGACCGGTCGGTGTCGGGTCGGTGAACATGGCCTCGAATATCTTCTTGTTGTATCTGACGTTCGGGGTCAGGTACTCGAGCCCCGTGCTCGCAAATGAGGCGACCGCCCCACGTCCCTCATCAAGAAACAGGAGCTGCTCCGCAAAGCTGTCGTCGCCTGTGGATCCTTCAAAGTAATCGAAGAACCTCGCGATACTGCAGGCAAAGCCGAAGAATATGAACGGCTTGCCGTCGTTTCCTATGGAATCGAAATCCTCGCCCTGGTTCATATCCACGAGCAGCCGCTCGTGAGTCAGAACATGCTTGTTCGCATGTCCCTGGAAATTGACGACCAGCGCACTCGCCGTCAGCGCGTCGAGCAGCACAGGTGTCACTTCGTCTTCTACGAACGACATGCTATTGAAGAAATTGTCCACCGTGAGATCGCCGTGGAACGGATCCGTGTATCGCCTGAGCATGAACATGACAGTGTCCATCCCGGCGGGCGACGCCGCCACCGTCTCCGCCATGACGATCGATTCGGACGTGAATTTGCCCTCGCTCGATTCCTTCTTCGTGTACTCGTTGAAGTCATCACCGTACGACCAGGCATCATCTGCCACAAAGAGAATCCTGTTGCGCCAGTCTGCGCCGGCCGATGAAGCGCTCTCGTAGGTCAGGATCCTGGAGACAAGGCTGCTCAGCTGTCCGCCGGAACCAACCGGAAGCCGCCCAATGTACATATCCGGGAGGTAGGGCGTCTCGTCGACAAACGAGACCATCCATTCATCGCTCCCTATGAGGTCGGTGTTGAACGCAAGTGACACGATGTAGGTGGGCAGGTAGTTGGGTGAGCTGGTAGAAAGGAGCCCACGCGTGTCT
>JAUVLP010000151.1 GCA_030600655.1 Candidatus Eiseniibacteriota bacterium
CGACACGAGGTCACGTGGCACACAGCATGACAATACCGGAGGCCCACGACTACTCGGGGGTTTACGTGACTGGTCTGCTGTCCGGCATCCCAGTCATCGGGCGGCTGGTCCGTGGTGCCAGCGATCCTGACATGGAGATGCGTGATCGCTGACTTGCGCGTGTGGTGGTCGAGCTTCTGCGTCACGCCGGTTGGAAGCGCTGTGTTTCCGCGCCCGCACCTTTCGTATCAGCCTCGGAGCTAACATCTGGCCGCGATTGCTGGGTGGCTCCCGATCGTTCCGAACTCGAGAACCAGGGGAGAGCGCAACCTATGGGTAAGCAGATCATCCGAACCAAGTACAGAATCGAACTCGGTCACCCGTACCGATCATGCGGCGTGGTAAAGGTGGTACTCGGTCTGATCCTATTGGCGCTTTCCGCGGGGTTTCTTCTCGCATCACTTGACGAGGTGCGGGTCTTTCTTTCGAATGGCTTTGAAACAGCAGCCTTTGCTGGCCCCGGGGGGGCCGCGTCATACGGACTCTCCCTGTTCTTCTCCGCGCTTTTCGGGGTGGTTGCATTCATCATGGGGATCCGCTCCCTCATCGTGGGTATCAGGGACTGCCTGCGAATCTACCTTCCATCCAAGGTGCCGGCGGATATCCGAGAGCCCAAGGCAGCACTGGAATCTCTGCTGAAGCGCGAACTTGTATCTCTCGCGGAGAACGACAGTCTTGCCGGCAGAGTACTCCGGATGCTACGCGGCGACGGCGTCGACTACATACCTCCTGCATTGCGCCACATCACCATGATGAACGCTGCGTACCTCTTCAAACACATCCTTCCGGTAGGGCTCATCATGCTTGTTGCCGCGTCCCGTGAATTTCTGGCTGGTGCTCTCAATGTCCCAGGACTCAACATACCACCTCCGGTGGCGCTAGTGGTCATAGTGCTCGGAATAGGTGTTGTGAGACTCGTTACGGCTGTGATGCTTGTTCCGCTGGAAGCTCCCGACGCCGACTTCGAACGAGCCACACAAGAGCTCGGAGGAGCCGGTCATCCGGAGGCACTCCTGAGCAAGCTCGAGGTGGTAGCCGACGAGTTTAGGTACATGGATATTCCCAACCGGATCTACGCCAGAGATGATGTTCAACTTACAGGGGAGGGCGTTGCCGATACTGGGCGTGTGCAAGGGGGTACGTTCTTCGAAACGCAACCCGTCCCGGCCGATGACCCCCCGAGAGCAGGTGGACATGTGCTGCTGGGAAGCGGCGCCATACTCACGGTTCTCGGTGTTCTCATGTTGGCAAACATACCCTCGTTCAGGGGCATCGTAACCGGAGAACAGTTCGCATTCTTGGCGCTTCCCACAGTGCTCATGCATATCATTGCAGGTAGCGTTGCTCTTGCAAACGGTACGGACATGTTGCGGCAATCCCGAACAGTGCTCGCGAGGTTTCGCTTCCGGAGCGATCTGTTCTCGGTTTCGTTCGGAGGCACCTACTATCGCTCCGAAGTTGGGGCAGGCATGGCTATGAACGACACTCTGCGCTCGAAGAGCCTGGCTGTTCGTACGGAACTTCTCGTCAAGTACAACTGCGCAACAGTGATTACTGAGTCCGTCGAATTCAACCCCAGAGACCTCATCGCTGCTTTGGTTGATGATCAACTCAAGGTGCGCCTGGCCAAGCTGCAGGATGCTCTCGAACTCCAGCAGAATGTCGGTGCGAAGTTGATTGGGGTCGATTTCGAGGGGAACGAAGCAGTTGCGCGACTAGCCAGTGCGAACGTTGCGATGACTGCCGCCAAGGCCGCGGCCAGTGCACATGCCAGGAGTACGGGACAGATCAGGTCGCCGAGTCAGCTTCAGGTGTTGATTGCACCAGGTAGCGCTGATCAGGCCGACGCTCCGGCATCGGACTCAGCCTCAGCGGCCGGCCCGAAGTCCAAGTCGGAGGGATCCGCTTCGGTGTCGTCATCCGTAGATGCATATGTGCAGGAACTCGAAAAGCTGGCTGAGCTGCGTGACAAGGGTGTGTTGACGGATGAGGAGTTCGCGGCCAAGAAGCGAAAGCTGCTTGGGATCTAGATGGGCGGCCGCACAATCGGAACACGCAGCCGGCGAGCTTGGCTGTCACGTTGGATGTCGAACCAAGAGTTGCAGCGTCCACACCCGCCGCGTGGTTGTTGGGTGACTCTCAGCATGTCTTTAACGGAGCAGGAGGGAGGCCCATGGGCATTCTCGCTGGTTCTCTTGGGAAATGCACCCGCACCGAGCACGAGGGAATCCACACCGGTCACTTCGCCGCTTTCGGGGCTAAGGTGGCAACTGTACTGTCGCAGCTTGGCATACGACACACAGCAATGACAGAAGAGCACATTATGTGGTCGACATCGCACGGTGGGTTCATGCTCCTTGGGTGGGGCAATGGCGAGAGGATCACATGGCCTGACCGGGCCGCTGAGCACGTCGACGACATTAGGGCGTTTAGTGAGAGCCTCGGACCCGAGGCAACTGCAGGTCTCCGCTTCGGATACGTCTATCAACTCGGCCCTGTCGGAGAGTGGCTATTCTTCGAAGCCTCGGATCGAAGCAGTGGAGAGTCAGCTCAGCCAGATCAATGGCAGACCCAATGGGAGCCTCCACTTGAAGAACTGTCCCTTGGAGAGGATGGGCTTGTCGTCGACGTACATCGAGAGCCGACTGCTCGCTCAGATACAGACGAGGCACAAGGGTTAGTGGCTGCAAAGAGACTCCTGATGGCACGTCTGCTTCGAGGCGTAGTATCCCAAGATCGGGGCCTGGAGTTCTCAAGTCTGAGCGAATTGGCAAGCCTGTTTGCGCGTGAGAAGCGCCCGCTTCGGGCACTTGCCCTTGGAACGGCCGCAACGTGCTGGTCCGATCCAGATGATCGTACGGCCAACGAGTCGCTAGCCGAGCTTCTGGACGAGGTACGTCGAGATACTACCGAAGCGTCCCAGCTCAACATTGAGCGAGTAGTGCGTGATGGTCGTTGGTCATCGCTACTGGAACTCGTGTGGTATCTTGAGAACGTGGATATTGCCGAGGCCATCGGTAGGCGCCGAGTCACCTAACAAACCGCTACAGCCGCCGGCTTGTCGGAATCACGGCCCTGCACGGGCCAGGCCCGCGCAGGCAGCACCCACAGCTGAGCGGCCGCGCGTCGTGCGGCTCGGCTGAAATCCTTCGAAGGGGAGGACGTGATCGTCGATGCCCATGACGGCACTGTTCTCGAACGGATCCCTACAAAGCACGAACCTGCGCAGGACCCGGAGGCCGATGAGACGCCTGGCTAACGCATGTGGACGAATCGTGGAGGAGTACCCATATGCTTGATGCGAGGACCGCGAGCCGCAAGGCCATCATGCTCCTGCTTCTGGTTCTGCCTCTACTGTCGGGCTGCGCTGGATCCGGTGGCTCGGTGGTCGCTGAGTTCGACCTGGATGTCTGCGCGGATATGATCTACGTCCCGGTCAGCTGCCGCGGAGAGGATTATCTCTTTCTGCTCGATACCGGGGCGAGTCTCTGTGTGTTCGATCGTTCCCTCCAAGAACAGCTGGGCTATCCAATAGGTCGCAACTACGTGATGACTCACAGCGGGGAAGAAGCGATCGAGCTCTTTCACGCCCCGCCACTGACTATCGGCAGATGTCACCTTGAGTCTGGTGAGCCGGTCATCTGCGCGGATCTCATTAGATTGCAGGCGGTTCTTGACAGGCATATCAGTGGTATTCTCGGGATGTCATTCCTTGAGGACTACGCGCTGCAGCTTGACGTTGATGGCGGGAAGATCCGCCTGCTGGAGTCTCCTGTTCCGGACACAGCAGGGAGCGGGCAAGCGCTTCGACTCGATCTCGAGCCATACGGCTGTCCCGAACTCACCGTCGATGTCGGCGACACCACCGAGTGGGTTCCCGGACTGGACACTGGATGTGGTTACTTCGGTGCGATGGAGTATGAGCTTTGTGAGGATCTTCTGAGCAAAGGAGTTCTCGGAGCAGCAGGTCTCACCCAGACAATTACGCCTCACCATTCAGTCACATCGAATCTAGTAGTGCTGGACATCCTCAGGTTTGGGCCCTTTGCTCACGCGGGGGCCGTGCTGAGCAGAGGTGAGTCCTCGGTGCTGGGACTGCCGTTCCTGCTGAGCTACAACATGACTCTGGACTTTCCCGAGCGAGTCGCGTATCTCGAGCGTCGAGGTTACACGGCCGTTGAGGGGTACGACAATGAACTCGGATTGGCCGTTTATCGCAGAAGAGAAGGTTTGACCGTGTCCGCGGTCGCATCTGGGGGTCCGTCAGCCGTGGCGGGAGTGCTGGC
>JAUVLP010000114.1 GCA_030600655.1 Candidatus Eiseniibacteriota bacterium
GCCCGCGGCGAGCGGCTCGGATGGGATGATCGTGTTGCCCGAGACCCGCACGAGTCTGAATTCCCGACCGCCGTCGCAGATTGCTTCGCACGAGAGGTCGTACGGGTGCTGAGTTATCGATCCTGAAGTTGAGTGGATGTGGCCCCAGAGGGCACAGTCGACGCCGAGGGTCTCGAGATCGATCTGCCATGAGAAATCGTAGTGGTAGAACAGGACCTTGGCCGCGCTGGGGTCAGCGAGCGCAAGATCATCGTGCAACCAGTTCATCTGGCGGCTTGTGAAGCTGTCCGGACCGTAGATCCAGTAGCGCCAGCTGTCGTAGTTGTCGTACGCCTCCATCCCTGTGAAATGCGCCTGGGCGTAGTCGAACGAGTAGTTCTGCGTGAAGATGTACTCGTCGGGTGGCGGGTCGGCCAGATAGCGCCAGCCGAAGAAACTCCACCAGTCGCGCCTTGCGGTGCCGTCCGGTGGAGGCGTGTCGTCCCATCCGCCGAGGTCGTGGTTGCCGCCGACGATAAACACAGGGACATCGAACTCACAGGAGATGCGATGCGCCCTCGAGAAGACGTGCCAGCCCAGGTAGTCCTCGAGTTCGCCTTCGTTTACAAGGTCGCCTGTGTGAATCACGAAGGCAGGATTGATGATGTTCACGTCATCAATGACGGCTCTGTAGTCGTCCATCTCCGTTGTGTCTGAATCTGCGCCCTGCTCGTAATGGAATTCGTGAGTCGGCAGGTGCGTATCGGTAACGTGGATGAAGTAGAAATCGTCCTCTATTGCCGACTTGACGGCTACGGCGTGAGCAACAGTGTCGGAGATCCCACCGGATGCCTCGATGACGAGATCGTATACCTCGGCAGGCACGCCTACAGGCACCGATGCGTTCATGAACCATCGCTCGCCTCCGTGGTTGTAGTTCTGATTCCAGATGTTGAGTGCATACTCGTTTGACCCGCGTGTGAGGTGGGCCGACCAGCTTGTGGTCGACACTGCAGCAATCGCCTCGATCGCAAAGCTCGAACCTGCCGTCGTGATGGCAGGAACCGACATGATCGGGCGCATGACAACGGTAAGCGTGTCGCCACGCCCTTCTGAAGTGGGTGTCGGAAGGAGGCGGAATTCGATCTCCGTCGTTACCCCGGCGATCACGAATACGTTTTCCTCGCCAAGGAAGTAGCCGAGAGGTGAGGCCTCAAGCTGGTAGTTTGCCTGCGGTAGTGTCAGGTCAGAGAAGCCGCCCGCTCCCGAGATGACCTCGGTGTAGGGGGCTACGCCGTTCACCGCAAGCGGGATCAGGGCGTCCTCGATACCCAGGCTGGTGGTGTCGTCCAGAAGAGACACCTCGAGAAGCCCCGTATTGAGCCCTCTGATCTCGTGCACGGCGTCTGAGACAGCGGCGAGATCCGGCTGCCCCACGGCCATGTAGCGAGTGAATGTGATGGTCTCACCGGCCGGGATATCCGACGTGAACACAATCGGATCCGACCACGAACCACCGTGCGAAACGTTGAATGATCCCGTCGTCTTCGTGAACGCGTAGCATGTGCTACCGCCCTTCCCGGCCGTCCACTCGGTCAGGGTCGTAGTGCCCGAGACATCCGTGCCGTAGCCAGGGACGAAGTGCAGCGAGTTCCCCCAGTCGAGCACGTCGCCTGCCTCATAGCTGAGCACGGTCCCACCCAGATTTTCGATTGACGTTTCGATGCTCAAGTAGCGCAGTGACTCGCTGAGTGAGTAGCGCGTGGCGACCCTGAGGTCGCTGTCGTCCGAGTCCCATCCTACAGCTCGTATCACCGCCGTACCCCTTGAGCCATCACTCTCCACGACGACCGAGTCGTAGACTGCCTGCCGAGGGTAGTCGACCAGGAGCGTAAGGTGATACTTGAACTCATCTATCAGTGTCGCTTCCGGGGCGATATCGATGATGTTGCCGCCGGACTCGCTCGACCCCACAGTGTGGGTCTGCCCGCTGATAATGATTGCAATCACGTCGTTCGAAAGGAGAAAATCGCCGAGTTGGCCATCGGCAGCCGCACCGGTGAGAAGATCGGCCTCATCATCGATGAGACGGGCCACGACATCGGCACGGGCTGTGCCGGCGGAGACTGAAATCAATATAGATACAGCGCAAAGAGACCATTTCCTGAGCACTTTCACAGTTGTTTCTCCAGTGAGGGGTGCAGCACCAGGAGAGTGGGGATTGCTTCCAACCCCCATCGTAGCACATGAATACATGCTCACCAAGTTGTGGTGTCCGGCGCCACCACGGTATACTTGCCACACCGCCGCTCGGCTGCTAACCTGCACCCGGGAACCGGCAGTGCGTGCAGAGCGAAGGAAGGTGTCATTGCGGCGTGAGGCAAAGGCATATGTCGCCGGTCTGACGACGGTGCTTCTCTGGTCGACCGTGGCTTCGGCTTTCAAGCTGACGCTCCGCTATCTTGACTACGCCCAGCTACTGCTCTATGGAGCTATTACCTCCCTTCTCATTCTCGGGCTCATCCTTGTCGTGCGCGGGCGCTTCGTGGACGTGTTCCGCGCGTCCCCGAATGAATACGCCCGCTCACTCGCGTTCGGCATTCTGAATCCGTTTCTTTACTATCTTGTGCTCTTCAAGGCGTATGAACTCCTACCCGCGCAGGTTGCGCAGCCTTTGAACTACACCTGGGCCCTGACTCTAGCCGTTCTCTCCATTCCGCTTCTGAAACAGCGCCTCGCCGCGACGGACATCTTTGCGGGAGTCATCTGCTATGCGGGTGTCGTTATCATCTCGACGGACGGTAGGTTCTCCAGCCTGGGCGGTTTGAGCCCTGTCGGTATAGCTCTCGCGCTGGGAAGCACTGTCATCTGGGCGCTCTACTGGATCTACAACACGCGGGACAGGCGGGATCCTGTTGTTGTCCTGTTCACGAACTTCGCGTTCGGACTTCCATTCATTCTCATATACTGCGCCTTGTTTTCGAGTCTCAGAGTGGAGCATGCGGCGGGTCTTCTAGGGGCGGCGTACGTTGGCGTCGTTGAGATGGGTTTCGCCTTCGTCCTATGGCTTGTGGCCCTCAGATTGACCGATAGCGTTGCCAGGATCGGGAATCTGATCTTCCTCTCGCCGTTCATCTCACTCCTTTTCATCCGGGCGTTTCTGAACGAGGAGATCCGCCGGTCGACGGTCCTGGGGCTGGTCCTCATCGTCGCGGGGCTCATCACGCAGCAGTCGTCAGCCCGGCGCAGAAGGGTGGCCAAATAGGTTCGATAGGGGTTTGCGCAGGGGCCGCAGGGAGCTATCCTTAAGGGAGCTATCCTTATAGGTAGCGGTGAATCGCACATGCAACGACGGTTCCTTCTGGGGGGACAGAGTGGCGGTCAGAAAAATCATAGTCATCGACGAGGAGAAATGCGATGGGTGTGGGATATGTGCGGACGCCTGTCACGAAGGTGCTATCCGGATTATCGACGGGAAGGCGAAGCTTGTCAGCGAGAGTTACTGTGACGGGCTGGGCGATTGCATAGATCCCTGTCCGCAGGATGCGATCACTCCCGTGCAGCTCATGCTTGTTCCGCCGAACGCGCCGTTCATCAAGGACTCTGACCTCCTGGTCTGCGCCGACTGCGTTCCGTTTGCTGTTCCCGACTTCCACAACAGCTGTCTGGCGGGTCGATCGGTCGTCGTCGGCTGTCCGAAACTGGACGATTCGCAATACTACTACGAGAAGCTCAAGGCGATGTTCACAGAAGCGCGTCCTCGTTCAATCACCGTCGTCCGTATGGAGGTTCCGTGCTGCGGCGGACTCGGCAAGCTGGTCACAGCGGCCAGAAATGAGACGGCACCGGATGTCCCCGTTGAGGTTCAGACGATCGGTATCCGCGGAGAGATCCAGAGAACCGAGAGGTTCGGCCCGGAGCAGATCGGCTGGAAAGGCCGGAGGCATGGTTGGCACGCGGCAGGGCAAATCTGCTTCACCTCTACAGGCGTCAGAGAATAATCGGGTTCGGTCAGGGAAAGGAGAAAAGGACGATGCAGAGCTGCATCCATGGCAAGATCATCTACACCGGCAAGAAGATCGTGGAGAACGCGTATCTCGTCTTTGACGGCAAGAAGATTGTCGGCGTGTCCAAGACGAAGAAGGGCAAGCTCCTGGGCAAGTTCCCGGTCGTTGTCCCAGCGTTCATAGATGCGCACAGCCACATCGGGATGGTGCGCTCCGGAGAGCCGATGCAGGAGGCTGAGGCGAACGAGCACATGGACTCACTCATGGCTCTTCCCGATGCGCTCGATTCCGTGCAGATGGACGACGTGGCGCTCCGTGATGCGGTTGAGCAGGGAGCCCTCTACTCGTGCGTTCTCCCGGGAAGCGGGAACATCATGGGCGGTCGCTCGGCCTTCATCAGGAACTACGCGAAGAACACGACAGACGCTCTCATCTCTCGCGCCGGCATCAAGGCGGCATTCGGATACAACCCGATGTCCACAGTCGATTGGAAGGGAAAGCGTCCGAGTACGAGAATGGGAGCTCTGGCCATTCTCCGCGCGAAGCTCGACAGCGTGCAGCAGAAGATGGCGAAGCAGAAAAGGGCCAAGGGGAAGAAAAAGGACGAGATCACGTTCACGGCGGAAGAGGCCGTGTTGAAGAACCTGCTCATCGGCAAGGAGCGACTCAGGGTCCACGTGCACAAGATAGACGATATTGCATCTCTTCTCCGCGTGGTGGATGAATTCAATCTGAAGGTGACCGTCGAGCATGCAGGGGACGTTCACCAGCCGGAGATATACGACGAACTCAAGAAGCGGAAGATTCCCGTGGTCTACGGTCCGATAGATTCGCTTGCGTACAAGGTTGAACTTAAGCACGAATCGTGGCGTCACGCCAGGCATGTGATCGAGTCCGGCGTCAAGTGCGGGTTCATGACCGACCATCCCGTAACGCCTGCGAGAACGCTTTTGCTCCAGACACGCTGGTTCGTGCGCTGCGGCTACAGCAAGCAGCAGGCGATAGAACTGATTACGAGGAAGAATGCTGAGATCCTTGGTGTGGCCGCCATACTGGGCACGCTCGAGAAGGGCAAATGGGCATCTTTTTCATGCTGGAATGGTGACCCGTTCGACTTGGCATGTTATCCTGTCGAAGTCTATGGAGAGGGAGAACTCCTCTTCGAGGAATCTGAGTAGCTTGGGAATCAGAAAACGGACGTCGGTCCGGGAGTGAGTACATGTCTCAGCACCTGGAAAATGCGCTTCAGCACACGAGGGAGAACCGTGATGAGGTTCTCGCTCAGCTCAGGGAATTCCTGACCATCGCGTCCATCTCAGACGATCCTGGTTCGAAGGAAGAAGTGCGAAGAGCGGCTGAATGGCTCGTTGACAGACTCAAGTTGCTCAAGCCCGACCGCGTGGATGTCTTTGAGACGGAGGGGCATCCAGTCGTTTTCGGCGAGATCCTCTGTCCGGATTCATCTGCTCCCACGGTCCTTCTCTACGGGCACTACGATGTCCAGTCTCCCGAGCCGCTGGGATCCTGGGACACGGATCCTTTCCAGCCGGTCATTCATGGCTACAACCTTTTCGCCCGTGGATCGTCGGATGACAAGGGACAGATCATGGCCATGATCGCCGCGGTCGAGGCAGTTCACACGACGGGGCCACTGCCTGTCAGTGTGAAGTTCCTCTTCGAGGGCGAAGAGGAGATTGGATCTCCGAGTCTCGGGCAGTGCCTCAAGGATCACCGTGGTGAATTCGCGTGCAACCTTGTGCTGAACACCGACGCGGGAATGCTCGGACCCGATACTCCCACGCTGGTCTACGGTCTCAGAGGAATGTGCCGGTTCATCCTCCGTGTGAGTGGGCCGACGAACGACCTGCACTCGGGAGGGTACGGTGGGATAATCCACAATCCGATTCATGCTCTCTGCGAACTCATCGCCGGTATGCACGACGAAGACGGCCGCGTCACGTGGCCCGGCTTCTACGACAGCGTGCGCGAGATGACGCCCGAGGAGCACGATGAGATGGCCGCGTTGCCGCTCAACGAGGCGAGCTTCATCGAGCAATCGGGAGTTTCCAGATTGTGGGGAGAGCCCGGTTTCACTCCGCTCGAGCGCCAGGGCGTGCGTCCCGCACTCGATGTTATTCAGATCGATGCCGGCAGTCCGAAGGCGGCCATTCCAGTCGATGCACAGGCGCTTGTGACTGTTCGTCTCGCGCCATTTCAGGATCCGGACGAGGTCAAGAAGCAGCTCGTTAGCTACCTTGAAACACGGGTGCCAGCAACCGTTCAGTGGGAGATTCTTGAATGGAGCGGTTTCCCCGCCACGCTGACCGAACGGGACGCGCCAGGAGTTGCAGCGCTTCTCAAAGCCTTCG
>JAUVLP010000176.1 GCA_030600655.1 Candidatus Eiseniibacteriota bacterium
ACACACAGGTCTGTCTAGCACACATCCAGCCTCAGCTCAAACGTCGTCCCCTCGCCCGGCGCCGATTGCAGCACCCGGAGCGACCCTCCTCGCTTCACCAGCATCTCCTTGGATGCCGCCAGCCCATGCCCGCCGCCCTCACGCTCTGAGAATCCTTCGTCAAAGATGCGCTCGTGAAGGTCGGGCGGGATCCCTCTCCCGGAATCCATGACGAGCACGACCACCTGACTACCTTCCCGCGCAGCTGATATCCCAATGCGCCGGACTTCGGCATGTTCCACTGCCGCAATAGCGTTCGCGAGCAGATTTTCGAGCACGAAACTCAATTCGCCCCTGGTCACAAATACGCGCACTTTCTCAACCGTCGATATCGCCGGGACGAGGAGATCAACTCCGTGCTCGTTGAGATCCACCCGCAAGACGCCGGCTGCCCTCCGGATCTCTTCGATCGCCGAAGACGAGAGTGCCAACCTGCACTCGAGCTTGAGCTCACTCAGATTGACATCGAGCGCTCCCATCATCTCATCCAGGAGCGTCTGTAGCGTTGCTGAATGCTCCATGTCGGGAAGTCCGCTGGGAAGGTTGCGGATCATCCGCCGGCACGATGTCACGTCACGCCCCAAGGCTGCCACAACCGCAGATGCCACTCCAATGCGTGCGGCTTCACGGAAGATCGAGACGATGCGGGGAAGTCCAATCCCGACAACGTTGTCCACGGCCTCACGGTATCGTTCAACAAAAGCTTGCGGAGGGACGTGGTCGATGCCCGACAGCATGGCGAGTTGCTCGCGGAGTCTCCTTAGTGTCCGTGTCGCCGCGAGCTTCCCGTGACCGGCCGTTTTGAGTTCCTCCAGAAGCTCATCGAGCGAACGCTCACGGTCCGCCCGTGGGATGAGCCAGCGGCGGAGCGATGCGAGCGACCGTCTGCGGACACGCGGCAAGCACGCACTGCCAAAGACGCCGAATCCAAGACCCAGGACAATGAAAGGCCAGAGGGCCTGAGGGGCCTTCTTGAACGCAAGGAGCAGAGCCGATTCATACTCGCGCACCATGACGCCGCGCGTGCCGTCCGCGTAGACGATTGCTTCCGCCGGGCAGCTCCTATTGCAGCCGAGGTAGCCGGGATCTGCAGCGAGGGAACGCAGCTGTAGATCGAATGCGAATACGCTCCCGTTATCAGCAACGGCAATCAGCACAGGGCAATCCATGGGATCCATTTCAATAACGGCAACACCACCGAGAGACGCTCCCGCGTCGACTTCTCCAACTCCCTCGAGCGCTGAGCCGTCGAAGCTGAAGCTCCTCAGGAAACCGTCGGCGCACGCCACGAACAGGACTGCTTCGTCATCGACATCAGCGACTGTAACATCATTCACGCTGCTTCCGTTCGCCCAGCGCGCCAGCAGTTCTCCACTCGGACCACTCCGGATCGAGAAGGAGAGGGAATCGGGCGCGCCTGAAGATTTCGTCCCAACCGAGTGCACGACCTCGATCACGCCGTCGCCATCCAGATCGGTGCACTCCGCGAAGCAGAATGTGGACGGCCCTGCCGTCTTGTGGCGCCAGAGAACAGATCCAAGCATATCAATGGCCACCACGTATGAGCACGTGTCAGCCATATCGTCCACGATTGCCATATTGCAGGGAGAACTCAGACCGAGAACCATGTCATCGATACCGTCGCCGTCCAGATCTCCGAATGCCACTTGCTCCTGCGGGCTTCCCGCAAACGGTACGAACCAGTCGACCTCATCGGTTACGATGTTCCCGAGCCCGACACCCCGTGGGTACCTGCACAGCCCGGCTCCCACCGTGAAAACGACCGACTCCGCCACACCATCGCCGTCGGTATCAAAGACCCGATGCCCCCCGATCCACCCATCCCACACCCCGCTGGGCGTGCGGTAAGGGGCAATGTCGAGAGACAAGGCGAAGAGCGAATCTCCTGATGCGCTCCTCTCATCAATAGCAGCCGCCCACACTTCCAGAAGAACCTTGTTTCCCTTGTGACGCGACAGCAGTAGCTCGGGGATGCCATCACCTGTCAGATCCAGCAAGCCTCCGGGACGGATCAGTACCCATGAATTCTCCTGGTTCATGATATTCTGACCGTCCCGCGTGATCCTCCTCACTCCCCAGTAGTAGTATTCGCCGTTCCCGGATCTATTGAGTGTAATAACCTCGTGCGCGCCGTCGCCGTCCAAGTCAACGAGCCAGCTTGCCTTGAGATTGGGCACGCGCGGCGAGTACTCGACAAACCTGTACGGGAGGCTGTCGCTGTTATCCAGCAGACTCCCGCTGCCTGAATCACACGAGCAGAGTGCCAAGCACAAGAGGAGGAACGTCAGTATCGCCGCCGCCACTGCAGCGCCAAGATTGCTCCGCGTGACATGATGATCCAGAGCCACTCCACGGCCTCGCATTCCAGTCTGCTTCCTCATTCAATCACCCTCAGACGCACCTCAAAGAGAGCGCCTTCTCCAGGCGCCGGCTGCAACAACCGGATCGATCCGCCGCGCCTTTCCAGGAGTTCCCTGCTCCGCGCCAGCCCGTGTCCGCCTCCATCGCGATCACTGACACCCTCACGAAATATCTCGTCCTGCATCTCAGGAGGAACACCTTTTCCGCTGTCCTGAACCGTCACCGTCGCCCGCCGGTCTGCCACAGTGACACGGACGCGGATCGTCGCCGTGTCACACTCCGCCACCGCCTTGAGTGCGTTTCCTATCAGGTTGTCGAAGACGAACGTCAATTCCCGTGCAGTCCCGACCACGTTGACGGTTCCCAGGCCCTCGATCTCGGGCCCTGCAAATGTCAGACCCGGGCGTGCAAGTTCCGCATGCCTCGACGACAGCACGCGACTGAGTTCAACACCGAGCTGCGACGATCGCTCGAGCTCGGCCGCGCGCTTCACGGCCGCGAGTCCTTCATCCACAACGGGGAGTGAATCATCCAGTCGCCTCTGAAGAGCGAGCGCATCACCGGGCGGCGGGATCTCGGTCGAGATTCCGGTGATGACAACACGCGCTTCTCTCAGCGAGGCCACAAGTCGAGCCACAGGCTCCGGGACAAGCCCCAACCTCGCTGCCTCCCCTGCTATCGATTCAACAGTCGGAGCACCTATCTCTCGCGCATTGCCCACCGCCTCTGCGAAGCGTTCCCTGAAGGTCTCGGGTGGATCGGCATCATAGTAAGAGAGCATTGTCAGCTGCTCGCGCACGCGGCGGAAGGTGGAAGTAGCGGTGAGCTTCCCGTGGCTGCCCGTCTTGAGTTCTGTCAGGAGGTCATCGATGGCTGTTCCTCGCAGCTTGCGCGGGA
>JAUVLP010000159.1 GCA_030600655.1 Candidatus Eiseniibacteriota bacterium
GACCGTCTGTTGAGTCAGGATGAGTTGGCGCGGTACAAGGCGCTGTTCAAGAGACGTCTTGCCAGAGAACCCGTGCAATACGTCACCGGGACGGCGGCCTTCATGATGGCCGAGTTCGAGGTATCGCCCGCGGTGTTGATACCGCGGCCCGAGACTGAAGCGATGACAGAGGTCGCGATCGGACTCATAGTCGAGCTTGTGGGCGGCGACAACATGCAGCCGGGGGCGGTTCTTCTGGCCGATATCGGGACAGGCTCAGGTGTTATTGCCATCACGTTGGCCCAGAAGCTCCACGGGGCCGAAGTCGTTGCAACCGATATATCGGCCGACGCGCTTTCGGTGGCGGGGCGCAACGCCAAGAGGATCGGTGTCTCGGAGAGAATCCGCTTCGCTGAGGGAACAGGAGTTGATCCGCTTGCCGCGAGGGGACTTACGGGGAAACTATCGGGAATCGTCTCGAACCCGCCGTACATTCGTTCGTGCGACATGGAGACACTTCCGCAAGAGGTGCGGGAGTTCGAGCCGGGAATCGCACTCGATGGGGGAACCGATGGACTTGACTGCATCCGTTCTCTCACACAAGATGGCCCTGAATTCCTGGTAGATGGTGGGGTAATGGCGCTCGAGTTCGGAGACGGGCAGGCCGATGCCGTGCGCGAGTTGATGGAGAAGAAGCTTGCCCGCATTGAGATACACAAGGACTACGCTGGTCGCGACCGCATAGCGACCGGCATAAAGGCACCTTTGGCCAACATCAGATGACGTTGGATGCACTCCCACGGTAGAGTACTGGAGTGCGCTTCCGGCGGACAGCAGAGGGAATGATGGACAAGATTGTTGTGGAGGGTGGCGCGCAGCTCAAAGGCGAGATTCGCATCAGTGGCGCCAAGAACGCGGCGCTTCCGATCATGGCGGCGACATTGCTCTCGCCCGGGAAATTCCTTCTGAGCAACGTCCCACGGCTGAGAGATGTTCTGACGATGGAGCATGTGCTCCGCGTCCTTGGAGCACAGGTAACGCATCACGATCACAGCATCACGGTGGACACGACCAACTGCAACTATCACGAGGCTCCGTACGAACTCGTCAAGACCATGCGGGCATCTATCTGCGTGCTGGGTCCGGTTCTGGCGAGATTGGGACGCGCGCGCGTTTCACTTCCCGGCGGATGCGCGTGGGGTCCCCGACCGGTCGACTTTCACATCAAGGCCATGCGGGATCTTGGAGCTACGGTCGAGATCGACCACGGCTACATAGTGGCTGAGGCGAAACGCCTCAAGGGTGCGAGCATCGTGTTCGAGAAGTCGAGTGTTGGCGCCACCGAGAACGCGATGATGGCTGCGACGCTTGCCGACGGGACAACCGTCATCGAGAACGCAGCGAGTGAACCTGAGATCAGCGCGCTTGCGAACTTCCTGAGAAGCATGGGGGCCGTGATCGATGGAGACGGGACCGGCACTATCACGATCGAGGGTGCCGATGAGCTGAGATCGGCGGACGTGAACGTTGTGCCGGACAGGATCGAGGCGGGGACGTTCATGGTAGCAGCGGCGATCACGCGCGGTGACGTCCTCATCATGGGCGCTGATATCGCGCAGTGCGGGGCCGTGGTGTCGAAGCTGCGTGAAGCGGGAGTAGAAATAATCGCGGTGGAAGACGGCATCCGTGTCCGCGGTCCAGAGCGACTTGAATCCGTGAACGTGACGACGGCGCCGTACCCGGGGTTCCCAACTGACATGCAGGCGCAGTTCATGGCACTCATGTCGGTTGCCGGTGGAAGCAGTGTGGTCACGGATACTGTCTATGCTGACAGGTTCTCGCATGTTCCAGAACTCAGAAGGCTCGGCGCCGACATCACGATGGATCGGAATGTCGCTGTTGTCACCGGCGTTGAGCATCTTTCCGGAGCCAAGGTGATGGCGACGGATCTGAGAGCGAGCGCGGCTCTCATCCTTGCAGGGCTTGTCGCAGAGGGTACGACCGAGGTCTCGCGCGTCTATCACATCGACCGTGGCTATGAGGCGATCGAGAAGAAGCTCTCAGGGTTGGGCGCACACATATGGAGAGAGAAGGCGGCTGCCTGATTGAGCAGTGACCAGACATCCGTGTGAGCTTGGAGGAATGATGGCAGGGCACAGGCGGCACGTCATCCTCGGGACGGCCGGCCACATCGATCATGGCAAGACCGAACTCGTGCGTGCGTTGACCGGCGTTGATACCGACCGGCTGCGCGAAGAGAAAGAGCGAGGGATAACCATAGAGCTGGGATTTACCAGTCTCGATCTTCCGACCGGTGATTCAGTTGGGATCATCGATGTTCCAGGACATGAGAAGTTCATCAAGACGATGCTCGCCGGTGTGGCGGGCATCGATTTCGTTATGCTCGTGGTTGCGGCCGACGAGGGCGTGATGCCGCAGACGCGCGAACATATGGACATCATTGACCTCCTCGGCGTCGACCTGGGAGTCGTTGCGCTCACCAAGGCGGATCTCGTCGAGCCGGAGGAGATGGAACTCGCGCGCGATGATGTCCTTGAACTTCTCGATGGAACTCCTCTCGAGGGAGCGGCGATAGTGCCGGTGTCGTCGATCACAGGAGACGGGATAGACAAGCTTGTCGAGGAACTCGGCCGGCTTGTCGTGGGTGTTGAGGAGAGAAGCAATGCCGGGCACGCGCGGTTGCCGATAGACCGCGTGTTTACACTTGCGGGGCACGGGACTGTTGTGACCGGCACGCTCTGGTCCGGGAGCGTCAGCCCGGGAGACAAACTTGAGATCTATCCTGGTGGGCTGCTCACGCGCATCAGGAGCGTTCATGTTCATGACAAGGCTGTGGAGAGGGCGGAGGCGGGACAGCGGACGGCTCTCGGTCTGCACGGCGTATCGAAGGACGACGTGGCGCGGGGAGACACAGTTGGAGCGTCCGGCGTCCTGCACACCACCCATATGATAGATGCCAGGGTCCGGCTCGTGGCCGGCGCCAGGCCGATCAAGAACCGGACGCGCGTGCATCTGAACATCGGAACCTCGGAGGTTCTGGCTCGAGTTACGCTGCTCGAGGGCGGCGGACTCCTACCCGGCGAGGATGCGCTCGTCCAGATGAGGCTCGAGAGCCCAGTCGTTGCCGAGAAGAACGACCTCTTCGTGATAAGGTCATATTCACCGGTTCACACCATAGGTGGCGGACGGGTCATAGATTCCATTCCCAAACGGCACAAGCGGATGCACAAGGAAGTTCTCGATGCGCTCGATGTGCTGGAGCGCGGTGGGCACGCGGAGGTGCTTCTGCACGTCATCGGTGCGAGCGGCCTCGAGGGGATTCCTCTTAAGAAGCTTGGTCAGAGGATCGACGAGGCGCTTCTTCCCGATGTCGATGGGCTTCTGGAAGACGGACGCGTACTCAAAGTAGCTGGGAGGCTTCTGACGGCCGATGGCTATTCTTCCCTTTGCGATGGGATCGAAGGGCTTCTCAAGGCACATGCTGAGAACTCGCCGCTTGAATGGGGCATGTCCGCGGAAGAACTCAGAGGGAAGCTTGGCAAGAAGCTCGAGCGCTCCGTGTTGGACGCGGCGCTCATTGGGCTGACGAATTCCAAGACTGTCTCGCGGCGAGGGGATCTGGTACGGTGGGGTGACAAAGGCGTTGTATTGTCTCCTTCACAACAGAAGCTTGCGAGCGCCATCGAATCGCTGCTTCTCAAGGCGGACGCACTACCTCCAACGCTCGAGGTCTTCCACGATGAGATCATGGACGAGCTCGGCGCAGCGTTCAGGGAGACGGAGTTCGACGCCATCGTGAGACTCCTCGTGTCAGAGGGGCGGATGGTGAAGATAACGAGCACGCTCTTCTTCCATCCGGATGTTGTGCAGCGCATTCGTGGGCAGGTGCTCGCTCACCTCGAGGTGGAGCGCGAGCTGGATGTGTCA
>JAUVLP010000192.1 GCA_030600655.1 Candidatus Eiseniibacteriota bacterium
GAAGCTCGGTGCGAGAGCCCGGCAGGTGGACATTGGACATGTACTGTTGAAGATGGATGACTCGCTCGTGGACCGGCTTCTGAAAGAGCACCGTCCGCTCTGTAGCAGACGGCTGTCCCAGCCAAGCCACGCCGGGGACAAGTGTGCCGGAGCGAGTCTCACGCCCCCAGACTTCCGACCCAAACACATCTGCATCAAGGTAGCAAGCCAGACCTGAACCAGACTCCTCCGAAGGAAAGAGAAAGGCTGCCACTCTGCGCTCATACTCTGTGCTGTTGTGTGTCGTCGCCACGCCTAGGATTCCCTTATCAGCAGAGCCGATACATCCAGGATGAGCCGCTCGTACTCCTTGCGATACGCCAGTTCGAGCTCAGCTTTGTCCGGAAACTGCACATCATCGCACTCGACATGGACGTTCAAGGAAGCCTGAAATCGTTTCGAATCGATGGGCTCGAGCTTCATCGAGTACACTGCTGCGTTTCTGCTGAACACGAGCTTGGGTGCAAATGAGACCAGCTTCCCTCCAACAACGGTTTCGATAGCGCCGACGTCACGAAGAAAGCACTGTCTCATCACAGAATGGGGATCTCCCTCTGCCGTCACAAAGCCGATGTCAATGTTGAATCCATAGGCGCTGAGTTTCGAACCCAGGCCGGTCACGAGCTCATGGCTCTTCTCGACGATGTCCCACATCGGCTCCTGCCCGATCTGGCTGCCACGCTGGCTCAGTGTAACACTGACGCGCTTCTCAGCGAGGCGCACTGCTGTAGCCGGCGTTGGGTAGAAGACCATGATGAAGTCTGGCGTATCCCAGACAGTAGGCCCGGATCCACATCAATGAGAGTCTTCAGCTGGGTTGTATCGACCTTCCTCAGGTCAAGCTCGTCGTAGACAATGGTGACATTCTGACTGAGGACTACGGTCTCATGTATCTTCACTGTGGACTCCCGTTCAGGCAACTATCCTCTGCTCCCGCAAGTCTATCGGATTGGGCCGCTACTGTCAAATGCACGAGGTGGAAACAACTGTCAACAATGTTGTCTCTGGCCGGCAGTGCAAAAGACGCTGCAGTAGACCGAAAAGGGTGGTGTAGCTCCTTCAGGAGCTGCTGGGCACATACAGATGTGTTGCGTGCAAGGGATGGGCCACTCGCTCACTCCCCTGCCCGCCGCGCATACAATCGCTCCTGGAAGCCGATGAACACCTCTCGGATGTCGGTGACGTTCCCCAGCATCGCAACAGCGTCGGCGACGGCGTGGTATTTGAGTTCAAGAAGGTGGGGCAGCTTCTCCTGGTCGAGCTCCCCCACACCTTGCTTGATGTACTGATCAAGGACGAAGCTCAAGAACTCCCGCTGCTTGTCGCCATAGGTCTCGAAGATCCGTCGCTTGTGTCTGCTCACGCGCTCCTCACGGGTGATCGGAGACTGGGCAAAGGCGACATAGGCCAACACATCGTAAAGATCGCTCTTCTCGGCATCGATCAGCCGCCTCAGTTCAGCCAGCTGGTCCTCGCCGTAACCCTTCTCGGTCAGTCCGTCGAGCAGTCTCCGCCGCGTGTCCGGCCTGCCCCATAGCCTCCGCAGCTCGTCCTCGTCCTTGAACAGCGCCGGCAGGTCACCGAAGAGCTGTTCAACGAACTGCTTCGCTGACATCGGAGTGCCTTCCGGACTCAAGAACGACGTGGCAATCATGTGCTGGATGGTGCGTTCCTTGCCGTCGGCAAGCTTGACCTTGATCTTCCGAGGACGAGACCGCCTTAGTTCATCCGGCCCGGCGTCCGGCGGGTCTCGGATCTCGTCTGGTATCTGCGGGCGAGGCTCGATCGGCACTGGCTCTGCCGGTTCGCCATCCCACTCCGGGTCGTTGAAATGCTCGTAGGCCTTCACGAAGTCGTAGATCGTGAAGTAGTCCTTGCCTTCGAACAACCGTGTCCCGCGACCCACGATCTGCTTGAACTCGATCATCGAGTTGATCGGCCGCATGAGCACGATGTTCCGAACGTTCCGTGCGTCGACGCCGGTTGAGAGCTTCTGCGAGGTCGTCAGGATCGTCGGGATGGTCTTCTCGTTATCCCGGAAGACGCGCAGATGCCGCTCGCCGATCTCCCCGTCGTTCGCCGTCACGCGAACGCAGTAGTTCGGGTCCGAGCTCGTCTTGATCTGGTTGATGAGGTCGCGGACCGCAAGCGCATGGACCTGCGTAGCACAGAACACCAGCGTCTTCTGCCGCTGGTCGATGTCCTTCATGAAGATCTCGACGCGCTTCTTCTCCCGCGCCTTGATCTCGATGATCTTGTTGAAGTCGGGTTCGGTGTAGCGCCTGTCCATCTCGATCTCGCCCTCGACCACATCGTCGTCCGACGTGTAGACGTAGTCATCGATCGTGGTCGCGATCTGCTTGACCTTGAAGGGCGTCAGGAAACCGTCGTTGATTCCCTCTCTGAGCGAGTACACGTACACCGGGTCGCCGAAGTAGGCGTAGGTGTCGACGTTGCTCGTGCGCTTCGGGGTCGCCGTCAGGCCCAGCTGCACGGCCGGCGAGAAGTACTCCATGATGCCGCGCCAGTTGCTCTCGTCGTTCGCGCCGCCGCGGTGACACTCATCGATCACGATGAGGTCGAAGAAGTCGGGCGGGTAGTCGCCGAAGCTCGGCTTGGAGTTGCCGTCCTCGTCATGTCCGCTCATGAATGTCTGGAAGATCGTGAAAAAGACGCTGCCGTTCTTGGGCACGCGGCCCTTCTTGCGGATCACATCCGGCGCGATCCGCACGAGGGCGTCTTCGGGAAACGCGCTGAATGCGTTGAAGGCCTGGTCGGCCAGGATGTTGCGGTCGGCGAGGAAGAGTATCCGGGGCCGGCGAGCAGGCTCCCGCCCCTCCTCGAGCCCGTTGCGCCAGTCGGTCAGGTTCCAGCGGCTGTGGAAGAGCTTCCAGGCGATCTGGAAGGCGATCGCTGTCTTGCCGGTGCCCGTCGCCAGCGTCAGCAGG
>JAUVLP010000096.1 GCA_030600655.1 Candidatus Eiseniibacteriota bacterium
CCAGACCTCCACGTGGAGTTCGCTCGTCAGTCTCCTGCCGGGATGGTCCTCGGTAGCTCTCGCCGCGCGCGTCGACGGAGAGCTGGTCGCAGCACTGCCGTTCTTGAGACACGAGCGACGGGGCCTTGTAACACTGGAATCTATGGCGTTCGGCACCTACGGTGGCGTTCTCCTCTCGCCGGAAGCTTCACCCGATGCCGCACCAGAGTTGCTGGACGCGTTCGAACGTGCCGCCCGATCTCCCATGGTATCTGGAGCGAGATTGGTTGACTTCGCTGGAAAACTCGCCGTAGACAGTGCAGGGTTTCAGACCAGACGTCACGAGGCGCAGATCCTCGAACTGGACCGGGACTTCGATGAGTTATGGAGTGGTTTCAAACCGTCCCTGCGTAACAAGGTGAGAAAAGCAAGGAGCGCCGGAGTGACCGTCCGCCCGGCGACTTCGCTCGAGGACTTCCTTCTCTACCACGAAATGCTTGAGGCGTGCAGCAAGGGATGGGGAACTCCGAATGTTTTCACGAGAGACTTTTTCGCGGGGCTCTTTGAATCTGGGGGAGAGGCCGTTCAGATGTTCCTGGCAGTACAGGACGACCTTGTCATCGCAGCAGATCTCAATCTTCTCTGGAACGACACGGTTTTCAACTGGGGGAACGTGTCGAAGCCCGCTGGCAGAGACCTCGCAGCGAACACCCTTCTTCACGCGCACACTATCGAAGCTGCCGTGGAGGGAGAGCGCAAGATGTACAATCTGGGGTCGAGCGCAGGCATCAAAGGTGTGGAATCGTTCAAATCGGCCTTCGGCACGAAGAGAGTCAGTTACAGCACCTACGTCATCGAGAAGAGATGGTATCGCATTCTGAAGTCCATCGTAGTACGCGGAGCGTAGAGGAGGTCCATTGAGAACGGGCGCCATGATCCTCCTGCTTGTGGCGATAGTCGTGCACGTGACATTCGCTGTGTCGCTGGTGCATCCCGGGCACTTTCTGAACCCGCTGTTCCCCGAGGGGATGCACAACATCGGTGACGGACAGGGAAGCGACTTCTTCGCGTTCTATCAGGCAGGAAGCTATGTCCTCGATGGGAGTGACATATACCAGAGACCGATGGACGACCCGGAGCGAGTCGTCCCATACGCCTACTTCTATCGTTACCTTCCGTTCGTCGCGTATACACTTGGAGTGGCGGCAAACGCCGTCAGTCCATGGGTCGCATACTGGATATGGACGGTCCTGGTGGAGCTTGCGCTGATCGGTTGCATCCTGTTGACCCGCAGGCTGACCCGCGACAGTTCTCTCTTTGCACTACTCGCCTCGATGTGGCTGCTCTATACACCGTTCTACATCGAGCAATACATGGGGCAGCTCAATCTCCTGATGGCAGCCGGGATCTTCCTCATGGTCTTGTCCTACTCGGAAGGGAAGATGAAGCGGTTCGACTGGCTCTGGATCGCCACAGTCGTCACCAAACACCTGACGGTTCTATACGTGCCGCTCATGATCCGGATGAAACGATACAAACCCGTACTCCTTGCGTTTGCGATACTGGGGATCACCACGATACCCTACCTCGTCATGCGTGCGAGCGGAGTAGGAGATTTCGCGCATGATAATTTCGATCTCACCCTGTACCCGTACCCGGGAAACTTCGGCGCCCTTGCGCTCCTCATGGTCCTCAAGATGCGCCTCTTTCCGATCGCCTCGAGCATAGGTTTCAACCTGGGACCCCTGAGGATGACCGTAACGCGCGCCCTTGTCCTCCTGGTAATGATGGTCCCAACTCTGACAGCTCTGAATGTCACGTTCAGAAAGCGCCCGTTCGATCTCCTTGAGTCCGTTGCCCTCTGGACAATGGTCTACTTCTTCGTGTTCAGAGAGGTCTGGGAGTATCACTATGTGTTGCTTCTCCCGCTCTTCGTTCTCCTCTATGCCAGGACCAGAGCGCGCGTTCTGTGGTATATCTATGCGCTCGCTGCGTCGCCGACTCTGTTCATTCTCTACGATGTGCCCGGGCGAAATCCGGAAGCCCAGTGGAATGCTCTCGAGCACATCGTTAATCATGCGTTCAAGGTCGTCCCACTCGTGTGGCTCTTCATCTGGGTCGCTGCCGGGTGCTTCAGGCGCAAGGCAGAGGAAAGCGGGAAATGAGAATAGCTTACCTGTCGATCGGGGGACACATCCACACGGAGCGATGGCTCCGCTACTTCGTTGAGGAGGGACACGATGTCCACCTCCTGACCGTACAGCCCGCGCCGATCGAGGGAGTGACGATACACGACATCCGCACAGGCATCGCATTCAAGCCCCTTCATTACGCTGTCGCACTCCGTAAGACCAGACGCATTCTGGCGCGTATAGAACCAGACCTTCTACATACGCATTTTCTTACCGGGTATGGCTACTGGGGCGCCTTCGCGCACTTCCACCCGTTCATCATGACCGTCTGGGGAGACGACGTCTACACCACGCCGCACGAGTCTTTTCTCAAGGGACAACTGGCACGCATGGTGCTCAGGCGCGCTGATCTCATCACGGGAGATTCCCGGGACATTCTGCAGCACGTCGTTGCCATGGGCGGCGACGCCGACAAGTGCAGACTGGTGCAGTGGGGAGTTGATCTCGACCGCTTCAGTCCGGATGCTCCAACCACCATGCGTGAGAAGCTCGGGATCCCGGCTGACTCGCCTCTTGTGATCAGCATCAGAAGCTTCACACAGGCATACTACAACATAGATGTGATTGTCCGTTCCATTCCTGCGGTCCTCTCGAAGCATCCAGAAACACACTTCATCATCGCTGGAAACGAGGGCGATGATTCGGAGCTCAGACGCCTTGCCGGGGAGCTCGGAGTAGGCCCCAACGTCCACTTCGCAGGGAAGATTCCACACCAGGAGCTTCCCGCGTACCTTGTGGCCTCTGATGTCTTCCTGAGTGTGCCGTCCGTGGACGCCACGCCGGTCTCGCTTCTCGAAGCGATGGCGTGCGCAACCGCGGTCGTCATCTCGGACCTCGCATCCGGAATGGAGTGGGTAACCCATGAGGAGAATGGTCTGGTCGTGGAGGCCGGAAATCGAATGCAGCTTGAGGATGCCATCTTGCGTCTCATCAACGCGCCTGAGATGCGCGTGCGCTTTGGGCGAATCGGAGTGGAGAAGGTGAAGAAAGGGGCTGACCACCGGGCGCATATGGCTCGCATGGAAAAACTCTGTCTGGAGCTGATCCATGAAGGAAGGGAGGGGCGAGGTGCCCGGTAGATCCGTCAGTGTGATCATACCGACCTACAACCGGCTCTCCTTCCTCCGGGAAACACTCAGGGCTCTCTGTGAGCAGACCTATCCATCCACTCTCATCCAAGTGGTTGTTGTGGATGACTGCTCGATAGATGAAACCGCTGCCTTTATCGATGGCTCCGAGACCCCATTTGATCTCTGCGCCATTCACCACACAAGAAACAGGGGGCGCGCGGCAGCACGGAACACGGGCATCAGGGAGGCCGGCGGCGATCTCATCATCTTCGTCGATGACGACATGCGTTCGAAGAGGGACCTCATCGAACAACATGTCGCTTTTCAGGATAGCCACGGTGCATCGATGGTGATCGGAAGCGCCTTGCAGGCGCCGGAGCTGGGGACATCTACCGTCTATGCGTACCTGGATCGTATGGGTGTCCACAAGCTTGAACCAGGTTCCAGAGTCCCAGCGCGCTACTTCGTGACCAACAACTCGTCTGTCCCCAGGAAGGCTCTGCTCGATGTCGGACTCTTTGACGAGTCATTCACGAACTATGGATTCGAAGACACCGAAATCGCCTTCCGCCTGGAGGACGATCTTGGATTGGCCACCTGGTATTGCGGCGACGCTCTCGCTTTCCACCTGCATGCTCAGACCCTTGACGATGTTCTCGGCAAGCGCGAGGAGGCAATCCGTCCCCTCAGAAAGCTCCTCCAGTTACACCCTGAACGCGCATCCGAGCTATCGATCGACCTTCTCATGCCCGCTGCGGCGGGTGATCCGCTATCCCTTCGCTCAAAGAAACTCGTGATCCTCCTCGCCACCAATCCCCTCTGCTACTCGCTAATCCGGACGGCTGCACAGGGCATCTACCTGGGTCCGCTGTCCCTTCCCGCGCTCACATACCTCATCGCCTGCCGCTATAGACGCGCCCTCAGCCTGTAGGACACCTTACTCAGACACTCTCTACCTGCAATGGCCGCTATTGCGCCGGAACGGATTGTCCGGCACAAGTCTCTGTCTTTGTAACAAAGCCGACACTGAGGAAACGCGCCGCAGATAGACCACAACTACCCAGTTCATGGGCATAATGATGACATATTATCGCAGACTTCACGGTTCCCACCAGTGTGGCACACTCCATGCAATTAGAACAGGTTGCAACAACTGAGTATCGGAATAGCGTTCCCTGAGGTGTACGTGAGAAGTCGCCAGGTCGTGGGCTGATCCCCAAACCAGAGAATGAGTCGTACGCCACCTGTATGCACGTTACTTCGGGGAACGCAGATCGAACGCGGCCCCCTCCGTCAAACGGAGGGGGCCGCCGCTTGTTCACGGCGTTTCGGTTGACAGGTGATATTCCCTCTGCTAAACTGCGCCCGACTTCGCTCGATTGTCGAGCCGACAAGGTGTGGGTAGGAGTATTTCCCGCTCCACGAGAGCTCGATGCAGGGAGGAAGTGTGGACGAGATCGAGAGGCTTGCAGAAGAGGTCATCCGCCGCCTTGGCACATCCAGACCGACCGCGACCCCGACCCCGACTGCGCCCCGGACCACGGTTACGTCTGCGGCCGGGATCCCTGTATCGGTTTCGGCGAGGCACATACACATCTCTCGAAGCGTGCTGGACAGATTGTACGGCGAGGGATTCAAGCTAACGCACCGGACGGATCTCGGACAACCGGGCGAATTTGCATCCGGCCAGACCGTTACCCTGGTCGGCGGATCGATGCGAGCAATTGAACACGTTCGTATCCTGGGGCCTGTGCGCGCTTACACTCAGGTCGAGATCTCAGGTACTGATGCCGTTAGACTAGGTATCCAACCACCGATACGAAGGTCCGGCGACCTTGCTGGAAGCGAGCCAATCACACTTGTAGGACCCGTTGGTACAGTTCGCCTCAGTGAAGGAGCGATTCGCGCAATGCGTCACATTCATATGACGGCGCGCGACGCGGAGATTAACAGGGTGAAGAATGACGATATGGTCAGGCTCCGCTTCCATGGACCCGCAGCGCTCGTGCTTGAGAATGTCCTGATCCGTGTTTCCGGGAGCGCGCTTCTCGAGCTTCATCTTGACACCGACAACGCCAATGCGGCTGACGTAAGGCCGCCAATGACCGCGGAGATCCTACATTCCTGAACGGCGGGGATCCTGTTAGGAGGTGAAACGATTGCCGGGACTTGCACTTGGAATGGTTGAGACCAAAGGAGTGGTGGGACTCATCGAAGCCGCCGACGCGATGGTAAAGACCGCCAATGTCACGCTGACGAAGTACGAGAGAATCGGCGGAGGGTATGTCACCGCCATCGTCAGAGGCGATGTCGGCGCCGTCAAGGCTGCCGTCGCCGCCGGGGCTGCGGCCGCCGGGCGGGTTGGTGAACTTGTCTCCTATCATGTCATACCAGCGCCGCACGAGATGCTGGAGAAGACGATGCTGTAGCATTGCAGCGTTCGCTGATCCCGGCGGAAGCTGAGTGTCTGCACGCTATAAGCGCAATTCAGTTGCAATTCGACCTGTCAGTGGGAGGGTGAAATGGGCGAAGCCCTCGGAATGATCGAGACTAGAGGTTTCGTAGGAATGGTAGAGGCATCCGATGCCATGGTAAAGGCAGCCAGGGTGAGACTCGTCGGATATGAGAAGGTCGGCGGGGGATATGTGGCGGCCATCGTCCGTGGTGATGTCGCGGCAGTGCGCGCGGCGGTGGATGCCGGAATGGCGGCTGCCAGCAAGGTGGGTGAGCTTGTCTCGACCCACGTCATACCGCAGCCGCACGCGAGTCTTGAGGATGCGCTGCCCATCGGCAAGACGGTGAAGTCACGCGGGAAATAGGTTCTGCGGCCGTTGGAGGACAGTGTGTGACGCGGCTGTGGACGACCGGACGGACGCGGTCGGAGGCAGCTGAACGTGTCAGCGCGTCGGTGTGCGGACAGCAGGGGTGAATCATGAATCTTGGCAAGGTCGTCGGGACGATCGTCGCTAGCCAGAAGGACGACAAACTCACGGGAGCTAAGCTGCAGGTCGTGAAGCAGCTCGAGCTGGACGGCAGCGAAACAGGAGCGTTTGTCATAGCAATCGATGCGGTAGGGGCAGGTGAGGGCGAGGTAGTCCTCTACGCGAGCGGAAGCTCGGCCCGTCAGACCGCAATGACGAAAGACAGACCTGCTGATGCCGTCATTATGGCCATCGTGGATTCCATCGAAGTTGGTGGGAAGCTCCTGTACGAGAAGTAGCGGTAGATCACCTGACAGAGGCGGCGCCACCCCGGTATCCGTTGTCCGAGGCGTTCCCCTTCATACCGGCCATACCCTCTAGAGAATCGGCGAATACATGGCGAAGGAAGAGCTTGCCATCAGGACGATAGTCGAACGCGTCGTCGGTGAACTGGTATCCGCTGAAGATACCACACGACGGCAGGCACCGCCGCCTTTCGACGGTCGCGGCGTCCTCGAGACCATGGACGACGCCGTTCGCGCTGCCGGCACCAGCCAACGCGAGCTCATTGAGAGTCCGCTTGAACTTCGCAGGAAGATCGTTCGGGCGATGCGCGCTGCTGCTCTCGACAACGCGCACTCACTGGCGGAACTGGCGGTAGAGGAGACTCGGCTGGGCCGCGTCGAAGACAAGGTGCAAAAGAATATCCTCGTCGCTGAGCGCACTCCGGGGACAGAGGATCTGAGCCCCGTGGCCTTCTCAGGAGATCATGGGCTTACTCTTGTGGAGCGCGCACCGTACGGCGTGATAGGATCCATCACACCATCGACCAATCCGTCTGAGACGATCATAAACAACGCAATCGGAATGATTGCCGGCGGCAACTCGGTTGTCTTCAATCCGCACCCGGGAGCGCGTGTTGTCTCTCTCACAACCATCGATATCCTGAATCGATCCATCAGCGAGGCCGGTGGTCCTCGAGCGCTTCTGTATGCAGTCAGCGAGCCCTCTATAGAAACCGCTCAATCACTCATGCAACACTCGGATGTACGACTTCTGGTCGTGACCGGTGGACCCGCGGTGGTCCGGGCAGCGATGGAAAGCGGGAAGAAGGTGATAGCCGCAGGACCCGGGAATCCGCCCGTTGTGGTTGACGAGACGGCGGACGTCGATCAAGCGGCACGAGACATCATTGCCGGGGCGAGCTTTGACAACAACATCGTCTGTATCGCGGAGAAGGAGATAATCGCTGTCCGCGGGGTGGCCGACGAACTTCGTCGGGCACTTGCTGCGGCCGGAGCAGTTGAACTCAAGGGACAGGCTATCGAGCGACTGACGCAAGCCATTCTTGAGGAAAACCGCGGCGCGGAACACAGCTCTTCATTGAAACGGCACCTCATAGGCCGGAATGTGGATGTGATCCTCGAGGAAGCAGACCTGCCCTGTCCAGCAGGAGCAAGACTGGCGTTCTTCGTGACCGATGTCGATCATCCGCTTGTCTGGACGGAACAGATGATGCCAATCATTCCAATGGTAATCGTGGAGAACGCTCTCGACGCCATAGAGCTCGCAAGGCGCGTCGAGCGCGGCAATCGGCACACAGCAGTCATGCACTCAAAGAACATCGAGCATCTCTCTCGCATGGCCAGAGCAATGGACTGCTCGATCTTTGTGAAGAACGGACCTTCATTCGCGGGCTTGGGATTTGGTGGAGAGGGATTCACCACGTTCACCATAGCCAGCCCGACAGGAGAGGGACTGACCTCGGCCAGAACGTTCACGCGCGAGCGCCGCTGCACGCTCGTCGACTATTTCAGGATCGTCTAACGTGTCAACCGCCACTGCCATAGAGAAGGCGGGCGTCGTAGGGGCCGGAGGATCCGGCTTCCCCACGCACATCAAGGCGGCGGGACACGCCGACACGATGATTGCGAATGGCGCCGAATGCGAGCCGCTTCTTCACTCCGACGGCGTTGTGATGAGGTCTGCTCCCGAGCGCGTGCTGAGGGGACTCACCCTCATGCGAGATTCGCTCGGTGCCTCGCGTGCGGTGGTGGCCCTCAAGCGTGAGAATGTCGAAGCTGGAAACGCACTGGGAGCAGCACTCCATCAATTCCCGGGAATCGAGCTTGAGCTTCTCGATGACGTCTACCCGGCGGGAGACGAGTATCTTCTGGTCTACGAACTGACGGGTCGTGTGATTCCCGAAGGGGGTATTCCGCTCGATATCGGCGTCGTTGTGAACAACGTCACCACACTCGCCAACGTGGCGAGTGCCGTAGAGGGGCGTCCCGTAACCAGACGCCTGATCTCGGTGCA
>JAUVLP010000173.1 GCA_030600655.1 Candidatus Eiseniibacteriota bacterium
CGCTGGCTTGATGTCGCAGTGGACCACTCCATTTACGTGGAGATGCTCCAACCCGAAGAGCGCATCGCGTATGATTCTGAGGGCTCGTGCTGGACGGACAAAACCATTCTTCAGCAGATCCTGCGCAGATCCGCCGCGCGCAAACTCCGTACAGATAATCACCGAAGGGCACCCATCAACCTGCGCGACGTCAGCCTCCTTCACGGCAACGACATGTTTGTGTTGGCATATCTCCAGGAGGCGCGCTTCTCCGAGCATCTGCTGCAGCTTCTTGGGATCGGAGGCTGGGACAATCTTGAGAGCTCGGTCGGTCTCGAGCGCACGGTCACGGACCCGGTAGACCTCGCCGAATTGCCCCCCACCGAGATACTTTCTCCTCTCGTACTTGCCGATGTCGCTGAACTTAGGTGTCATCTCGGTGCAGCCCCATGATTGCCAGAGCCACGGCCTCCCGGACACCCGAGTTCCATGGGCGTTCCCGCGTACCGAAGAGCCCGTTCACATATTCGTCGACTGCTTTCTGCTTCGCCCGCCCTGGTGAAGCGGGCCTCAGCGACGCAGGAGTAACATGGCTGCATTTTACCCCACGCCTGTACGCCAAGTTGACGAGTATCGCCAGCCCGAAGTACACGTGGAAGATCTGAACATGTGTGTCCAGAGTGCGCGTCAGCTTGTAGCTGATTCGATTGGCCCCCGTTTTGTCCATGATGAGTGCAAGCTGTGTCTCGACCCAGTCCGTGTACTCGCCTGGCAGAAGGTCGCTTGGAATCATGACATCATCCTTGGAAACGAGCGCAGGAGTATCGCCTGTGCCCTCGACGAGGGCATAGTATAGGTGGTTGATCGTGAACTTAACTCCAAGCGACTTCATGTTCTCTCCCTGGAGAATGTACGGTGCTACGAGCTAGCTCTCATTTGGGCCGCCCGGTTGGGAGACGGTATCATGCTCTCTGACGTCGGCCAGTCGCACCCGCGCATAAAGGAAACCGATGTTTCTATGAGGAATGCGCGACCGTTCGGGACGGTCCTCATGGTGACAGCGCTCTTGACGCCTACGCCACGCCAGCATCAAGGCCCGGGAAATGTCCTCGCACCTTCCCGTGGCCGACGAGTCTCGAAAGGATGCGGTAGTTCCTGCGCTCGTGACGGATGCGCCCGGCGACGATGGCAGGGCTGATCCGCAGCCGCTCCGCGAACACCTTCACCGCCGCGGGCGAGCTCTTCGTGCGCACCCCCGCCCGCTTCCATTCATCCTCCGGAATCAGTGCCTTCGCAGCCATCTCGTCCGCCTGTGACTCCAGAGCGTCTCCATCAACATCGAGATCATCGAAGAACCACGGCGACTCCCCGTCACCGAGGTGCAGGGCCACGTGCGCGAGTTCGTGAAGAAGCGAGAACCAGAAGCTATCGAGCCGATCGTGCCGCAATGTGAGCGCCACGACGGGGGTCCCGTCTTCCTGGAGCATCGCCGCGCCGTCGAGGTGCGTCTTCGGAAGGTGGTGCAGGAGCACCAGGTGGATTCCGCTCTTCTCGAGAAACTCCTTCGCGAGCACTGGGCCGTCACTGAGGTAGCTGAGCTTGACCAGATCACGCAGGAGTTCATTAGTGATCGCTCCACTCGCGTACGGTGTATCGAGTTCCCGCACCGCTGCCAGCTGCATTACCCGTGAGCACCAAGCGGCCAGCGCTTGGCTGTCCATGGCGGAGGCTTGGCGAACATGACTCCTGAAGAAAACGTGGTCAAGTCCACACGCCCCCGATCCGGAGAAGAACCCACGCATGAGCTCCTCCGCATGGTCCTTCACGTCACGCGACGATCCGCCGAACTTGAGCCATGTCCTCTTGACCATCTCCTTGACCGGGAACTTCGCCCACTCGACACCCTCGACATCCTCAGGCAGCCTCGCTCCCGCCTCCTGCAGCAGGATGTCTGCAGGGATTCCGAGACCTCGATGAAGGGCCCGAATCATCTTGAGCGTCAGCGATCTCTTGCCGCGAAGCACCTCGGAAACCCTACTACGACTCCCCAGGAACGGCACGAGATCCCGCTGCGTCAGCTCCTGCTGCTCCATGCGGAACTGGATCGCTTCGATCGCCGTCGGCCTCCTCATTGGGAAGTGCTCATCCTCGTATGTCTTGATGATCAGGATGAGCAGCTCAAGCTCATCCGCCTGGGGGGTTTGGTCAGCGGGGTCGAGCGCGAGTAGTTCCTCAGCTCTCGTGAGAGCCTCCTCGTACTCCTTCTCAGTCTTCAACACCTTGAGCATGATCTCCCCCTAGAACTGGCGATGATCGTATGGGGAACGCCACTCTGATGCTTCAGCCTCGCTCAGCCATGCCGACACTCGTGCCTCTGCTTGCACATGCTTTCTTGTGAACGCAGCCAGTCTTCCTACGCCGAGTACTTCCATGCACACCTTTCAAAGCGGGGGCAGGAGCGTGAGGGGCGGCCGGCTATCATCGCATTGTTACCTCTGTGGTATAGTGTATCCTGTTCCCACACTGGGTGCAACAATGATTACGCGACAGACAAGGGGACGCCCTCTGTGCCCGATTTTGGCCTTAGGGAACCGAGGTAGAGCAAAAGGGGCCACTGAGTGGGCCCCTCTTGTCGTCGCACTCCTCGGAGTGTGGAGTTTGTACCAGCTACTCGGGAATCACAATTGTGGTGTCGTCGAGGCTCCAGTGGCCAGCGCCTTTTGCGCCTTGAAGAAGCCTTCAACAAACATCATGATGTCTTTGGCTTCGGTGAGGGAGAGTGAGGCTAGTTCTTCCGGTGTATTGCCAAACTCGTCGTCATAATCAGCGGACTTCCTGTACCCCCAAAGACGACTCAATTTGTTCGACACGTTCAGCAGCTGAGTGGACTGGGGTTCCTGCTGGCTCGTGGCCGCCTCAATCAGATGCTTTCTGAATGCCGCGTGAACTGATACACGCGTCGTGGGAGGCACGTAGTTCGTCGGACCAGCCAAGTCAAGCGCTCGATGATATGCAGCGTAGTATGCGCGGCTCGCCGCAGAGCGGTAGCATGCCGCCTCGGGACCCAACTCCGCCGCTTGAGCCTCAAGTCTTCCGGCAAGCGTCAAGTACTCCCGCCAGTCGTAACTCATCGCAGTATCGGGCTGTAGCAAAGCAGATCGCCAACAATAGCCATCTTGCCCAAGAACCACTCCTCGTCGAATCGATCCAGACGCTCTTCCACATCGTCTTGATCGAGAGAGGTCACGATGCGTGCGAACATCTGACGGTAGCCGTCAGACTCCGGATCCTCAACGATATCCAGTTCCACACTGGCGTCCGGGCCGAAATATCGCGAGACACTGCCTCGTCCCTCAAGCAGCACAGGTAACACTACC
>JAUVLP010000058.1 GCA_030600655.1 Candidatus Eiseniibacteriota bacterium
GCCCGAGCGACTCGTAGTGAAGCAGGTCCTCCACCGGGTCGCCTGCGGGATCGGCGACCATGTCACCGAGACTCAGGTCCTCATCCAGAGCGAGCGGCGCATCGAGTGAGAGACTGCTGATCGAAAGTTTCTTAAGCTCTGCGATAGCGTGAGGCTTAAGACCCATCTCATCCCCGATCTCCTTGTCGGTCGGCTCCCGTCCGGTCTCCTGACGCAGACGCTCGAGCGTCCGCCACATCCTGCGTATGGCACCGGTCTTATTGAGGGGAAGCCTCATAGCTCCCGACTGCTCGGCCATGCCCTTGAGTATTGCGTGACGAATCCACCAGACCGCATACGTAATGAACTTGCGTCCACGTTCGGAATCGAAGCGATTCGCCGCTTCGATAAGCCCGAGGTTACCCTGGTTTATGACATCCATGATCGGAGCGTCTGTCTTCCGGGCGTACCCTTTTGCTACACTCACGACGAAGCGCAGATTCGCCTGCACAAGTGCATCACGAGCGCTCTGATCACCCTTGAGGATCAGTTTGCCGAGTTCCTGCTCCTGCTCACGAGTCAGAAGCGGCGTCTTGGCGATCTCTCGAAGATAGAGCTCCAAGCTCTTGTCTTCCTCTGCTGGTTCTCCATAGTACGGCATCTTGTTCTACTACCTCCAAAACCCTTGTAATGTTCACCGGGGCCCTGCCCCGTCCGGGCACACCCCGGTCCCACAACTCATACATTTCTGATGCTCCCCGGAGATAATCGGTTCAGGCTTCTCTCTAACCCCCGCATACATCCCCGGTTCAACACCAGACATCACTTCCACGATTTCACACGGACCACACTATCCAGGCTTTACAGCCACAAAGTACGTGTGTGAGCCGCGCTGCACAACGAGCGCGAGGGCCTTATCATCTCCCTGGTGTTTCTCCATGGCCTCGCAGTACTCTGCGACATCCTCGATATCCGTGCTTCCTATGCGAACAACGACATCACCGATCTCGAGTCCTGCGCGCGCACCTGCGCTTCCCCTCTCGACGGCGACGATGAACGCCCCGTGATCGGTCTCGATATCAAGGTGGTTAACAAGAGGATTGTCCAGGTTCACGACCTCGAGCCCAAACCACCTCTGCTCATCCGTCGGCTCCTCGGTCGAAGCTGTCTCCTCGCCCGGCCTCTCTGCCAGTTTCGCCGCCAGTGTCTTCGTGCGACCTGCCCGCACGATCTCTATCTCCACTTTCTTTCCCGGAACTACGCCGGCGACGACACGCCTGAATTGCGTGGCGCCCTCGATTGTGATCCCGGCGAAGCTCCTTACCACATCGCCTGCTTCCAGCCCGGCATCCGCAGCCGGCGTACCCAGCTCGACACTGGCAACAAGAACCCCATCTGTGCTCTTGAGCCCGATAGCCTCCGCGAGATCATTCGTTATGTCCTGTGGAACGATGCCAAGATACCCACGAACGACCCTGCCCTCCGCCATGAGCGCAGCCGCGACCTCGCTTGCAAGGTTGATCGGGATCGCGAATCCGATTCCCTCCGCCGCCGCATTTGTCGCCGCATTGATACCGATGACCTCACCCATGACGTTGCAGAGCGGTCCTCCGCTGTTGCCGAAATTGATCGAAGCATCGGTCTGGATGAAATCCTGGTAGATCGGCGCGCCTCCGTGGATCTGGAGATCGACTCTACCCACGGCACTGACGACGCCTACCGTGACGGTGCCCTCGAGATCAAGTGGATTCCCTATGGCAATCGCCCAGCTTCCAACCTTTATTCTGTCTGAGTCACCCAGTCTCACGAATGGCAGCTCGTCGCCCTCGATCTTGATGACGGCGATGTCTGTGCTCGGGTCCTCTCCCACGACCGCCGCGGAGAATTCCCGTCCGTCATGAAGAGTCACCACGATCTCGTCGGCTCCCTCCACAACATGATTGTTCGTGAGAATGTACCCACTGCCGTCGAATATGAACCCGGATGCCGACCCCGGGATTTCGTATTCCTTGTAGTCCGGCTCCGAAGTCCTCCCCGGGGCTTCCCCGAAAAACCTTCGGAACATATCGTTGAACGGGTCGACGCTCCGCCTGATCGTTCTCTTCGTATCGACACTGACCACGGCCGGCATCACCTCTTCGGCGACCGCTACAAACGGACTCTCGCCAACAACCGCGACAGCCAGTCCACGCACACTGACGTCGCTCAATCGCGATTCCCGTGCGCCGGACACCGGAGCCAGGTTCGAACTCGTGGTGATGATGATTCCACCAAGCACGCCCGCAAGAACGAGGAAAACACTGCCTGTCATCCACCCGTTGGATCCTCTCATACCCTGCCACCCTTTTGTGTTACACACCCGATGCCGATTGCCCTACACGTTTCCCTATTGGACAATCATCGACACCAGTCGTTGAAACGACTCGTAGATCCTAAGAGCCGGTCTCAGCCGTCGGGTCAGCATCCGTCGACTCCACCTCCGTCGACTCCACCTCCTTGATCTCTGCGATCTCGGCCTTCAGGCGCTCGAGCTCCTTGCGTGTATCCCTTATCTGTTCGATGGAACCCAGGATGCTCGCATCCTCCAGTATGTCGCTCGCCTTCCCGCCGTCGTAGAGTTCGAACACCCTGCCTCCAACCTCAGACATAGCATTGGCGATTCTCCGGTTCGCACTCAGGATATCCACCTTTGCACGACCTATCTGAGTCAGCTCCTCCGCCTTGTCCGCCGCGTAGACATAACTGTCAACGATCGCATTCTTGACATCAGCCCATAATTTCGACATGTCTGCGTCCTCCAAACCGTTTCGTTCTTCCTTGCCGGTCTCACGCCGGCACGCTATGTTTGTGCTTACTGGCTCTCGAACAAACGAGTTCTTCGTGTGTTTCGATGCGAAGACACCGAAAACGACTATTTCTCCCGACAGAATTGGATGTAATTTTAGGTATTCGGTTACCCTTGGTCAAGCGGTTTCGGAAGGCTGAAATCGCGCGAGACGGAAACATAACAGATATCAATGCAACACTTGGATAACTTATCATGTATGAAGCAAGCGGCATGCCATCTTCTGCCCCTCTGACGTCCACCAGGAGTGTCTTCTTCATCGCAGACGCTCATCTTGGAGGAGAGGAAGGCGGTCTTGATCAGGCCAAGGAAAGGGCCCTCTGCGATCTCTTGGGCTACCTCCGTGGGCGGGCCTCTGAGCTTTATCTTACAGGCGACCTGTTCGATTTCTGGTTCGAATTCAGAACAGCAGCTACTCTCAAACATATTCTGACTCTGAACGCGCTCTCCGCGCTGGCAGAATCCGGCACATCCATTACCTTTCTCGGAGGCAACCACGACTACTGGGCCGGAAGCGAATTCGAACAACGCACGCACGCCGTTGTTTCGCGGGAGCCGATCGTGGTAACGCATTTTGGGAGAAAGCTCTTCATCGCACACGGCGACGGACTCCCCGGTGGAGACTGGAGTTATCGCTTGCTCAAGGCCATCATCCGGAGCGGGCCTGCGATCGCGGCGTTCCGCCTCCTGTCCCCTTCAGTTGGTTCGGCAATAGCACGCTGGGCGTCCGGTCTCTCGACCACCGATGATGCCCGCATAGAGCGCGCCATCCCGCCAATGAGGCAGCTTCTGTTCGACAAGCTTGATCAGGGATTCGACGCTGCCATAGTCGGGCACGTCCACGCACCAAGACTCTGGGAGCATAACGGCGGGTCCGCCGTCATTATCGGCGACTGGATGATCAATCGCGCCGTCGTCGAACTCGACGCGGGCGGTTTCCACATGCTCCGCTGGGAAGGGAACGACCTCGTGCCGATCGCCTCGCCCTAGAGCGCAAAGCCGAGCGAGACGCGGTGTGTGTCACCCAGGTCACTGTAGAATGGAACGTAAGCATAATCGATGCGAACACCGCGGACCTTGGCTCCAAAACCCACTGAGATGTCCTGATTGTCCCACCCCGTACGGTAGCCGGCCCTGAGCGCAAACATCTTCGCGTATTCAAACTCGATGCCGAAGTGGGCCTTCGTATCCCCGTCGCCAGGCACGACCGCATCACTGCTCAGAAGCAGGTCCCCATTCAATGCGGGAACAGGTGTACCGTACGCCGCGCCCACCCTGAAGAGAACCGGCAGGTCGAACTTCTCCTCGATGAAGCTCATCTGGGGTCCGAGGTTCTGAACACTGACACCCGCACTGAGGCCAGTCACCATCGGGAAACGGTAGATGGCCCCTAGATCAGCTGCCACACCGTCGGCAACCTCAGTATCTATCTTCTGGTGTAGATACTTGACTGAACATCCCACATCGAACGACTCGGTCAATCGCCTGGAATAGTTGCCGGTGAATGCGAAGTCGAAAACACCAAAGTGTCCGATCGGCTCCGATGTAGGCCCTTCTCTTCGCTCGAGATCGTCCATGTAGAGACCCACGACGCTCAAGCCGAACCCCTGCGAGCCGTCCGATTTCGCTGCGCCCACAAACTCGTAGCGGATGTCCTGGAACCACTCGGCGTGCATGAGACCGACATCGATCCCATCAACCGACACTGTGCCTGCCGGATTCCAGTACATTGACATCGCATCCCCACCCACGGCCGTGTAGGCATCGCCCATTGCAATGGCCCTCGCGCCGACCCCCAGTTTCAGAAAGGCCAGTCCAGCAGTGCCGTCCTCGGCAAGCGATGATGTCGGCAATGCCAGGCAACTGACCACGAACAGAACGACGAGGAAGCGCTTCATGGATTCCTCCCGGGCGAAAAACCCCACATGGATTGCTGAGAGACAGGCCCGTTCCAGTGAGTACACCGGTGAGTACACATAACGAGCCACAGCGTCGTATGACGACGCTATAGTCAGTTTACTCAACGCCTTGGCACGACGCAAGGCGCTTCTGTCTTCTGACACCATCTTCCACAGGCCCCGAAGAGATCGGATTTCCCTCAATCACCCGCAGCCCTTCGGCAGGTGCTGGGACGGGGAAGCTCTGCCCCTATTCAGATCAACCCCGCCCAGCTCCTTACCCTGTCCAGTACAAGACACAAGCGCTTGATGAGCTTATGTAACAAGGGACGTGCCAGACGTACCCAAAGCCTGGAACAATCGCAGGATCACCGTCAACGCCCCTCAGGCAAGGCGATTGTACCGTGGCCTGATGAAGGCACCTACAGCACCGATCCAACCGCAGCGCTCTTGCGTCAACTTCGTACACAGTGCCGGCGGGGCCGACGACCCATGAAGTTTGACCGTCCACTCACCCCGTGCAATAATGTGCGGATCCCAACTCCACCCCAACGGAGGCAGACATGAAACAAGTGATGCGGATGGCGAGCGACGGCGTGTACACCACGTCAGGCGAAGCAGACCAGAAAATCCCACCGGCCCCACCTCCCCGATTCGGCCCAGTAACGAGCGTCATTCTCTATCTGGTAGGCTACATCGTTGTGGGCATCGTGATCACGGTGGTCATAAGTATCCTGCTTGCGATCCTCCTTGAGATGGGCTTGGTCGAAACGCCCTCGATCGATCTTGCAGCCGTCGGCATGGACACTGAGAAGATACTGGAGCTTCTCGGCCCGCTCTTCTTCCCTCTGATAATCATCGTTGGGATATACAGCATCGCTTACACGTGGGCGTTCGTGCGTCTCGTCGACAGGCGTCCGTTCTCGAGCGTCGGGATCGGACTCAGTTCCGGATGGCGTTTCGACTTCGGCAAAGGCGTCGGTCTGGCGGCAATCCTTCTTGGGATTGTGTTCCTGATCTCACTTGCTTCCGGTGGTATCGGCATCATCGGGTTCCAGAGACCGGCGCCACCCGATCAGGCTATGATCCCCTATCTTCTGACAGCCATCATCGCGCTCATCTCGGTGGGCATCTACGAAGAGCTGATGTTCCGCGGATACATACTCCAGAGACTGAATGAGAAGACCGGACCACTCGTCGCCATCGTCCTCTCATCGCTCATCTTCGCACTCCTCCACGTAACGAACCCCGGGGCCAATTTTCTCGGTCTCGTCAACACGTGGTTCATCGGCGTGCTTCTCTGCTCCCTCTACTTCAGAAGCCGCTCACTCTGGCTCCCGATAGGTTTCCACTTTGGATGGAATTTCCTTCTGGGGTTCGCGTACTCGCTCCCCGTGAGTGGCCTTCCCTTCCACGGAATTCTGGAGGTTGTCGAGTTGGAGCCGGAGTCACGTCTCGCCGGCGGGATCTACGGTCCCGAAGGTGGGTTCGCAACGCTCATCGCACTGGCCCTGCTTGGCGCGTGGCTCATTTGGAAACGGACGAAGCCCCGCCGGTAACGGCGAGGCTCCTGATACTGAAACGGGCAGCTCGGCTGAATCTCGTGGCTGCCCGTCTCTGCTGCGATGCGATCACAGCACACCGTGTCGCGCGTCGGTCTCCTCAACGGCCGTTCACAGCACCGCCGGCCGAGTCCCTCACGCGCTATTCAACCACACTGACTATTCCCTTGCAGTTTATGAGGTTCGCGAGCTGGCGAATGTAGTCGATGTCGTCTTCCTTGTCACCGCTCACGGCGATCAGCGTCGCGCTGCCTGCCAGGATGTTCAGGTCGTAGGTCCCATCACCGAACTGCTCCATGGCATCATACCCGCATGCGCTGACCTTCTTCATTCCGCTCTGTCCAGCCATCGCCGCCATCATCGGATTCGAGATGAACATGTGGTACGTCGCGAGAAGCGGAGAGTTAGCTGCGATCGTGATCTCGATGTTTGATCCGTTCGGAGGATAGTAGTCCCGTGAGACAACAAGGGTCGCAAAGAAACCTGCTCCTATGGCCGATGCGTCGAGTCCCTCAGGATCCTCGGCCGTCCATCCGGACGGTGCATCGGGAAGATACTCCACGATCATGTCGATGAGCTTCTGGTTGACACCGACGAGCGCTGTTTGAAGCTGCGTGCTCGCTTCCTTGTAGTTCCCATTGCCGTACGCGCTATTGGCGTTACCAATGGCATCTGTGACGTCGTCCGCCTGCACCACCGTCGCAGCGAAGGCAAGAACCGTCAGTCCAATGATCGCTATCCGGACAGACTTCATTGCGAACCTCCCTATTCTCAATTGCGACAATCAGCCCGAGCTTGCCACGAGTACTTTCCGCGTTCTCGGTCCATCGAACTCACAAAAGAATACACCCTGCCACGTACCCAGCACAAGCTTCCCGTCAGAAATCAACACAGTTTCAGAACAACCGAAAAGCGATGACTTGATATGGGCATCCGAGTTTCCCTCAGCATGATCATAGTCGCCCGCGTGTGGAATCAATTTGCAGAGAGTGAGATCGATGTCTCGCGCCACATCCGGATCGGCACTCTCATTGATGGTCACGGCAGCTGTCGTATGTGGCGTGTATACGGTGACGGTACCGTCGGCGACACCGAGATCGCGAACAGCGGCCGCGACTTCGGCTGAGATGTCGATGAGACATGTGCGTTTCGGTGTTCGCAGTGAGAAGCTCTCGATCACTGTACTCTCCATTCGCAGCCGGCGGGCCACTACCCATGCATCGCTGCCCACCAAACGGCATCGTAAGAGATAGGTGAGCAACTGTCAATGACACACAGGCAGGCTCGGCGTTCCCGCCTGTAATCTCTTGACGCAGGGTAATCCCAGCAGCTATAAATGGCCCTACAGCTACTATCAAAAGCAGCTGCTCTGAAGGGAGATGACAATGATCTACATTCTTATTTTGATCGTCGCTATCATAGCTTGGATCGTCATCACTTACAACTCGCTGATCCAGTTCCGGAACCGGATCGAGAACGCTTGGTCGCAGATCGATGTGCAGCTCAAGCGGCGAGTTGATCTCATCCCGAATCTCGTGGAGACCGTCAAGGGCTACGCCGGGCACGAGAAAGAGGTGTTTCTGAAGGTGACCGAGGCCCGGTCGGCACTCCAGAATGCGAAAACGGTCGGGGCCAATGCCGACGCGAACAACATGCTGACCGGAGCTCTTAAGACACTGTTCGCCGTCGCGGAGGCGTACCCGGAGCTCAAGGCCAACCAGAATTTCATGATGCTCCAGGAGGAACTCTCGGGAGTGGAGAACAAGATCGCGTATTCAAGGCAGTTCTACAATGACACGGTCCTGAAGTACGATAACAAGCGCGAGATGTTCCCATCGAACGTCATCGCCGGCATGTTCAACTTCAAGGAGCAGGAATACTTCGTGATCGATGAAGCAGAGAAGGGGCCGGTCAAGGTCAAGTTCTAGGTCGGGAAACCTTTTCGGCAATACGGAGGTCGGCATGGCGCTCTTCACTGTTATGAAGGTGGTTCTTGCAATCGTCTACCTTTTCGCCGGACTTGCGCTCTTCTGGGGAAGAAAGAGACTGGTCGAGGGCGGTAGCCAGCCCAATCTGGTTATCCCTGCGGTGCTCCTGGTACTCGCGTGCATCACCACGCTTTTCCCCCTCTGGTAACGAGAAATGTGGGAGCAGATAAGCAGCAACAAGCTGAAGTCCGGCTTCCTGGTCGGGTTCTTCGTCGTCTTTGTGGTGTTCCTCGGCTGGCTCTTCGGAAGAACAACCGTCTGGGGTCCCGCGGCGCCGATATTGGCGGCCGTCATCGCAGGCGGTGCGGCATGGGGCAGCTACTACAACAGCGACAGAATGGTTCTGGCCATCAGCCGGGCCAAGTCCGCTGAGAAAGAAGATCACCCCCATCTCTACCACTCCGTAGAGGGACTGGCCATCGCCGCCGGGATACCGACCCCGAAGCTCTACATCATAGATGACACAGCCCCCAATGCGTTCGCCACCGGGCGCAACCCCGAGCACGCTGCGATAGCCGTGACGACGGGGCTTCTGCAAAAGCTCAACCGCGTCGAACTCGAGGGCGTCATCGGTCACGAGATGTCTCACATCGCGAACTACGACACCCTCCTCATGACACTCACGGTTGTAATGGTCGGCACCGTCGCGCTCGTAAGCGACTGGATGCTGAGAAGCTTCCTGTGGGGGGGGCGCCGGAAGAGGAACTCATCGGGAGGGGGTCAGGTCGGAGTGGTCCTTCTCGTTGTCGCACTCGTGCTCGCGATTCTATCGCCTCTCATCGCTCAGCTCATAAAACTTGCCATCTCGAGAAGACGCGAGTTCCTGGCCGACGCGAACGGCGCGCTACTGACGCGATACCCTGAAGGGTTGGCGAGCGCACTTGAGAAGATAGCGTCCGACCGGGAACCACTGGAGGTTGCCAACAAGGCGACTGCACACCTCTATATTTCCAACCCTCTCAAGGGACAGAAACGTGCGTTCAACAAGCTTTTCTCAACTCACCCCCCGATGGAACAGAGAGTCGCGCTATTGAGAGAGATGTAGGCGCGCGCACATCATGCACAATGAGAAGAAGGGATGCCCCATCCGGGACATCCCTTCTTTCGAAATCGGTTCTCCGTGCACGTCTACGCTACCGGTACAGCGACTTTATCAGACTCCAGCTATGCTCCTCGACAGGCGCCCAGTTGTTGCAGTCTGGAAGCGGCCCCTCATAGTCGCATACGATGCAGTAGTCGCCCGCCTTGATGACGATCGCCCCGTAGTAGACCTGTGATCCCATTGGAAGACCGTACGAAGTAAACGAGAAAACACCCGAGCCGCTTGTCATCGGAGTGCAATCGATGGTCGAACCGGTGTTGTCCCAATACAGGTGCAGTACAGGCATCCAGCAGTCCGGATCATCCATGGCAAGTCCGCCGCCCCACACTATGTCATCCACCGGCTCACCTGACGTGTCGTAGCACTCACCGTCAGCCTGCGAGTAGCTGTCGTGAACGATGATGTAGTTCTGCTGCACGGGATCGTCCGGGTCGTAGAAATCGCAACCCATCAGGTGCTCGATGCTGAGACCAATGCGGTCGGGCGTTGCCGCTCCGCCGAAATCCCAGGTCAGCACCATCGTATACATGTAGGTTCCGTCACTCGTTTCATAGGCCTCACCGACGGCACCACAGGAGACGGCAGCGAGCGCCGGCACCGCCAGCCCTGCACCGAGCAAAAGCACGGTGCCTCCAATAATCAATCGCCGGAGACTTCTCATGATACACCTCTAGGTTAGGGACAATTGCGTCTGACCGCAGCTCTTACTATCAACGATAGCACAGACACCACTACGTGTCAATCATCATCATGCGCTTCTTCTTAAGACAAGGAGCACACACTCAGCAGATTTTGACACGTTATTCATCATATCACAATCATACTAGAGTGTTGCAAGAATCCAGCCTGTTACAAGACCTTGTGCACCTGGTGGCTGGTCAGGCACGCCGGCAACGTTCCCACATCAGGAAAGTGCTGAAAACAGAGCCTCAATGGTGAGAGTGTTGAGAATCGATTCCGGACTGAGCCACCCCCTTCGGGCGGTGTGGACGCCTATGGTGATCGCCCACATCTGGCTGACATCGTGCGAATCCGTGCCAAGCGAGAGTTTCACTCCCATCTCGGCCGCTCGCCTGGCGTGCACATCATTCAGATCGATCCGCTCATCGTGGCAGTTGATCTCAAGAGCGGTACCAGTCTCCGCTGCGGCCTTCATCACCCGCTCCATGTCGACACGGTAGGCCTCCCGTCTGCCGATCAGCCGCCCGGTGGGATGCCCGATGATGTCGACATGCGGATTCTCCATGGCAGAGATGATGCGACCGGTGATCCTGTCACTCGACTGCTGGAAGCCTGAGTGAATCGATGCGATGACAACGTCCAGTCGTTCGAGGACCTCGTCAGGATAGTCCACGGATCCGTCTGAGAGGATGTCGGCTTCTGTTCCTTTGAGGACCCTTATGCCTCTGACCCTGCGGTTAACATCGTCGATCTCAAGAGCCTGCTGCTCCAGCCTCTCGATCGACAGACCGTTGGCTATCTTGAGAGACCTGGAATGGTCGCTCATGATGACGTACTCGTACCCTCTCTCTCTCGCCGCCCGGGCCACCTCTTCTATCGTTGAGCCACCATCACTCCACACGGAGTGCATGTGCAGATCTCCTCGAATGTCCTCCATCTCGACGAGACGCGGCAGCGTTCCATTGAGCGCCGCCTCGATCTCCCCTCTGTCCTCCCTGAGTTCCGGCGGCACCCACGCCATCCCCAGCTTGCGGTAGACGGCCCTCTCGGTGCGTGAGGACAGCTTCTTGTCCCCTCTAAAGAGGCCGTATTCGTTGAGTTTGAGATCGCGTTCCCTGGCGAGAGCCCGCAACCGGACATTGTGCTCCTTCGAGCCGGTGAAATACATGAGGGCGGCTCCCCACTCGTTCTTCGAAACAACGCGGAGGTCGACTTGAAGCGCCTCTTCGATCCTGACGCTTGCCTTTGTCGATCCTGATGCCAGTACTTCCCTCACACCAGGCATTGAAGTGAAGGCTTCGATCGCGGTCTCAGGACTTCCCCCTGTGACAAGGAGGTCGACATCCCCGATGGTCTCCTTCCAACGCCTGAGGGAGCCTGCCGCACCGACTTCGGTCACACCCGGGACCTTCTGCAGCTCGGCTCTCACCATCTCAGCAAGCGAAAGAGCCGTGCCGATAAGCATCCGCCCCGCGCCGGACTCGTATGCGCGGATCCCCGCTTGAATCCTCTCGACCTTCTTCTCCCCCATACCGGGGAGTGCCAGCAGCTTCTCGCCGTGAAGTCTTTGTTTGAGTTCTTTCAGGGAGCGGATGTTCAACTCACGCCACAGGAGACCGACCGTCTTAGGACCGAGGCCGGATATGGCAAGAAGCTCCAGGAGCCCTTTCGGGATTTCTGTCTTCGCCTGCTCGTAGCTCCCGATCATTCCGGTCTCGAGATACTCGGAGATTGCTGCCGCCGTGCCCTTGCCGATGCCGGGAATCCCCGTGATCTCGCCGGACTCGACCAGACCGGCCACGTCGACCGTGAGTTCCTCCAGAGCGCGTGCCACGCGACGGTACGCGTTTACGCGGAACTGGTTCGCATCCTGGATCTCCAGGATGTCTGCCTGCGATTCGAAGAGGTGTGCGATCTCACGATTCTTCATCAGGACTCAGCCTTTGACAACACCCAGTGGTTTCAGTCGGACGACTTTTCGTGCGATGCCGGCCCGATCCATGACATCAACAACATCGGAGACGTTCTTGTACGCCGACGGCATCTCCTCAGCAAGCGTTGCCTTGCCCTCAGCCGTCACGTATACACCCATCCGTCTCAGTTCCTCGGCAAGATTCCTGCCGCGCGCCGCCTTCCTCGCCTTGGTTCTGGACATCACCCGGCCGGCTCCGTGACAACAGCTACCGAAGGTCTCATCCAACGCGGTGTGGGTTCCCGCGGAGACAAATGAGTGCGTTCCCATGTCTCCCGGAATGAGCACCGGCTGTCCCGCCGACCGGTAGCAGTCCGGCACGCCATTGTGGTCACCCGGAAACGCTCTTGTCGCTCCCTTCCGATGAATGCAGAGAAGCTTCTCTCTGTCTCCCACTCTGTGGCGTTCCATCTTGGCGATGTTGTGGCAGACGTCATAGACAAGCCTCAGCCCTAACTCCGCTTCGCCCGCCATCATCACTCCCGCGATCGACCGCTTCGCGAGGACCATCATCACCTGTCGATTAGCCCACGCGTAATTGGCTGCGCAGGCCATGGCCGAGAGATAACGCCTGCCCTCCTGCGATTCGACAGGAGCGCACGCGAGCTGACGGTCCGGAAGACTGATCCCGTACTTCGGAACCGCATGCTGCATTACATCGAGGTAGTCATCGCAGACCTGATACCCGAGTCCGCGTGACCCCGAGTGAATCATTAAGGTCACTCGGCCAAGACCCAACCCAAAGGCCGCCGCCCGCGCCTCGTCATAGACCTCATCGACGTAACCTATCTCAATGAAGTGATTGCCTGATCCCAGCGTTCCCACCTGTGATCGCCCGCGCTCGATAGCGCGTTTGCCAACTGTCGATGGATCAGCCGAAGAAAGACAGCCGCCTTCCTCGGTGCGGTCCAGGTCTGTCTCCGTACCGTAGCCCCGTGTCACCGCCCATCGCGCACCGTCGGCCATCACGTCTCTGACGTCTCTGGGAGAAAGCTTCCCTATCGCCCCGCTGGAACCCAGGCCGCACGGTACATCGCGGAAAAGTGCATTGATGAGTTCGGGGATGCGGTCCTCGACATCTTCTCGTCGCATCGAGCTCGCCACAAGGCGCACCCCACAGTTGATGTCGTAGCCGACACCACCCGGAGACACGACACCGCCCTCGGATGGATCGGTGGCCGCTACACCACCTATGGGGAAACCGTAGCCCCAGTGGATGTCGGGCATTGCGAGAGAGTAGCTTACGATGCCGGGAAGATGGGCCACGTTGACAACCTGCTCGAGGCCCTTGTCGCTCAGGATCTGCGGCAGGAGTGTCTCGTCCGCGTAGACGCGTCCTGGAACGCGCATCCCTCCCGCTCGAGCGATCTCCCACACGCAGTCGGCGACCTCTGTCAGATCGCCGCGCGAGGTAGAACGGCTCTTGCTTTCACCCTTGCCGCTGGAAGACATGTCCGCTCCAATCACGTGTCGAAGATAACGCGAACCATCCAACCCTCCCGCGTCTCCTCGACGCGAAGGTAATGATACGTGGGAGCCTTGATCTCGATACGGATCGTGCGGCAGGCCGCGTTGATTCTCTCCCCATGAACCAGTGCCACGATGCGGGATCCGTCTCCCGCTCCGCACCCCTTTACATCAAGCTCCTCGATCCTGAATCGAGAGAGAAGAACCTGCTCGGAAGTGGCCATGTAAAGCAACTCGGAGAGCCATCTGATCATCAGGTGTTCGAGGTCTCCGGACCTTCCTTCCACCGCCACCCGGCGCGACCACCCGGAGCCAATCTCATTGAGAGGACTGATCAGGTCGAACATACACGCCGCAGCGCGCTCAAACGCCGACACGAGATCGTGCGCGCAGAACTCCACCCCCACATCAGCCGTGTGGTCAATCTCCGTGTAGTGAGGGCGCTCTGCCATAGCTGCTATCCGGCTCCACCGCCGCCGCCACCGCCACCACCGCCACCACCACCGGTTCCGCCTCCACCTGTGCCACTCGCTGAGCTCATCGCACTTCCCGCAACCGAAACCATGCTCGAAAGCCCGTCCGCGAGGCCGGAGATTCCGCCAACACCATCCCCGAGGCTACTCACGGCAGCGCCGTAGTACCACCCGTGCGCGAAGCCCCGACCGGCCGCCTCCTCCATATTGGGAAGGAGTGGCTTGAGCTGCTTCAGAACCTCCTTGGCAACACCTAGAGTTGTCGCATAGACAAGGAAGTGCTCCCAGAGCACCAGCGATTGGGGAGGCGCTTCATCCAGTGATGAGAAGTGAAGAAGATATCGCCGCAGCGCCTGCCATTTCTTGAATTCCAGCCCTGCCTCAAGCGACCTGCGTTTGACGAGCGCTGAGAGAAGTAGAATCGCGAATCCTACAACGGAAGCAGCGAGCGCGTACGGGGTACCCGCGGATCTTGCTATCGCGAGACCCACCAGCATCGTGACGACACCGATCGCGGCGCAGACATAGCACATGACGGTGCTCTTCCGTTCGAGAAGCCCATCTGCCTGGGCTTTCTTGACAATGCGCTTCTTCCACCTCTTGAACCATTTCTGGAATCTCGTCGAATTCTTCTGCGCCTCCTTCT
>JAUVLP010000067.1 GCA_030600655.1 Candidatus Eiseniibacteriota bacterium
CAAGCAGTAGCTGGGACCGCTTGTGTGGATGCTCGTCTGTCCATGAACCCAGGCGATCTCACATCCATTTCCGGCAGCTTCGACGGAACTGTAACCGCGTTGGAACTGGGTGATTGCGTTCTCGGAGATGCCGACCTGTCCGGGGTTGCCTCCAATGGTGACTTCACTCTGCGGGGCAACTGCTGTGATGCTTCAGTCACGGCTGCCGGGGGTCTTTCCAGCGGCGGTGTTTCCTCCACGGATCTCACCGTCGAGATCTCGGATCTCACTCCGGCCGCTGCCAGGTTCGGCATCAGTGATGTCGTAGGGGCGGCCACGGTGGCGCTTCATGTGGATGGACTGAGTGATACGCTCAGCTATGCGGGCGCCATCGATCTGCGTGGGATTGAGATGCCGAGCATCATCATTGGAGACGTCCAGACTGTGTTCTCCGGTGGTCGTTCGCGCGCAGAGGCCGGGTTCAGCGCATTCGAAGGCACGCTCCTGGGTGACGCATCTGTCGAGTTCGGGGAGACGTATCGTGTCTCGTGCAGGTTTGACTCGATGTCGCTCGCTGCTGATATCGTAGCCGGTTCTGCGGGACCGCTCGATGTGTCCGGTCTGGCAACCGGAGGGCTTGTTATCACCGGGAATCTTGCCGGGGTTGGGGACGGTGGCGTTGGGGGCGGCGTTGGGGATGATGCCCAGGTCGTTGCCGGCGCCGGCGGGCGCATGGCATACGTCGTCGATGGCTACGTTGACGCGCTGGGGCTATCTGTCTCCGGGGAGAGCATCGAGCTTGCGCGGACCATGAGATTCTCGGCACGTCCCGGTTCCCTCTTCATCACGGAGACGCAATTCATAGGTGATTTCGGTCGAGCTTCACTGGGAGGCGTGTTTGACACTGCTGGAGAGAGCTCGCTCACTGCCGGGATTGACAGCCTGGATATCGCATCCGCTCTGCTACTGGCTCCCAAAGGAGTTCGCTTACCCGATATCCGCGGATCTGCCACCGGGCGCGTTGTAATACATGGGCGCGCAGATGACCTTCACGCCGCCGCAGATCTCCACATGGACCAGCTGATAGTAGAGGGGCTTGCGCTTGGCTCCGTGGAACTCGATGCAGAGACGGACTCTCACGATCTTCTGTTCGAGGTGGAATCGATGAGTCCGCTCGGGGGCAAGATAGCGGTGAGCGGGAGCCTTCCCTACATCAACGTCCAGGGGGGGGCTGTTGAACTTGATCCGTCGCGTGAGTTCGCAGCGACCGCTGTATGTTCGAGCTACGCTCTGGAAGGCGGTGTCGCGTTCATCCCGGCTCTTCGAGGACGGAAGAGATTGCGCGCAAGCGGATCCATGCTCCTTGTCGGGCGAGCTGATTCCGTGTCAAGTTTCAACGGTGCGGGAAGATTTGAGGAGCTGTCTGCGATACTCGATGTTGTCACGTTCTCTCTCGTTGATACATTTCAGTTCACCATCGATGGTGGAGATCTCGATCTCCACGACCTCAACTTGGAGATCACCAGAATGAGGGCTCTTGGGGAAGAGGATGGGGGGAGGATCGATGTGTCCGGAGGTATCAAGAGCAATGGTGAAATCGGGTTCACGGCGCGCACTTTCGGGCTCAAGATCGGGCACGTTGCGAGAGCCTTTCTGCCGGGCAGGCAATCACCCGTGCTCGGTGATCTCGATCTCATCACCTCGGTCACCGGTAACATCAACGAGCCCCATGTGGAGTTTGCGTGGGAATTATCAGACCCGGTGGTCTTCGGTTTCGGATTCGACGGATTTCAGGGGACCGCCTCGCTTACCGATGATCACGCCCATCTTGGACGAGCCGAACTCACAGCAGGTGATGAGACGATTGCCCTGGGTGGGGACGTGTCGCTCGGGCGCGGGGATGTATGGATCGCTGCCGACGGATTCGACCTGAGCGCCATCGGCCCACTGCCTGGGGGGATGAGGAAACTTGAGGGAGATCTGAGCGTGGACGTACGGTTGACAGGCACGGTCGAGTCGCCGGTTCTCGCCGGGTCGCTGGTGGTGTCGGAGTGCGAGGTCGACGGCTACGGACTCGAGCATCCGCTGCATGATATCGAGCTGAGGCTGGCCGCGGCCGAGGGGATGACTGTTCTCGAACGCGCCTTCATCGGACTCGGCGATGGGTCGATCAGCGGAACCGGTTTCATCGCAATCGGTGTCTCAGAGATTCCGCATTTCATGATCGATCTCGACGTATCCGGCGCTGAGATAGGTATTGAGAAGACCATGACGGGCAGGTTCGGCGGCAGCCTGAGATGGATCGGGACAACTCGGGCCTCCTCGCTGTCGGGGGAGATCGATGTCGAAGAGATGGAAGTGGCTCCACGTCTGGAGTTCTCACAGCTCGTCGCCAGGAAGCCCCGGCGCGTGAGTATGGTATCGGCGGACGATCCTCGCAGGTCGGTTCATCTTGACGTCGATCTCACGATCTCGGATCCCATACGGGTTCGGAGTGACCAGGTTCACACGGAACTCACCGGAGGACTCCACGTCGGAGGAAACGCTCACGTCCCGGTGCCGTCGGGGGGCGTGTCGGCTCCCGGAGGGACGTTCCGATATCTGAGAAACACCTTCTCTGTTGAAAGACTGGATCTGGTTTACTCCGACCCACGGCGGAGCGATCCCTATCTGGGTCTTACCGGTAACACGACTGTGGAGAGCCGCTCTGGTGTCTCTTACGAGGTCACGATGTCGTTCGACGGCTTTCTTTCCGAGACGATGCCCGTGCTCACAAGTTCACCGGCGCTCAGCGAGCCGGACATTGCGGCGCTCCTGACGATAGGCGAAACCGTCGGTGTCATGGCGGGCGGAGGGCCCAGTGGGGACTCGGCATCAGACAGCTTCAGTTCTCTCGCAAGATCGGCCTTCGTCGGCAGCCTTTTCGGCATAGCGGAGAGCACCGTGGAGAGATGGCTTCATCTCGACACCGTGGCCGTCGACAGGGAGGCGCTTGATGATGGCGACCTGTTCGGGGCGGGGCTCACGCTCGGGAAGCGTTTCGGTGGCGGTTTCCGCATCGACTACACGACCGAACTGGGCCAATTCGCCGGGCAGTCGGTCTCAGCTTCATTCAGACTCAACGACTCGATGTCGCTGGTGACCAAGGCAAGCCAGGAAGGGAATCATGCGCTCGGTCTCAAGTTCCATTTCAGGTTCCGGTAGGCGGCTGCTTTTGCGGAGGGGCCGCGATTGTGTTCAGGTCTTCCTGGCCGCTGTCCTGGTCGTTGCGCTCGTGTCCGACGCGGCGTCGCTCTGCCGAGGAAGCAGCTCAAGGAAGTTCAAGAGAGCACGCGCATTGCGAGAAGGTCCGGTCGTTGAAGATGTGCGCTTCATCGGTGTTGAGGCATTCGATGAGAGCACCCTGCTTGAGTACATGGCGATCCATCCAAGTGGTTTCATCGAGCAAGTAAGGTTCGCTCCAGGCCTTCTCGAACAGGACCTCGCGAATCTGACTCTTCTCTACAACACCAGGGGGTACCTGGAGGCTGATCTCTGGGTAGAGGACACTGCCCTGTCAGCGGAGTCGACCCGGATAACCATTCTTATCGGTGTGCACGAGGGGGAGAGCTGGACGATCAAGGACCTGAGTCTGCAAGGGAACTCCGACGTAGCGGAGGACTACCTCCGTTCGCTTCTTATGGTGACGGAGGGAACGCAGCTTCTCTCGAGCGGCCTCGCTCGCGACCGTCGCGCGATCCTGAACCACTATGCACGGCTATCATATCTCGACGCGCACGTCGAGCAGGTCATGATACGTGATGACATCGCACGCACGGCGAGCGTCAGCTATGAGATCGTGGAGGGAAAACGCGCACGCATCTCAGGTATCAGGATCCACGGCAACGACAAGACTCGGAAGTTTGTGATCGAGCGGGAGTTCACATTCGCGGCCGGCGAGTACTTCGACGTGGATAAGATCGGCGAGAGCCAGGCTAATCTCTACAGGACGGGGCTCTTCAACTCGGTCTGGATGGAACCTGCCAGAGATGAGACCGGGATGAGCGAGAGGGGGCTGGATATACGGCTGGGTGAACGTCGGAGTGTCTCCCTCGATCTCTCAATCGGGTACGCAACGATAGATGGTCCGGAGGTAACGGGGCAGCTCCTCAACCGGAACCTGCAGGGGCGAGCGACAAGTCTCAAATTCCACGGGCACGCGAGCCAACTGCAGCGTGACGTTGGAACCGCGGTCGGGGATCCGTGGTTCCTGGGTCTTCCGGTTGCCGGCGAGTTTTCGGTCGATTACTCCTGGAGCGATGAGGATGCATATACTGCCGAGATGGAGAGAGGCGCCTTCATTCTGACAAAGGAGATTGGACCGGCTCTCACTCTCAGGGGCGGCTACGAATTCGAACGCAACATCATCCTCGAAACGAACGATGAAGACGATGGTCTGGGGGCCAACTACACGACTGATCTGCTCGCTGCTGTCACGCACGACACGCGGGACGATGTTCTTGACCCCGAGCGCGGAATGCTCGCAGGCGTTGAGTTCAAATTGGCCAGTTCGCGTCTGGGAGGCACCAACGATTTCACCAGGGCGGAGTTCATCTTACGAGGCTACAAGAAGGTCTGGAGGCACAGAGTAGTCGCTCTTGCCGGCCACATCGGGTGGATACACCCGCAGGACAACGCCACAGTGCCGGTCAATGAACGATTCTTCGCGGGCGGCGACGGTTCAGTCCGCGGATTCGACCGGAACTCACTTGGGCCTACAGGTGGGGAAGGCGAGGCGATAGGAGGATTGGGGTTGCTTGAATTCCGTGCCGAAGCCCGTTTTCCTCTGTTCAGGCGGCTCCGGATGGTGGCCATCCTCGATGCAGGTCAGGTGTTCGAGGAGTTCCGGGCGATTCGACCATCTGATCTCGCCGTCGGAGCCGGCGGCGGTCTCAGATATCACGCGGGCCTCTGGCTGGTGCGCCTGGACGTTGTGGCGCCGGTGACTGAGCCGGGGCGGACCAGGTTCTACTTCGGGATAGGGCAGGCGTTCTAGCATCGCAGACACGGGAAACACTCTCGCTCTGCATCTGCAGGGGTTACGGTTTGAGTTTGGATGACCTCAGTTTTCGGTTGCTAACAAGGCTTCCGAAACCTAGTATGTAGGTTTGTACAAATAATCGGCAGATGGGAAACAGGCCTTTATACACGGTGCACAATTTAGCAAGGAGCGTGTTCCATGGGAGCGAAGGAACTGCTGTACGGACAGGAAGCGCGGCAGGCGATCCTCAAGGGGGTCGAGCAGCTGAGCAGGGCGGTCAAGGTCACGTTGGGTCCCAAGGGGCGGAACGTGGTGCTCGATCGGAAGTGGGGCGGACCGAGAATTACGAAGGACGGAGTGACCGTCGCGAAGGAGATCGAGCTCGACGATCGCTTCCAGAACATGGGCGCCCAGATGGTGAAAGAGGTTGCCTCTAAGACGAGCGACGTGGCTGGAGATGGAACGACGACCGCAACCGTACTTGCTGAAGCCATCTACCGCGAAGGGCTCAAGAGCGTGACGGCCGGCGCCAACCCCATGTACATCAAGCGTGGTATTGAGAAGGCGACTGATGTGGTTGTGGAAGAGCTCGATAAGATGTCCCGCAAGGTGCGCGACCGCAGCGAGATCATGAGCATCGCTCGCATCTCTGCCAATAACGATGCGGAGATAGGCAAGCTGATCGCCGACGCCATCGATCAGGTCGGCCGCGACGGTACGATCACGATCGAAGAGGCCAAAAGCATTGAGACGACGCTTGACGTCGTCGAGGGCATGCAGTTCGACCGAGGCTACATCTCTCCGTACTTTGTGACAGATCCACAGACTATGGAGACGATGTTTGAGAGCCCGTATATTCTGATCTTCGAGGACAAGCTCACGAGCATGAAAGATCTTGTTCCGATTCTGGAGAAAGTCGCACAGTCCGGAAAGCCGCTGGTTCTCATCGCCGAGAATATCGAGGGCGAAGCCCTTGCCACGCTCGTCGTGAACAAACTGCGCGGCGTTCTGCTTGCCGTGGCCGTGAAAGCTCCTGGCTATGGGGATCGCAGAAAGGCCATACTGGGCGATATCGCTGCTCTCACGTCAGGAACCTTCATTGCCAAGGATCTGGGCCTGAAGCTGGAGAATCTACAGCTCTCGGACCTCGGAACAGCCAGGAAGGTGATCGTTACGAAGGACGATACGACCATCGTTGAGGGGCTGGGGAAGAAGTCCAACATCAAGGCCAGGATTGCGCAGATCAGGCGGGAGATCGAGGAGTCGACATCAGACTACGACAAGGAAAAACTGCAGGAGCGTCTGGCGAGACTTGCCGGTGGAGTCGCCGTTCTGAAGATCGGCGCTTCGACGGAACTCGAGATGAAGGAGAAGAAGGCGCGCGTTGATGATGCTCTGCACGCGACTCGGGCCGCGGCGGAAGAGGGAATCGTTGTGGGTGGCGGTGTTGCTCTCATTCGCTCCCTCGTCGCTCTCGACAAGCTAAAGCTGAAAACTCCCGACGAGCAGCTTGGTGTGGACATCATCCGCAAGGCACTCGAGGCGCCGCTGCGACAGATCTCCGAGAACGCAGGCTTCGAAGGATCTCTCGTTGTCCAGCGCGTCAAAGACGCGAAGAAGAACGAGGGCTTCGATGCAGAGACCGGCAAGTACGTCGATATGTTCAAGGCCGGCATCATAGATCCCAAGAAGGTTGTTCGCTCGGCGCTCCAGAATGCTGCGAGCATCTCATCGCTGCTTCTCACGACGGAGTCGCTCGTGAGCGAGGTACCTGAAGATGAGCCGGCGATGCCGGCGATGCCGGCTGGTGGTATGGGCGGTATGGGTGGTATGGGCGGCATGATGTAGCACCCGGGGATTCTTGCTCCGGATGAAAACCGAATAGCGGACCAAAGGCTGCGAAGGAGAAGAGTAGACCGGAGGGCGCCCCAGAGAGAGGGACTCCATGGCTGGGAGAGTCCCGGGTAGCTCCGGTTGAAGGTCGCTCTGGAGCCGCCGGGTTGAACGGACCCGTGGGCGACCGTGTGTCGCACGCCGCGAGTGATTTCGAGGCTACGGGGAGTCCCTAGACCCGGACGGGTGGGCCCGTCACAGCCCCAATTGAGAGCCGGACCGTCCCGAAGCAAATGGGCGGCGTGGGCCCCGCACGATGAGGGGCCCAGCGGTGCAGGGCGATTCTTGTCGGCCGGCACACCGGAACCTCGGGATGGTACCGCGGGAGGATTGCAAGAGGTTCTCTCGTTCCTGGGATGGAACGAGAGAACCTTTGCTATTATGCGCTGGTTATGCAGCACTACATGCACACAGAAGAGCGAGAGGACGGACAATGAAGCTTCCGAAGCGATACGATCCCAAGACTGCTGAACCCAAGTGGCAGCAATTCTGGGAGGAGAAAGGGCTCTTTCGTTTTGACCGATCCCCCGACCGGCCAATCTACAGCATAGACACACCGCCCCCGACGGTCTCCGGGAAGATTCACATAGGCCACGTCTTCAGCTACGTTCAGACGGAGGTGATCGCGCGCTTCTGGAGGATGAAGGGCTTCAACGTCTACTACCCATTCGGATACGATGACAACGGCCTGCCGAGCGAGCGTCTCGTCGAGAAGGAAAAGGGTGTCAAAGCTACCGATGTCGGCAGGGAGAAGTTCGTTCAGATGTGCCTCGAACTCACGAAGGAGTACGAGAAGGAGTTCAGCACATTCTGGAAAAGCGTGGGGTTGTCGGTCGACTGGAGCCAGGACTACTCAACCATAGACCCGAAGTCTCAGCGGATCTCGCAACGGTCGTTCATCGACCTCTGTCGGAAGGGCCGTGCCTATACGCGCGCCGCGCCGACTCTTTGGTGCCCTGAGTGCCACACGGCCATCGCACAGGCGGAGATCGAGGACGTCGAGCGCGACGCCGTCTTCTATGACGTGGCCTTCAAGCTCGGGGAGCGCGATCTCATCATTTCGACAACGAGACCCGAGTTACTGCCCGCGTGCGTAGCGATGTTTGCGCACCCTGATGATGAGCGTTATGCGGAACTCATCGGGAAGAAGGCCACTGTTCCCATTTTCGGTCACGAGGTACCGGTTCTCGCAGACGAGAAGGCGGACCCAGAGAAGGGTACTGGTCTCGTGATGTGTTGCACGTTCGGCGACACAACCGACATCGCGTGGTGGCAGGAGCACAGACTCGAGACGCGTATCGTCCTCGACGAGCGCGGGCACATGAATGAGCTGGCACCGGGCTACGAAGGTCTCTACATCAAGAAGGCTCGCAAGAAGATCGTCGAAGATCTTGAGAGTGCCGGTCTCTTGAGGAACCAACGGCCTATCAGTCACGCCGTGAATACCCACGAACGGTGTGGGACCGAGATAGAGTTCTCTGTGGCACACCAGTGGTTCATACGCGTGCTTGACATCAAGGATGAGATCATAGCGGCCGGGGCGAAGGTCGCTTGGTACCCCGACTACATGGAAGTGCGTTTTCGAAACTGGGTCGAGAACCTCAAGTGGGACTGGTGTATATCTCGACAGCGCTACTACGGAGTTCCGTTTCCCGTCTGGACGTGCTCCAGCTGCGGTGAGGTGATCCTGGCCGACGAATCGCAGCTTCCGGTCGATCCGACTGTCACCGCTCCGCCGGTCGATGTGTGTCCGAAGTGCGGCGGATCGGAATTCGAGCCCGAGCGCGACATTATGGATACGTGGATGACATCGTCGTGCACGCCGTTTCTGAATCTCAGATGGGGCGAGGAGGACTCGAGACTCGAGCGCTTTGTGAAAAGCGAAAACGGAACAGAGTACCTCATGGACATGCGGCCTCAGGCGCACGATATCATCCGCACATGGGCGTTCTATACAGTCGTGAAGAGCGTGCTCAACGAGGAGAAGATCCCGTGGCGTACGGCCATGATCTCGGGTCATGTGTTGCATCCAGACAGGGCGAAGTTATCAAAATCGAAGAATGCGGGCAGCCACTCGCCGACGGCTATCATAGAAGAGCGCTCAGCCGACGCGACTCGCTACTGGGCCTGCTCAAGCCGGTTGGGGACCGACACGGTCTTCTCGTATGATCTCTTCGATGCGGGGAAGCGTTTCGTCGTGAAGCTGTGGAACGCTTCCAAGTTTGCCATCATGCGACTCGAGGACTTCGACGCAGACGCGCCGAGAGAGCTGTGTGCTCCCGACAGATGGCTTCTCGCCCGGTTCGCCGCGACGGTCGATCGTGCGACGCGTAGCTTCGAGGTCGGCGACTACAATGGAGCTGTCGATGCGGTAGAGCGTTTCTTCTGGCACGATCTCTGTGACAACTTCATTGAGATCGCAAAGAAGCGGCTCTATGGAGATGAGGGCTACGACGATGCGGCCAGACGCGGGGCGCAGTACGCTCTCTACCATGCGCTTCTAGGTGTTCTCAAGATCGTGGCGCCCGTGATGCCGCACATTACCGAGGAGATATACTCGCTCTTCTTTGCGGAGAGAGAGGGTGTGGAGTCGATCCACATTGCGGCGTGGCCGGAACCTCCTCAGGAATGGCATGATAAGGCGGCGCTCGAGCTGGGTGAGCTCGGTCTTGCCGTCATAGAGGGGATGAGGAAGATCAAGTCGACGAGCAAGATGTCTGTGGCGACGCCCGTCGGGACTCTCAGAGTTGCGGCGAGTCAGGAACTGTGGGAGAAGGTCAAGCAGTTGACCAGCGAGCTTCGGGATGTCTCCAACGCGGATGCGGTGGAACATGTGCTCTGGAACGGTGACGCGGAACAGCCGCCTGGAGACGGTTTTGTGGGGACGGACGAGGCCGGTATCATGGTCTCCGCGGAGCTCAAGGAGGTGCAGTCCTAGATGCAGGCGGAGACGATGACGAATCGCTCAGACCGCAGGCTGTCTATTCTGCATATCATAGAAGCGCCGATGTGGACGGGGGCAATGTCCCAGACGCTGGCCACTGTCGTGGGTCTCAAACGCCGCGGGCACGAAGTGACGCTGGCAACGACTCCGGGAAGCATCCTCTGGGGCCGTGCTGACGCGGAGGGCATCGACCTTGTTGGCGTCGAGCTCCGTTCCGAGCTCAATCCATTCGCCGTCGCTCGCTTGGCTTCCATTGTTCGGTCGAGGCGAATCCAAGTCATCCATGCGCACCGTGCTCACGCCCACTCGATCGGGCTTCTGTTGGCATGTGTGACACGACGTCCGCTCGTCGTGTCGCGGCGCACAACGCTCGAACCGCGATCGAATCTTGGAAGCAGGATCAAATACCGCTCACGGTCCGTGACAAGGATCATCGCCATCTCAGAGGCCGTGGCGAGTGTACTTGTTGACTTCGGTGTCCGGCGGGACCGGATCGCGATGATTCACAGCGGAGTCGACACGACGATCTACAGCCCGGGGAGGGATGGCTCGAGCGTACGGACGGAGTTCGGGCTTTCCCCTCATGTCCCTCTCGTTGGCATGATGGCAAACGCCTACGGTCCATCGAAAGGACACGACACATTTCTTGAAGCCGCCAGGATGATCCTATCGGACACACCGGAGACCGTGTTCCTGCTCGCGGGGCATCACACTGATAAACCACCGCTCCGTGAGGCGGCGGCAGAGCTGGGGATTGCCGACAGCGTCGTGTTTGCCGGCTACAGGACCGACGTCCCTGACATACTGGCATCGCTCGACGTGTCGGTGAACTGCCCACGGTCACGGGAGGGACTGTCGGTCGCGGTGATGGAGGCGCTCGCCACCGGTGTCCCTGTTGTAGCCACGGACGTTGGCGGCATACCAGAGCTTGTCCGGAACGGCGAGACCGGTCTCCTTGTCGCGCCCGGCGATGCAGCAGGTCTTGCCGGTGCAGTGACACGGTTGCTCTCCGACAGCGATCTCGCCTCGCGGCTGGCGGAGGCTGGGACGAGTTTCGTCCAAGAGCATCTGACTGTTGAGCACATGGTGAACGCCATTGCCAAGCTGTACGGCGACGTGCTTGCCGAGGCCGGAAAGTGAACCATGGATGACACCCAGGTTTTCAGTGGTGCGTGCTACACATGGATGAACCTGTGAAGAAGAACTTGTTTCTGACCGGTCCCCCTGGGATCGGTAAAACGACCATCATTCGGGCTGTCATTGAAGAGCTCAAGATTGATGTCGGCGGGTTCTATACATCGGAAGTCAGGCATGACGGTGACCGCATCGGGTTCGATATCATCGATATGCGTGGGGGAAAAGGGATCCTGGCGCGGGTAGACCTCAAGAGCCCGAACAGAGTCGGTAAGTACGGCGTCAATCGGGCGGATCTTGAGAGAGTGGGTGTGTCCGCGCTCGAGCGCGGCATCGCCGTATCGCGCCTGATCGTAATGGACGAGATCGGTCGAATGGAGCTCTGTTCCAAGAGCTTTCAGGAGGCCGCGATCCATGCTCTCGATTCCGAGACTCCAGTTTTCGGGACGATTCAGGACCGAAGCAATGAGTTCCTGGATGCTGTGCGTGCGAGAGATGACGTGGAGGTTGTTCGCATCACCCAGGACAATCGGAACACGATGCTCCTGACCGTGATCGACAAGCTCAAGATTATCATCGGAGGTGGTATCTGATTCGGGTCCGGCCCTCACACGGTCTTGTTGAATCGTGCGGGAGGCCAGGTGCCTGCCTTGATGCCGTCGGCGAGTATGAGAAGCACTGATGCGGTGGCAAGCGGCACGACGAGAAGAAGTGTAGTGCGAAGCGCTGACTCCGGTTCGTAGGCATCGATTTTCAAAAGAATTGAGGAAATCATGTTGGATTAAATTTTTTGAGGTGTGATCATGGCAACCAAATTCGCACAGAAATTTACAACGACATTTATCAGTGACGGTTGCCGTGTTCACTTATTGCAAGATTGCCCAATTATTGGGATGGACGGCGCTATCCCCACACACATCCGCTTGCAAGTTTTCACATGGAACTCTTCGTACACAACCACTATCGCAGGCACGGCACACGTAACAGAGGACGCTGTTGTGCCGAGTGAAGCGATTGAGGACGATGAGATGTGGTTCTACATGATGTGGAAGCCACTGGCTGCCGGGACGTACCTGTGGTTGCTCACAGTGCAAACGGACGCATCAGATGACACGGGCACGTTTCAGGTTGTGTACGATCCTACCAGTATCAAATTCGACTCCTATGAGGATGCCAGTAATACGCCACTTGGAGGTGACTTTGAGAGTGAGGTGTTTGAGTTGAATTCCGGGGATTACGAATCTGCATTATCGCTTGGCGATGTATTTGGAGCGCATGAGACTGATGGTGGGCATAGCGGAACGAAGATTAACAGGGGGAGTACCGGAACGCCGAGCTATGCCAACTCAATCGAAGTACAGGATGCGGTCTCAGATGGAACGCGGAAGACAGGTAGGATAGGATCAGGATCACTTGTGAAGGTGAATTAACCATGAAACAAAAACTACAATCAGAAGAAGGACAGGCAGCTTACGACCTTGGATATGAGGACAGCTCATCAGATCACTTCGTGCCGATGGCAGTGGTGGGGGCGGTCTGTGCGGCTGGCGGCTGCGTGCTTGGGATGTGCAT
>JAUVLP010000077.1 GCA_030600655.1 Candidatus Eiseniibacteriota bacterium
GTCGGCGGGTTCGACGCGGTCTTGCCTACAATCTCGATACCCTTTCCCGCATATTCCCGGTTGGCGTCATACCATGTCCATGGCATCTTGTTGTTGCTGCAGGTGTTCCCAGTAATCGTGATGGGTCCCACATAGTCACCCACACTGATGCCGGTGTTGCAGTTGTCCAAGCAAATGCAATCGGTGATCGTCACCAACTCACTCTGAGTCAGCGACGTACACCTCGCTTTGCCGGCACTAATACCGAAATACCCACTGTGCTCGACCTTGCACTCGTCAATCAGAATGCTTTTGCCGTTGTGCACCGCGATGCCGCGAACGTCATCCTGACCGTCGAGGCCGGGATCCACGAACTCAGGATACGCTCCTCCTGCGGGCGGATTGAGTCCGGCGTTCTTGACAGTGAAACCACGGAAGACGATATCCTCGATGATCTCATCGGGACTGCCGTATCCGCTGAAGAGGACACCACCCCTACTCGCGTAGGAGGAGCTGCAGCCGGAGTAGTGCCAGTAAGGCATGAGTCCGTCGAGATCGATGACGCTCTGGTCGATTCCGGCGCCCTCGATGGTCAGATTGTCCATCGTGACATGCAGGTACTCTGCATAGATACCGGCATCAACCTCAATTCTATCTGTGGAAACAGCGGAATCAATCGCCTCCTGAATGTATGTGTAGTGGTTGTTGTAGACGTTCCAGTCGACCTCGGTGTACCAGATGTTGCCGGTACCCTCGGCTGCCGGGTCGTCGCGCTCGGAGCTGAAGAAGAGATAGCTCGTGCCTCCGTGCGTGTAGCCGATCGGCCACATGTCGACCCACACATTCGAGCCGTACTGGCCATCGATGACGGCGACTTCCGTCCCATCGAAGAACGTGCCGTCAAGCGTACTGCCGGCCCAGCCGACGATCCACTGCCTGCCGCCCGCGTAGGGAGCGCAGTGGAACACATAGTCCGACCCGACCTTGTAGAGGGTTGGGTCGTAGTAGCCGGAGATGACCTTGCTGTCGACCATGTCCCACGCCGTTGAGACGGAGTTGTAGGCGTAGATGTAGTAGGTCCCAGCTGACCCCAGCGCGAGGTACAGGCTGGTTCCGTCGACGAAGAAGTGCCCGAGGCCACCGGTCATGCCGCCCACCTGAAGTGGCGTGCTGAAAGAGGAGTTGTTCGTCGGCGTCGACGAGTGCATCGTATGGAAATCGCCCGAGCCCTCGAGGAGCCAGAGCTCACCACCGAACACAACAGCATCGTGGTGCCCCTGCCCAGTGCTCATACCGGCGACATGCGGCCCAACCTGAGTCCAGGTGCTTCCACCGTCAGATGTGTAGTACCCGTAGAGATCCGTGTGTCCGACGCCGTCGTCGATCGTGGCGAAGACCCAGACCTTGCTGTCCATGTAGGCGGCGGCGGTTTCGCCCATGTAACTGTCCGTCACTGGTGTGCCGCCCACCTGCACAGCAAGAGCAGTCGCCGCAGCCAGTTCTGCCACGGTCCCCGCCTTCTTGTAATACAGTTCGTAGTCGTTCAAATCCGGATTCCCGCTGCTGTACGGATCTGTGCAGCTCGCGGAACGGCCGTAGAACAGCCAGTAGTCCGTACCATCGTAGACGATCGACTGGCCACGTTCGTAGTACCCACTGTCCGTCACCTGCACCGGCTGACTCACTTCAATGTCAGCGGCCCAACCTGTAGCGGCGAACACAATAAGCATCAAAATGCAGGCCGCCGCCTTGACGAATTCCCGTCTATTCATTGTGTCACTCCCATGATCTCATGATCTGAAGAAAGACACCCACGACTCTCCTCCACCTTCCTCTTCTTCATGGATCATCGCCCTCCTCTTTGCCTCAGGACCGTCGGCGCCTCACGGCACCTTTGTGTGCGCATCAATACTCAGCATGTGAAAGACCTTGACGAAACAGCAGGCTCCGGGTATCTTGCTCAAACACAAGGATGGGAATGCGCGAACCTTCCAGGTTCAGGTATCCTGCTCTTGCCCGGGCGGCTGGACTGGTTGCACGCCAATTCTCCAGTCGCCCGCTTTTCTTCTCCGCTACCTGTAGGTTTTCTCCACCCTCGTACGCTTCGTCCACCACCCCACCAAGCTATTCGGCCCCGCCCGAATGCGAAGCAGTCATCTGAGGTGTGTTTTTAGGAGCATACCGCAACCTCGCCATCATGTCAACGACTAATCTTGACAATGGTAGCGAAAACTCGCAGTGATGTACCTCGTTATCAGCATATACTGCACCCTACGGCGATAGTGGCTCTAACACCGTACCTTGCCACGCTGTGCCACCTATCCATTCCCTACGGGAAAAGGCCTGCTCTGTGGGGCTTTTTGATCTTAGGGGTCGTGACGCGCTTGCGCCAGTGGGTCCTTCGGAGACTTGCGAGAGAGTTAGCAGTTGCGTAACGGTCTGTTGTCAGCTGATGGTTGGAGTCCAAGCCGACTTGATGCAGGCCGCGGTCTCGTCCAGCCACGTGTTCAACACTGCCACGTTGTTGTGGAACCCGCAGGACCCGTTTGCCAACCCCCATGCCATCACGATGGTATCGAATCTAATGAGGTGAGATCGCAAGCCCTCTGGGGTATCGACCGCCTCGAATCACGCTCGCGAGTTTCCGCAGGACGATCAACAGTGGTGGAATCGTGCAGCAGTGTGGGTGCGAGCAGGGTGGACTATGCGGTTGAACGTACCATCCCCGAACGAGGCGGCCTATCTTGGCACCCTGAACTACTGGTCACCCGCTTCGAAGTGGATCTTCGAGATCACGGGATCGGCGCCGTCCTGGTAATCCAGCATCACCACCGCTTCATACGTCCCCGGATCCAACGCTCCAGGGCAGGGCACGGCGTATCCGCGAATCCTGTCGGGCAGGATGTAGTCATTCGGGCCGCCGAAAGGGATTCGTTCCATAACCATATTGAACTTCAGATCGTAGATTTCGAGTTTGCCCGAGGCGAAGCAATGAGTGTTGCCCGTGTTAAGCACATTGACCACGAAGACCCGCATCAGGGAACTGACCGGTTCGTGATAGAAGGAGTCGATCTCCACCTGATACTCCAGGCCTTGCGCGGAGGAAACCGTCATCAGCAATGTTCTCGGTAACTCGAACTCTGTCGGTAGAGGTTCCCCGGATTCCGGAGTTTCAAAGACGACAGCAGAGTAGTACTCACCGTACAGCTCGGGAGGCGCGGTCACTGTCACCTTCACCGATTTGGACCGCTTGGGCGGAATGACAATCGGGTTTGGAGAGACACTCAGCCAGGACGTACACGGTCGGACCAGGATTGCCGGGTCGGGCCTGAGCACCACTTTTCCGCTACCGTCCAAGGTCCAGTCCACCACTCGCGCAAAGATAGTTAACGAATCAGGACTGTAGTTCTTAAGCGTGATGCCCTGTGTTCTCTTGCCTCCGGGTGTGATCTTGTAGTCCAGCGTCCTCTTGGATAGTTCAAACGCTGGCGCCGTCGCCTTGAGAAGCGTGCGAATGGCATCCGAGGCGGCGCCCGATACCGCTTCACCCCCGACGATCGAATAGGGGAAGGTGCCTTGTACCAATCGGCCTTCCTTGGTGCGGAGCTGCACCTTAGCCATGTAGATTCCATCGGCCAGCGATCTCGTACCCGTTGCCGTGAAGAGCCGCTTCCTCCCAGGCAAACAGAAGCCTCGGCCGGCGGTCAGATCGGCTCTTTCCACCAGGCTCGCGTCCTCCCTCCAAATGCTGATCTCGCCGGTGGCCAACGTGTGAACATTCCCGATATTCGTAACCATCAAAAACGCTTGCCATACCCCGTTGCTCACCGATTCAGATAGCATCGGCACCATTCCCTCTGAGGATCCCGTCCCGGATGAGAGGACGAGGCTGTCGGGTTCTAGCGTCGCGAAGTTCTTGCTCGATCGGGCGGTGATTAGCACAACGGATGAGACCGCCCGACCCAAGTTCACTTGAGCCTGAAGCTTCTCCTTCTCATCGAGCGCGAAGGGCCGTGAGGGCACGCGGAACTCCGCCGTGAGGAAGGCGGAGTAACCGCCGACCACATCTTTTGGCGCGTGGACCAACCCCTCGACAATCTGGACTTCGTCGGGCGCCAACTCGAACGTCGCGGGAGTAAAGGTTATCCAATCCGCACAGCCCCGCTCGGTCTCTGCGGTACTCGCCCCCGGTATGCCGTCAACGCTAACTGTGAGACCGTAAGCGCCCATGTCAAATGTCAAGGGTTCGGTGCCGCGGTTGGCGATCTGAAGATTGAAACGGGTCCTTCCACCGCGGTTGACTGTGAGCTCCTGAATCTGAGGAACTAGCGATACCTGTGCGCTGGCTGAAGGAACCCACGCCGAGAACAGGATCAAGATCAGGCCGCATAAGAGCGCTGCCGGCGGACATGAGCTATGCTTCGTGGGCAATGATCTCATAAGTGTTGTCCTTTACGTCGATTCGGAATAAGCCCGGAACCAGGCTGATTCCGACCAACCGGGCATTGGCCGGAATCAACCTGAGTCGGTCCGCAACTACTACATCGGGTTGGCGGGGCAAATGTAGCACCCCTCGCCCCCGAGGTAGTAATAGCCGTCTTCCTGGTGGAACGCGATGTCCCCGGTGACCCTGATCACGTAATCCTGGCAGGACAAAGGGACCACGAACTGCTTGGCGCCGGCGGTTCCATCCACCATCGCCACATAGCCAGCCCCGTCGAGGATGTTCACATCCCACGTCAGTGGAATGTTCGTGCCGAAGGTCGGGCCACGCCCGAGTACATCATCCACGAAGGGCAGATAGTCCAAGGTCCCCAGCGCCGTCGGCGGCGTCGTGATTATCCACTGGCCGTTGTTGCAGCAACTGCCGCCGTGAAAATAGAGCACGACATCGCTGTAGTCAGCGTAACGATGAATCTGGACGCGTGTTTCGTCCCACCACAACGTGCACTCCATCTCGATCCACATCTCTATATCGAGCGGGGGCCAGTCTACCGGCTCGACCCCGCCGCAGACCATCCAGCCATCTCCGCCGGAGTGGTTCGGGTCGTAACACAGCGGGCCGCTCACCCACGGGTCGCTGTATACGATCCAATTCGAACAATCATAGCCCCAACCTGCTGTGGGAATCGGGCCGACGACGCCCAGCGCGGGACCCGCCAGCAGCAGCACGCAAAGAGGCGCCAATAGGATTATTCTTGACATGAGAGTCCTCCTGATAGAAATTCCCTTCTCGTGAAGGATTTGTCCTTGCTAGGACATCTCCTGAGCTGCCGCCCCCGGGGTGTTTCCTGCAAGGGTTCGCCTCGGGGCGGTTTTCATATGCCGGATAGGCCCGGTCCCAAGAGCACCTTGGGAATACCCGTCACATGATGCCATCTGAAACCTCCGGGATGACTTCCGGGCCTGCGGTTTGATCGTCTGTTCGACCTCCTTTCAAGGCCCCGGCGGCCAGCCGGGACCACCCTCATGATTCACCCCTTCAGAACGTGTGGTGTAACGAAGATCACTATCTGATTGTCTCTCATCGATGTCTCTTCATATCGAAACACTCTCCCGAGGATCGGAATGTCTCCTAGGAGTGGTACTTTCTTGTGCACTACTATCTCCTGCTGGATGGAGAGTCCGCCAATGGTGAAGGTCTCGCCGTCACTGACGCGCACTGTCGTGCTGGCCGTGCGCCTGCTTATCTCCGGCAGATCATTCGATCCCTTTCCCACGACGTCCCCTACGTCCGGCTTGACGTGCACCGTGATCTCTCCGGAGAGTGAGGCATAAGGAGTTATCTCCAGTCGTATGCCCGAACTGACGGCCTGGAGGGTGCTGTAGGTAGCGTACTCCGAGGTGGTGGTGGCGATGACGAAGTACTGGTCCTTGGTCATGCCTATCTCGGCAGTCCGGCCGTTGAGAGTGGCGATCCGGGGGTTCGCGCGGATGCGTGCCTCCCCGGTCTGGACCAGAGCCTCGAGCGAGGCAGCCAGGTCAACCGTGTACGAGCCAATGTCCAGGCCCAAGCTTGTGATCTCCCCGATTATCGCGGCGCCTTCGAAGTCGGTGTGGTCGGTCCCGACGCTCACCGTTTCATCACCATCGATGCCCGTGAGCGACCAGTCCAGCCCGATCTTCCGGAGGGCCTCTGTGGAAATCTCCGATACGACAACATCGATCAGGATCTGAACCGGCGGTTCGTCGATCTTGGCGAGGTCCGAACGAATGCGCTCTACGAAGCTCTGTGGCGCACTGATGCACACCACGTTGCCGGTCGTATTTGCTTTCACGTAGGGCTGGAAGAAGTCGGACAGAAGTCTGATGGCCTCGCTGGCATCGATGTTGGACAGCGAGACAACCTCTGTTGTCGACAACAAGGCGAAAGCCGGGCCATCCGGCCTTGGGGATCCAACGAAGTAGGTCCCCTGCTGGGAGCTGTACACAAAGCCCGCGGGCAGCAATATCGATCTCAGCACATCCTCGAATGGCTGGTCTATGGCTTCGAAGGTGACGAGCCCCTGCACAGTGGTGTCCCAGACTATGGGAATGCCTGTTTCCATCGAGAGGTCGGTGAGCACCTGGCGCAGATCGGTTTCGAAGAAAGAGTTGGTGATCAGGTATTCCTGCTGCTCGACCACGAGCATCGTATCTGCCGGGGACTCGGCGGAATCCAGTTCTGCTTCGGACGGGCTGGGCCGCGCCAGCAGGTGACGCAGCTCAGTGAGGCGTGATGTCCTGGCCGCGAGGGCCTTGTTCCCCGGCCCTCCCGCCGAGTGGGTCCCGGCCTCGGCCAGCGCCCTTGCCGCCGCATCAAGGTCGCCGATTCCCATCTGAGCGTCCGCCAGCAGCAGGAGTAAACTCAGGCGCGGCGTGCCCGCCGGCAGTATCTCAAGTTCTCTCGCCAGGAAGCTGATCGCTTCGACATACCGGTAGTCCGAGAGCATGGACCGGGCATATCCCTCCGCCTGGCGCTCAACGAAAGAGGGGGGCGGATTCTGGCCGGCGCAAGAGGACATCATTCCCGCCAGAACCACCGTGATGACCAGCTTCAGAAGAGCGCCTCCCCGACTCGAACGTCCTTTGTGGGACTCCCGACCTGCAAGTCGACAGCGCCTGAGACACCCCCGAATGAACGACGGTAACCTGCTGGCCCGCAACCGATTCATGGGCCTGCAGATCCTCCCAGATAGAAGTACCCACTGCTCTGCGGTTTGATCTCGAAGGTCCAGCGCCGTCCCCTGCCGGCCCCTGCCCGTTGTCCGCGGAGCTAGCCCGCGAGGCCCCTTGCTCATCCACCTCTCCTTTACGACAGCGGCCCTACACATGTCCCGCACCTCACTCGCTTGACTTCCCGATCCCCTGTGGGCATATTGTATAAACATGGGGCCGGGCTCTGATCCTCACGGATCCGCCGAGTTTCGGTTCCACCCGGGCGGCTGGATGGCTGCGAATCCATCACCAGTCGCCCGCTTTGCTTTATGTACCTCCGCAGGAAGCGCATACCTACACGGCATCCGCCACAATGCATGCCTCCCACCCACTATTGCGAAACAAATCTGAAGGAATATGTAGGGAGAATACCACCCTAGTAGAGGGAAAGCAAGAGTAAAATGCTGCAAGCCGGAGAAAACTGATAGTCGGGTTGTTGCGCACCACTATTGTAGCCATACTCTACATATGATAGTTGCCTCGCTAGTCCTCCCTTGGCGTCATAGTGATGCACCCATCTACAGGACAGACGGTCCGGCAGAACCCGCACCCGATGCATTTCTCATCGTCGACGTCGGCGATTCTTGCATCGTCTGCGTCACTCAGGCCTCCGTCATCCTGTCGACCACGGAACTCGATCGCCTGGTGGCCTCCGTCGCGACAGGCGACGATGCACTGCCCGCAGCCGACACAGATATCTTCGTCAATGCTCGCAATAGCCTTGTACTCACGCGAGAGCGATTCGTGGCTGACGATGTTCGGGAGACCCAGACCAATGAGCTCCATCGGCGAGTTCATCCCCTTGTCCTCAAGATAGAGAGCCAACCCCTCGTTCAGCTCCTCCACTATGTCGAACCCGTACCTCATGACCGCCGTGCAGACTTCCACGATCCCCGCGCCTGCAAGCAGAAATTCCACGGCGTCCTTCCACGTCACGACGCCACCGACTCCGGCCACGGGAATGCCGACATCCTTCACAACATCCGCCACGAATCTGAGAGCGATTGGCTTGATGGCCGGTCCGGAAAATCCACCCTCCGTCGACTTGCCATTCACCGATGGAATAGGAGAGAATGTGTCGAGATCGAAACCGAGGAGGGCTTTCACCGTGTTGATTGCCGTAACCCCGGCAGCACCCGCCTCCTTCACCTTCTGCGCGATCGGGCGCATGTCGGTCACGTTCGGAGTCAATTTGATGAGTACTGGGATCTCAGCTGCCTCAACGACCCACTTCGCGCGCTCATACGTGAGTCCGGCGTCCTGACCGACTGCCGATCCCATTCCCTTCTCAGGCATACCGTGGGGACAGGAGAAGCTGCACTCGATCATGTCGGCTCCGGCCGCCTGGACGCGACGGGTGATCTCTTTCCACTCCTTTTCCGATCCGGCCATCATGCTGACGATGAGAACCTGCTCCGGATAGCTCTTCTTCAGTTCAGAGACCTCGGCCAGAACCTCATTGATGTCCCGGTCGGATATGAGGTCGATGTTCTCGAGCCCGATGAGGCCTTTGTCTTCGTAGCTCAGGCCGGCCATCATCGGGGAGACGAGATTCACTTCGACGTGCTCAAGCCCCAGGGTCTTGACGACCGCCCCTCCCCAACCGGCATCGAAGCCGCGCGCTATCATCTCGGCGTCATCGGTCGGGGGCGCTGCTGCCAGAACAAACGGATTCGGAAAGCGGATGCCACAGAATTCGACGGAAAGATCAACCTTCTTCATCAGCGCCCACCTCCTTCGGTACCCCTGGAGTCAAGGAAGGCGACAATGCCCTCCGCCGCCTTCTTGCCTTCGGCGTAGGCTCTGACCGCGGTGGCGCCACCACTCACGACGTCGCCGCCCGCGAACACGCCAGGCAACGACGTCGCCATTGTCTCAGGATCAGTGATGACAACACCGCGCCCGTCAGTCTCCACTCCCTCAAAGCGATCCAGTACTCCCGTCCCGATCGCCTCGATTATGCTGTCCGCAGCGAGACCGAACTCCGTTCCCGGCACATCAATTGCGTTCGAAGGAGCAAGAGAACCCGCTTCCCTCCAACGGATCCCCACCCCCTCGTATCCCACGACCTTGTCTCCGTCCGCGACGATCCGGACAGGCCGCGTACGAGTGTGAAAAGCAATGCCCTCCGACTGAACCTCTTCTATCTCAGAACGGAAGGCCGGCATCTCTTCGTATGACTCCAGGCAGCACAAGTCCACGCGTTCTGCACCAAGCCTCAGTGCAGCCATCGCCGCGTCCATGGCAACGTTGCCGCCACCAATAACGACCACGCGCGATCCAAGGTCCGGACGCACCTTCTTCGTGATACCGGTCAGGAGATCGGAAGCCACGTAGACACCCGGCAGCTCCTCGCCATCGAGGCCGATCGTATAGGGGCGCCCGAGCCCTATCCCGACAAAGACGGCGCTGAATCCCCCCTTGAGAAGCTCGGCGGGTTCCGAAGCGGTCTGTTCCAGTTCGACCTCGGCGCCAAGGCGCTGAACGTAACTGAGTTCCTCTACGGCAAAGGTCTGGTCCAGACGAAAAGGAGGTATTCCTCTCGTCAATACGCCGCCCATGACATCGGACTTCTCGAAGATCGTGACTCCTATGCCTCGCTTTCTCAGCTCAACGGCCGCTCCAAGGCCGGCCGGGCCCGCACCGATGATGGCGACGCGCTCGCGACGGCCTCCTGCCGGGTCCGGCAGAGGCGCCAACGACGCTAACTCGATGTCGCCTGCAAAGCGTTGGAGACCGGCGATGTCTATCGGCGTGTCAAGATTGGTCCGTGTGCAATGCTCCATGCAGAGCATCTCCTGTGGGCAGACGCGGCCACAGATCCCGACCATGATATTCGCCTCCCGGATGAGCCGGACCGCACCGCGGTGATTGCCGAAGCGTATCTTCCGGATGAAGCGCCTGACATCGACGCCGGCCGGGCAGCCGGTGTTGCAAGGTGGATCGTCGCACATCAGACAGCGCGATGCTTCGATCACTGCCTCGTGCGGAGCATAGCTTCGTCCAGTCTCCTCCAGCGACGTATGCGCTGCACTTGCGTTGGCCATAGGGGACTCCTCGGTGTCAAAGATGGAGAAGCGCGCACAATGCGCGCTGTCTGCGAACAGATCTGCCGCCGGCCGCCTCTGTGAGCGACCCGGCCATCAACCGCCTCCGTAGACGGCTCCTCCGTCAGCCCCGAGCATCGAGTCCAATGCCGAACTCCAGACGTCCCGGCGAGGAACCACCTGCGAGTCGGGCCGCAACGGAGATATTGCTGGAAATGGTTGTCCGAGCCCGAATATACCACCTCGTTCCGGGGTCGTTCAAGGTTCTAAGCCCCATCTCCCCGGTGAGTCCGGGCTCGTAGTGTGGGATCCCGCAACTCTGTCCCTCGCTTGCGACCGTCACCGCCCCAAAATCGACAGCCACGCCCCCAGTCAGCTGCATCGTCGAGCGTGCGCTCAAGGCCACCGCCGTTCCCAATCGAATACCGTTGAGATCCGCAACCGATCTGCGGATCGCGAGGCGCAGCCTCCCGCCGCCGGATGAACGAAAGACCACCCATTGCGTCTGAACCTCTTCCCGCCCGGTTGTCTCCGGCTCTCCATCCTCGACCGAGCGCGCGCGTAGCCTGCCACCAAAGGTTATCCTCCCGAGGCTACGTGCGTTCAGCTCCGTGCCCAACTCAACCAGACCAGAGGGCTCCGGCAGAGTGTTGTGATAGGTCCGCCACGGATGGCTTGTAGCCCTGGCGACCCCCCAGATCCTCCATGCACCCTTGGCCGTGTAGGAGAGACGCAGCCACCCGGAGAGGGCGTTGGTGCCCCCCGACGTCCCGGGAAGAGCCGAACCGAGAGGGCTCCGAAAACTCTCCGACTGATAACCGAACCCGAACGATGACTGCACTGCACCTGACCGCGCTCTCACACTTGCCAGGAGCGCACGGCCCCCCTCGGTCGAGCGAGCGAACTCAATCCCCGTTCTCCAACCACCGCAAATGAGAACGGCGTCAAGCGAGGTCAGAGTCGCCTCGGCTCCGCAGAGACGGTAGCGCTGCCGCAAAGGGTCTCCCTCCCCCAGCGGAGGATCGAAAGAGAACCGGAGCAGGCTTGCGCCGAAGACCAGCGATGGTTGATTGAGAGATTGTCTCTGTGAACCGGCACGGCCGCCCCGGTCACCGAGGACCAGGACCGTTGTGCGATCACCAAGAACCGAGGCTCGAACACGGCCGCCGGTGATCGTTTCAGTGAGTGCTTCCCTTCCCTCCCTCTCGCTCTCCGTTCTGTGGTATCCGGAAGCCCGAACGGATGACACCCGGCCACTCTCATCGATCGTCGCGTCGAGGTGGGTCCGTGCAGCAAT
>JAUVLP010000171.1 GCA_030600655.1 Candidatus Eiseniibacteriota bacterium
AATAACTCGGTATCGTCCTTCAGTAGCGAGGTCACGACACGCCGCAGTGCCTCATCATGCTCAATGCGTGCGCTCCATGCTTGATCCCGTTTTGCAGGGCGTGGATCACGCTGTGCTTTGTGACCTCGCCCTGCAAGCGAGGAAGCCTCGCCGTGTTGGGCTATCGTTCTCCAGACCAAGAGCTCCAAGCGTATCCGGCTGTGTTGTCGCAAGGAATTCGCGCAGGTGATGTAGATCTACAGTGTAGTCGCGCTCATAATCCTGCGAGAAGCCAAGTACGTAGCCCAATCCGCCGTACCGTTCAGGAGGATAGGCCGTGTGATCGTCACCGCCGATGCCTGCGCCGAGCGGAAGTCCGGTCAGTGTCGAGACAATGAGATTTTCCAGTCCTCGTTCGGTTACGTCTGTCGTCATCGGCTCTCCCTCATTCTTTCCGGCCAACAGATGTCCGGATGATGTCCGGATATTCGTATGCATTCAAACCCGCATGATTGCGAATCGCTGTTCAGTTCGTAGTTGTCCTTCTCTCCCATTCTCGACGCTCTCGCCTACTTCGTGTCCGGATCATGTCCGGACATGTCCGGATTCCAGTTGCTTCGCCGTCCGGACGTAGACTGTTGATGGTCCAGAACCTTCACGCTTCAAGAAGCCAAGCTTATCAAGCTGGCTCAGGTCACGGCGCACCTGCCGTTCGGTCACGCCGCGACCGAACCGCTTTGCATACTCAGAAGACCGAATGCTTTTGTCTTCCTCTAGCTCGGAAAGTGCTGCAATTTGACGTTCGTTCAATGTCTTTGCTGAGATATCTGTTCCAGTCGAGGCGTAGATCGTTAGCTGGACACCGCCACCTTCCTGACTCCAACTCGGGCTTTTCGCCCCCAGTCGTTTGCATTCCTTCACGATCATGTACGTTCCACGACCTACCCTCTCCATAAGCTCATGCAGATAGAAGATGTGACTGATATCCGGATTCACGAGAACGGACCTATGAGACTCTCGATGGAGATCACGCGCCCTGATCCCTTCCGGAAGGCTTCCGGAGTTCCAGATCTCGATTCGATTAGGATAGACATATAGGGAGACGCTTCCCGAATAGGATGCGTAATCTCGATGGACAAGCGCGTTCACCAGTCCTTCCCGAATTGCATTGAACGGGTATTGCGGTCTTACGTCCCGAGTCAGGCTTTCGGATGGGAAATCTGCGACGATGGATGTCGACCGTCGGACGAACGCCACCGCGCTCTCAAGGAGAGAGAATGCAGGTCCTTCGAAAAGCTGATCGTCGAGGTACGAGCCTCCCTTGTTAGTTTCGTAGCGAACTGCTCGGAGACGAGTCTGCGGATGACGAATAGCCACCCTTTCGCCGAACAGCACGTCCGCACCATTCGTTAGCTGCCCATAACGCATCAGACCAAGATTGGAAAGAACCGAGACTGTGTCCTTGGGGTTCTGAAACACGAAGCCACGCTTGTTGGTAGCATTCTCAACTGTCTGGCGAATGAGGGGGCTTGACAGGTCTCCGATCTCCAGGCCTGGGCTGAAGCGTCGTTCCCAGCGGTCTGTCTCCGTTGCGTGTTTGTCAACCATCGTACGTATTGCCTCGGCCTCGGCTCGGACCGTTCTCGATCCGGATCGCACGTACACCGTTCCATCGAATACATACGGTACATCTTGTCCCGACGGAACATCTACTACCAAGACGCTCCCGCCCTGCACGTCATCAACGCTGACAGTGAACAAGGCGTGTGGCGCAATGCTCTCGTGAAGAAAGCCTCTCACTTGATCCGCCTGAGCTTCAGAAAGGCTGCCGGTGGGGTTGCCGGAATCAGTCACACCGACCAACACGGAACCGGAACCACCGAGGTTATTCAAGAGAGCGCAGACCGCCTTGCCAACCGCTTCAAGCGAGTTGGTGAAGCGGACGAACTCGATTCGCTCGTTCTCTCCGTTGCGCAGTAACTTCTCTGTGGTCTGATTATCCATGTTACCTACTCCTCGCGAATTCTTTCAGCAACAGCCTGTTGATCTCTCAGCTGTTCTTCCAAGAACCGCGATACTTCAGCGTAGCGATAGAACTGAGCTGTTACGAACAGATGAGCATCCTGGTTTCGCGAGAACTTCTGTACCCAGTTGCCCTTCCGATCGCGATACACCTGAATATCATGTCGAATTGCCGCCTCGTACATGTCGAGTACTCGGAAGTCGTCAATGACCGCCCGTTCTCGGTTCTTGAGTTTTTTCATCTCAGCCTCGGTGGTGTATCCAAGCTTCGCAAGCAGCTCTTCCCGATCCTTGGTGCTCTTACATCCTAGCTTCGCGAATAGGGATCGCGCAAACGACACATGGTCATGGGCGAGAATCCAGCGCGGCTGCTTCAGTTCGATCGCACGAAGCAGCTCTTGATGCGTAATCGAGTAGTCACTGTCAACTACTCCACTCCCGTAGTACGGTGTAATGATCCCAAGGAAGAGATCACAACGCTCAACGGCAAGCAGGCACGATTCGAACGCTGTCTGATTTGGGTACACGGGGACCGTGCCCTTGTGAGACATCCAGACTTCATACCCGTATCCACTCAGCAGCGCATAGATCTGATCGAGAAGCTCCTCAATGCCATAGATAGTTGAGGAGACGAACACGGTCAGCCGCTCATGGCGCTTCGCCATCATTCATCCTCCCTCAGAAGAGCTTCTTCTAATTCACGATCAAGCGCCAGGCGGTACTCCGCCTCCAGCCCGAGCCAGATGTTGGCAGGCACGCCGACAACTTTCTCTAATTGTGTGGCTGTGTCGGGTATGAGTGCCTTGGTACCCTTGAAGATCAAGCTCAGCTCAGTAGCAGGAAGCCCCATACGCCGCGCCAACTCGTCTTTGGTCATACCTAGTTCGCCAATGACCTCCTCCAGAAACTCGCCTGGGGGCACGGCAAGATCGGAATGAAGGTCTCTGTCAGTCATGTTGCTTAGTCATCTCCACAGTTTAATCCACTGCTATGGCTGCAATCACGCATCGTCGTCCACTCTTGCTACTACTTCGTCTATCTCGACCTGGGTCTCGTCGGTCAGCGTGTCATCGAACGCATCTTGCTCTTCAAGATCGTCATATTCGTCGGGAAGTGATGCCGCCGCTTCGCGCACATCGAGCTTACCTGTGACCACATCGGCGATCAGGCGGGTGCGGTTGATGGCCAATTCACTTGGCTCGATAACCTGTTTGACCTGATGTGCTATCTGAACTTGTTCGTCAAAAAGCGGCACGCTCACGTGTATACGAGCCATTATATTGTTCATTAGCTTTGAATTGATGTCCAAGTGTACTACGCGTTTAGTTTCCGATGCGACCGTCATACGCATGAAATTCAAGTCAAGCTGGTCTTTTGGACGCAGCGGTCCGCATATATTCGTGTAGCTGAGCTT
>JAUVLP010000139.1 GCA_030600655.1 Candidatus Eiseniibacteriota bacterium
AGCTTCACGATCCACTTGTCAACGGCAACCGGACATACGAGCCTGACATCGTGGCTTTCCGTGAGCTTCCAGAGCTTGCGCTTGAGTGGAGTGAATCCGCCGGTCTGAATCTCGATGAGAAGGTCACCGCGCACGATGTCGATCTGATAGCCATCAACGGGCACCTCGAAGACGTCACCGGGCTCCGAGTACCACTCCTTGAGGGATGCGTGAAGCGGTCTCTCGTTGAGTGTGCCTATCGATCGCTGTGTGAGAACCTCGGACATCGTCTTCCACTTGATTGCTGTGTGAGGATCCTGGACATCACCGGCTCTACTCCGGGGCGAATTCCACCTCGATCGTCATGATGGCATACGGCCCCAGCTCAAGAGGGAGCTGGTACCGACCGGACGGCTGTATCCTGTCGCCGCGCTCCTCGAGGAGATCCGTCTCCCAAGCGGAACTGATCGGGAGACCGAAGGACAGCGTCTCCGCGACCTCCTCCCCCGTCTCGTTGAACAGGCGAACGATCAGCGTGTCCCTGAGTTCATGCCGCTTGACCGCAGTCACAACAGTACGCGGATCGGTGTTTTCGATCAGACTCACACCTCCGGCAATGTGGCCGTCCTCCACACCTTGTTTGGTCAGAACCGGCGTGCGCCACCGCTGTGACAGTGACCGCAACCCGAATGCGACACGGTCTCCCGAGAAGGGTACGACCGCATACCGGAAGCGCTGCTCACCGATACACTGGGCGCCCGGGGTGTGAAGCGTCGGGCCGGCGTTCATGGAACAGCGGGTCTCGAAATCGTCGCGAGAGAGCCATCCGACTGCACGGAGAAGCGTCAGAGAAAGGATCACCCCCGTCTCACCACCCTTTGCGGCGATCTCGGGAAGTCCTCGGTTGAGAACCGCGAGCCCCCTCTCACCGTCCTCGACAAGCGAGAAATCCTGTTGCGGCCAGGTTCCGGCAGGGGGCTGAACCCAGTCTGCACTTCCCGCCTGCGCGAGCGGTCGCACGTTCACGTGGAAGTGTCCATCTGAAACGATTTCTTCAGACTGAATGCCTGAGGGAAACTCGACCCTCAGCCGGTGGTCCTTCGCCTTGTTGTCGAAAACGAGATCAACATCAACCAGAGGGCTCCCGCGCGTCAGCTTGATGCGTGTTCTCACACGGCACTTGACCATGCGAGAGCTGCGGCGTTTCCTGTCCGGCTCTATGGCTTCCGGCAGCTCAAACTCGTATTCCGCCTCCAACGTCACGGCAAGGTCGGTGGCCTCCAGAGTGCGCACGACGCCTGCCGTGCTGTTCGAGTAGACGGTCTGTGTCTCGGCGCAGGGAGCGTAGTCGTACTCGTCGCCGACATCCTCGGTATCTTCAAGCCGATTGAGCCCCTTGTACACCGTGTCCGTCAACTTGTCGAGAAGATCGAACGTCCCATCCGCATGAAGCGTGACACGGACATGCTCATTTTCGGCAACACCTTCACCAATGTGCTCGTTTCCCGCAACGCCTTCACCAATGTGTTCGCTTCTCCCAACGCCCTCGCCGATCGTGACCGGATCGCCGGCGTCCACCCCGGCAGGAGCTGCCCCCTTATCGCTCAGATAGTAGTTCGTGTGCCCGCATGCAGGCAGATCGCGAGCGAGGAACTGGACAACCAAGTACCGGTCACTCTCCTCTCTCCGGTCTTCTCCACGCACGATGCGATCGCCGAATGTGTCCAGGTAGACCCGGAACTTGTCGCGCTGGGAGTCGTAGGTGAGTTCGGAACGATAGTCGATCCCCCAGAAACGCTCCACGTACTTCACGTCTATGATCCGGAAGGGAACGGATCGCCTGTCTTCGTTGTAGACCCGAAGGTCATCAAGATCGGCATCCGATGGCTGAAGCACGATCAGGCGCTCCACTACCTCGGTCCGTCTCTCGGGAAGCGGATTGGCAACCACGATCACGATCTCGCCATCCCCATCAGGACGGCGCGCGAACGACGGAGCCAATCGTGCCATCGAACGCCTGAGCAGCTGCTCGGCCATCTCGATAACTCCGGTGAACCTGGAGACCATCTCACGATGGACGTCATCAGTACTGCACCCGCAGATCGAGTCGTGTGGATGGTTCTTGAGAAGCAGCTTCCAGGCGTAGTTGATCTGGCCCTGTGGATACTCGCTCCCGGTCACGAAATGCAGGTAGGCCCCCAGGGGCTCCAGGACGCCTGCGAGAAGGCTCTGTGAGAAATCGTTCATCTGCTTGAGATAGGTGCGCGCCGACCACACTCCAGTCAGAATGGGATGGAGCTTACCGGAGACCAGTTCTCCCGAGTGGCGACGCGAGGCGACGCCCGACTCGCGGATGGCATCTACGTAGGCGGCGAAGTCGGCGTGCGCGAACTCAGTCTCAGGGAATGCCTGTCTCAACGCCTCCAGGACGGCGCCGAATGCCTGCTGCGGGGGAAAGTGATCGCAGCCGTTGTTCAGAAGGTAGATATCGCCGTTCGAGCGCTCGCTCATCTTCCCGAACAACTGCCGCACCTGTTCGACGGCACGGTCGACATCGACCTCCCGTTGCGTGTGCGCATGCCAGAGCTCCTGGAATCCGAGCGCAGAGGCATTGCAGTACCCACCACACTGGTTGATAGCGAGAACCTCACTCCCATCGGGCGCCTGCCACGTGTACTCGAGACCCAGCTCGTCGATCTCGTCACCGCTTCCCCGCGTGAAGATGAACGAGTCAATCCCGCCTCCACGCAGGATCTGCGGCATCTGGGCAATGTGACCGAATGAATCCGGGATGTAACCGACCTTCTGGACGGGACCGAATCGCGAACCGACAGCGTGCCCTATGAGGAGGTTGCGCACGTGCGATTCCTCCCTCACCAGAAACTCGTCGGGCAGCACATACCAGGGGCCTACTACGAGGGCTCCGGTTGCCACGAGCGCGCGGATCCGAGGCTCATCCTCGGGACATACATCGAGATAGTCCTCAAGAGCCACGGTCTGCCCGTCGAGGACGAAGCACCGGAACTCCTCATCGTTCTCGAGGACATCGAGAACACGCCCGACAACGCGAACCAGATCCACGCGAAACTGGTGGTACGTGAGGTACCACTCCCGGTCCCAGTGCGTGTGGGAAACGATGAATGCCTTCTTCGGTGCAGATGGCACGCTCTAGCCTCTTTCGAACGAGTGCGATGCACTCGTGGGATCGGTGCAGTCCTGGCCGGACGAACGCAGCGGGATCAACACGGCCCTGATCCAACCGGATGCAGCAGGATCGATGCAGTCTTGTCCCGGCTACACGCGGCAGGCGTTGAGCAACTCCGCCACAGTCGTCGTGGCAAGGCAGACCGATGTGTCAGCCGCCCCATAGTACAGAAGCACGCGGCTCCCGGACAGAACGAAGCCGTCTTCATCGCAGTCGTCAACGATCATTCCTCCGGGGAAGATCACGTTCGGCACCTGCCCTATCAGTTCGTACGACTCCCTCGGCTCGAGTATGTTGTCCCGTCCCCGAGCGATCACGCGCGTGGGATCATCCAGATCAAGAAGAACGACGCCCGCCTGATATACGAAACCGTTCATCAGGTGCGTCGCGATCCCGTGGTATATGTGAAGCCAACCCTCACGGGTTTTCACCGGTGGCGGACCCGAACCGATCATCTCATCCCAATAGTGTGGCCGCCCTTGCATAACGGATCCCAGAGCGCGCCATGATTTGAGGTCTTCCGATTCAGACAGGAAGATCTCATCACCGGTCGTAACACCTCCTTCAAGCTGTCTGACATTCGGACGGTCGAGCCTCAGGTACCTTCCGCCTATGCGCTCGGGAAAGAGAACTCCATTTCGCACATCGCCGCAGTTGTCTCCAAATCCAACCAGCTCAAGTCGTTCGAAGTCGTCCGTTCGCGCGAGTCCGATTCGGCACCCCTTGTCGGTATCGGCAGCGAACATCACAAAGAAGGTACCCTCGAGCCTCGTGATCCTTGGATCGTAGATGTGGTAGATGTGTCCACTCACGCGCTCAAGGCCGTCTACTGGAATCACCCGGGGCCGCACATCGAACCGCATACCGTCGCTGCTCTCAGCCAGCATCATGTGCGTCTCCCGCCCACGTGTCTGAACGCGGAGCAGGAGAAGGTATCGCCCGTCGTGCTTGACCGCACCGGGATTGAACACCGATGTCGCATCGATGACAGCAGGCGGAACATCGGGTATGTCCTCGCGCATCAGAATGGGATTCCCGGCGTGACGTTCAAAGATCACGATCTTTCTCCTATTCCCCATCCTTATTGAACACCGTGCCGTCGTCCAACGCATCTCTCTTCATGACGCGCAGCCGCCTGAGCATTGCAGCGATGTCGCGGAAGCCACCGATCGAGAACCAGATCATCACGAAGATCGAGATGGTCACCTGTATGTAGAAGTAGACCTTCCAGAAGCTCGCCCAGCGCTCGTCGGCGACTTCGTGATGCAGATTGTAGACCGTGCCGACAATGAAGATGGTAATCCAGATCGCTGTGTGCACATAGGTTGCCAGGTAGATCACCTTGTCGCCGCGCGTGAACTCCTTCCCCATCCCCAACATCCTCCAACCCCTGGCAGGCGCAGCATCTACTATCTCCATCTCACTCTCGACAGCGTGCTTCCCGCGATGAAGGATGCGATCAAGATCGCGCGGTGGGGTCCGGCCAAGCAGAGACACGAGAACGTAGATTAGCGCAGA
>JAUVLP010000161.1 GCA_030600655.1 Candidatus Eiseniibacteriota bacterium
GGCAATCATCGGCAGGAGATTGGAGCGTCGAAGTTGGCGGTAGTAGTGCCTAAGGCCTCGAGCTTTGGTATGGCCCGGGAGTTGGAGGTCGAGCTAGAAGAGTCGCCCGTGGACATGGGCGTCTTCCGCACGACCGGCGAAGCTCGTGAGTGGCTGGGTCTCCCGGCCGAGGAGGCTTCGGTGACAGATACGGAGTCCGTTGCCGCCTAACTAGCGCATGCAGCCGTCGAGCTTGTCCGTCACGCTGGTTGCAAGCGCGGCTGCGCCGCTTGCACCTGCCGCGCCAGCCTTAACGCTCGCAGCTGATGCGCGGTTGTTAGCCGGGCAACGGCGGTTCCACCCGGAAGACCATAGGAGGAACTGAGCATGCCGACGAGCTTTCGCATCGACAGAGATCACGGCGTCGCATATGCAGAGACTCTAGGCGAGACGTCATCGGGCGAGCTTCTGGAGAGCTTGGTGGCCCTGCTAAGCCATCCGGACTACAATCCGGGCATGCGGTTGCTGCTTGACATGCAAGAGGTGATGCCGTCGCTCCTGCAGGGTGATATCCTGCGAATCGCAGAGTACATCAAAAGCCATCGGGACGAACTCCGAGCGATGAAGATGGCAATCGTGGTGCCGAAGGCCTCGAGCCTCGGCGTGGCTCGGGAGCTGGAGGCCCAGATTGCTGAGTCTACTGTAGATGCGGGTGTCTTCTGCGGCATGTCGGAAGCTCGCGAGTGGTTGGGTCTGGCAAGCGATGGGGCACCGTCGAGGGATGATGCAAATGCCGTTAGCCGGGCAACGGCGGTTCCACCAGAAGGCCATAGGAGGGACTAGGCATGCCGACGAACTTCCACATAGACAGGGAACACGGCGTGGCATACGCGAGGACTCTAGGCTCGACGACGTCGGGCGAGCTTCTGGAGAGTTTTGTAGCTCTTCTAAAGCATCCCGACTACAGTTCGGGCATGAAGTTGCTGCTCGATATGCGAGAGGTAGTCCCATCGCTCTTCCAGCGTGATATCCTCCGGATCGGCCAGCACTTCAGGAGTCATCGGGACGAGATTGGAGCGCTCAAGATGGCAGTCGTAGTGCCGAAGACCTCGAGCTTCGGCATGGCCCGGGAGCTGGAGGCCGGGGTTGATGGTTCTTCCGTGGAGATGGGTGTTTTCCGCGGCGTGGGTGAGTCTCACAGTTGCATTGGAAGAGGTGCGCGATGACGCGATTCGAGAGCGCCGCTTGGAGGCCCACCGCCCTTGCTGGTCTGCCGCTACTGCTGACGTCCTTCATTGTGATTCTGTCCGTCGTGGCCAGCGGAGCGACGACTGTCGACTGGGCGAATCGCTCGCCCACGTGGGCACCCGTCACTCAGGGCCACTTCCCAGGCGCGGGAGATCTCGACGGCGATGGAGACGCTGATCTGATCGTGTTCGCTCCGACCGGGTTCGCTCCGACCGGGGCCCTGGAGAACACGGGGCCTGGTTCCTACCCCTCGTGGTCCCCGAGGAGCGACTGGGTGTCGACGATCGTGCTGCCGGACGGGGATGTCGTGGGAGCGGATCTGGGCGATCTCGATGGGGACGGCGACTGCGATCTACTTGTATCGATCTACGGAGTGGGAATCCTCTACTTCGAGAACACTGGCGGAACAGGCACGCCTGTCTGGGCACGGAATGACGACTTTTTCTTCCTGGACTCCTCCTGGACTGTCCCGGTCCCGAGCATCGTTGATCTAGATGGCGATCTCGACGCAGACATAGCAGTGGGAATGTGGGAAGGGATCGGCTGCATCTGGAACGAAGGGAGCAGCTCGGAGCCGGTCTGGGTAGAGGACTGGTCGGCTTTCGACGGCATCAACCCGTACGGAGCGTTCATGGACCTGTGTTTCGCGGACGTGGACGCTGACGGAGACCATGACCTTCTGACAGCGCCTGATGCCGGCAGCGGGTCCCTGCAGGCCTATGAGAACGTGGGCGACGCGAGCGATCCGGACTGGGTCTTCAATCTAGATCTGATCACGGGGCTCCCTCAGTTCGACGACATGTGGGGAGCGTGTCTTGTTGACCTGAGTGGAGACGCCAACCCGGACTTCCTCACGCTGCGGGCCTACTCAAGCTCCTGCTATCTCAACGAGGGTGCAGATACCACAGCGGTGGCCAATTGTTCATGGGGGAGGATCAAGTCGCAGTTCCGCTAGTGCATGGTGAAGTCGCCACTCTGATGGCTGCGACTAACGCTCGAGTCGCCAGACGAAAGGAGGCCGGCACGTGCCTATAGATGTCAGGTATCTTGACGACGGAATCGGAGTCAGCTGGCTTGGCAGGGGGATTGTGACAGGGCAGGATTTGATTGATGCTAGTGAAGAGACGTTCGCGCCTGAAGAAAGGCTGAAGCAAGTCAGATATGCGCTTGTTGACCTCACGCAGATTGAGGGAGTGTCCATATCACCCGCAGACATTCGGAAAAAGGCTACTCTTGATGGTAGAGCCTCTAGCGTAGCTCCCAACGCTGTTGTAGCTCTGGTGGCCGCGGAAGACCTCATGTTTGGTCTTGCTCGAATATGGGATGCCTACGTAGATGGACTAAGTTGGGAGACAATGGTATTCAGATCAGTGGCCGAAGCTGAATCATGGATACAGGAACGAGTAGGAAGAGTGTCAGCGGACGATCTGCCGACAGGGTCAATCTGACCAGAAACGGAGCAGTGGTTCTTCGACTGCCGTGCCCTGCGCGAACGGCTCCGGGGGAGGCTGGATGACTTGGCGGCCTAGTTAGCGCATGCAGCCGACGAGCTTGTCTGTCACACCGGCTGCGGGCGCGGCTACGCCGCTGGCACCCATCGCGCCAGCCTTGACGCTCGCAGCTGATGCGCGGTTGTTAGACGTACGCGCCCAGTTCCGGTACTCTGACCATGTCACTTGGAGATGTGATGGATATCCTCCAGCTTCTTGACGATGTTCGCATTCTCGCGTCCAATGGGCTGGAGTACGCGGACAACGAGTACGATCGCGACAGGTACACGCGCCTCATGGAACTCGTCGCAGAGTACTACGGACACGTGCTGGACTTGCCGGCGGCTGCGGTGCGAGAGCGCTTCCAGGCCGAGCTTGGTCACATCACACCCAAGGTGGGTAGCGACGGTGCGATCTTCGATGACTCAGGGCGCATCCTGCTCATGCAGCGTGTGGATAGTGGTACATGGTGTCTTCCTTGCGGGTGGATAGAGCCAGGCGAGACTCTGTCGGAAGCCGTCTCACGGGAGGTGAAGGAGGAGACTGGACTGGTCGTGCGCCCGACGAAGCTCGTAGGGCTGTTTCCTCGTCAGGCAGGGGGGAGCAATGGTCCTCACGCTGTGATCTCGATTTTGTACCTGTGCGAGGTGGATGAAGGCACACTAGCGTGCTCATCTGAAGGACTGGAGCTTCGCTACTGGGAGATAGATGATGTGCCGGAGTGGTATGCGCACCACGAACGATTGGCGCATGCTGCACGGGATGTGATTGGCGACGAAGGGCGCGACGTCTAACTAGCGCATGCAGCCGCCGAGCTTGTCTGTCACGCTGGCTGCGGGCGCGGCTCTGCCGCTGGCACCCATCGCGCCAGCCTTGACGCTCGCAGCTGATGCGCGGTTGTTAGATGGCTGAAGGAGGAGCAGCATGTTGCAGAGTGCCGTAGCGTTTCTTGTTGCCGTAGGGCTTGTCCTGCCCTATGCGGTGGATAGCTGGCCGCTTGACACCGCCGTTGTTCGGGCGCTCGAGAGTGCCACGTCAGCCCTCTACCCGACGGTGGAGGCCAGTGCGGTCGCGCGCTCAGTAGCCTCGGAGCAGAAGTCGATTCTCAGGGCCGACGTCGT
>JAUVLP010000175.1 GCA_030600655.1 Candidatus Eiseniibacteriota bacterium
CCGCAGCCTGGCGGGCCGTAGAGGAGGACGTTCCTCCACCCGCGACTCTTGACACCCGCCGGCTTCCTTGCCAGCGAGATACCGTAGGCCAATTTGATGTCGAGTTTCGTGTCTTCAAGACCCCCGATATCCTCCCAGCGCACTCCTGACGTGAAGATGAGCGATTGCACAAACGCGTCGTAGTCCTGAGACTCCGCAGAGACGCCTCCATCCGCAGCGACGGTCGATCGTGACACCGGCGCTCGGCCCGACTCGAGCGCGGCGGCAAGGGCATCGTAGCGCCGCGCCACGGCTGCCCTTTCCCACCCTGCATCCCTTGAGGACGAGGTTCTGGAGAGACGCCGCGCCAGGTCCGCCGCGGAGCGATAGGACACTGCCGCTGCGAGCTGGTCTCCGACATCCATCTGCTCCCTCGCCTGAGTCAGGGCTCTCTTAAGAGCCGTGCTCAGCCCCGCGCTTAGATCGACAGACACTGTCCCTCCGATGCGATCCTAGATCTCTCCTGCTTCCTTCTCCCTGTGGAGAATTTCATCAACCGTCTGCATCCCGCGCTCGACCACCGACTCAGGGTCTCCCGTCTCCGCTTCCCTTGCCGCTCGCATCGCTCCGACGATCTCCCTGATATCCTGATCCTCCTCCGTGTCGCCAACGAGCCCCTCGGACTCCTCGAGCCGACCCAGGATCTCAGCGAAGCGATCCATGCTGAACTGGCGGTCTACGGTGGCCCGCTCGATGTACGTCTGCAGCTTCGAGAGGTCCATCTTCGTGATCACACTGGAGAGACCGTAGTTGTTGATGAGGTTCTGGTTCTCCTTGAGCTGCACAAAACCGTTGAGTATGCGGAGCTGTCTGTTGATGAAGCTGCAGTTCATGTCCAGGTTGCGCGCCTGTGCGTCAAGGTCCTTGATTTTTCTCGCAAGAATGAGCTGCGCGCGGTCGGACGCCTCCTGCGTTCCCTTAGTGAACACCTCCGACTTCTGCCTCTCCAGCTGCTCGATTTGCCGGTGGAACTTCACCTCCTGCTGCTCGAGCGCGATCTTCTCCCGCCTAAGTTCGTCGACGTCAACCTTCTCGAGCGACTTCTTCCGACTCATGAGACCTTTCAGCACGTTCTTGACATCCATTGCTACCTCCTCGGTTCACATCCACAGCCGTCAGCGTACCTCTGCAGGCCGAGGATACAGTACCCACCCTGCGCCCTTGATCATCTCGAATCTGTACTTGCCGCTACTCGCCATCTCATTGAAGACATCTCGTACCACGTCCATCGGAAGCTCAAGGTCATCCGCTGTCATTCCGAGGGCCAGACTGTCATGCAGCAGCAACCACTCCTCCGCGAATAGTTTGATTCGGCGTCGACCAGCAAAGGGCGCCTCCTTCTCGAACAGCGTTCTGTACCCCACTAAAGCGTCCGGCAACGATTCAGCACTGAGTACTCTCCGACCCCGTGGATCGATGAGCATCGCCATGACATTCCTGCCAGAGAACCCTGAGCCCCAGGCCCCCGACACCTTCGACACCGCTTCCTCGTCCCAGCCGGTCGGCGAGGCAAGCCCCGCCATGATCGGGACGTCACCTTTGTTCTTCGACAGAAGCGAGAGTTCAGCTATCGCTCGTTTCACATCCTCCTCGCCTGCTACCGCACAATCAAAACCGTCTCGAGCATGAGCCGTTAGGTGAGAGACAAACTGCGCAACGACAGCAGTCGCCTCTCGTCCGGAACCGACGGTGGCCACTACCCGGGCATTTCGAGGATGCGTTATTCCCCATCCAAACCTCGGGACATTCCCTCCGCTGGTCACAAGCCGCTGCAGCTCATCGTCATCCTCCAGCACAACACCAGCCGCTTTGTTGCTGAGCTTCTTTCCACTCACAGGATGAACCAGTCCTGGAGCCTCCGCCATCTGCTCCCTGAAACCCCCGATGAACTCCTGTTCCATCGACGCAGCAGATTCGCTCCCAACAAGAACGTCCACATCTCCTCGGACTAGAGCCGCCCTTGCTTCTGTCAATCTCTCCTCACGGGTCGGCCGATGGTCAACGCAGAATCTCTCGCCTCCCCCGGAGCAGACTCTGCAGAGCAGTTCCTCACAGTCATCACATTCGCACTTCGCAGCAGCCTCTGGATTCCCGATGATCCTCTTGCACAAACCGCAGGTCACAGGTGGCACTGCCGCCGCATCCGTGGCCTCCAGCTGACTCTCAGTGGTTCCCGCATCCATCCCCGCCGCAGAACTCTCTACGCTTGCTCCTCCAGCGGGCGGCTTACGACCGACTCGGCTCTCTTCCAGATACCGCTCCAAGTCCGATTCGCTCACCCTGTACACGCCGCCCACGCGCATGGCGGGAACCTCGCCGCTCCGAATTAGCCTATAGGCGGTCTTGTACGCTACACCCAGTCGTTCAGCAACCTCTCTTGCGCTCAGTAGCTTGTCCATCTGTCCTCAGTGCCTTCGATGCAAAGGTCTTGTTACAGTGCACGTACTCAGAAGTAGTCCTAACCACGTCTGTGCATATATTATCCCAAAGGGGTAGAGTTGTCAACACTTTTCCCCTTCGTGCCCATGCTTAGGGCCTTTTCCATCCTAGCCCACGCCCTATTCGCGGAGGCGTTCGATCCATCACCCGACGTATCCGTGCAGTCTCAGTGTTTCGAGCAACTCCCTTGCATCACCCACGCGATCGAAACCGGCTTCCGTGTGGACCCTGTACCAAATGCCATGAGTCTCCACCTCAACCTGCACTACCGTCGCCGGGACGCCAAGTTCCCGCAAGCGTTCAGCATCGAACTCCGCCTCACTGCGGCGCCTGTGTGAAGATACGAACACCACATAGAGACCTATTGCCGACGTGCTCTGGGCAGCAGTGGCAGACGGGACTGTATTCACTGGCAAACCGCTCGGCTCGTGTGCGCGCTCGGTTGAATCCTCGCAAGTGGTGATGTCTCCGTCGGCACTTAACTTTGGTTCGATGTCATCCCCCGAGTCAACTACATGCGATCCAGAGGCTATCACTTCGCCAGAAGACATGGTGTGGGAACCCGTGTCATCTCGAAGCGACAGTAGAATCTGCGGTGCGAGCCAGAAAGCTGTTACAAGTGCGATACCTCCAGCCACAGCGAGGACCACTCGCCGCATAGGTAACTTCACTCGATGCCGAGCCGAGCAGGTCAACCGAGTGGCATCTTTGACATCCGCCCAGAACTCATCCACGCTGAAATAGCGATCCTGAGGCTTAGGCTTCAGCGCCCGCATCACCGGGCCCCGCACGCGCTCAGGAAGAGCCTCATGGTCCACTACATCCGGCACATCACCCGTCACCATGTGATAGAACGTCTTCGC
>JAUVLP010000224.1 GCA_030600655.1 Candidatus Eiseniibacteriota bacterium
ACGAGGAGTGGCATCGACGTGGCGACACCCTCTCGCCCATCAGAGATGCCCGCGTAGTCATCAACGATCCCGCGCGTCACGCTCTCCAGAATGAAAGGATCGCGGTGGACAAGCATCATGATCTCAAGTCGGAACGGATCGCTCCCTGCGTGACAACGATCGAGACGAGCAAGCAGGTCCCGTGTCTCATCCCTTATGTCGAATTCATCAGCGAGCGACCAGACGACGGGCGTGAACTCACTCAGCGAGTAGTGTCGTCCCCGGAGGATCTCCCTGTTCGATCTCGGACTGGGCCAGTCGGCCCCGGGTCTCAAACCCAGAATCACCGGAAGCGCCACCACAGCCTGCTTCTTGGAAACGCTGACGGAGAGGAAATCGCCGGAGGCCATTTCGTCGATCGCCGTCTGGGGATTTCTCCAGAACGTCTCTTCCGGATCCGGGCCATGGCTCCGGACGGGATCCAACGCCCGAGCGTCATCAGCATCGAGTTCACGGGAGGTCCGCAGGTCGAACGAGCGGCTGACAGCATTGCGGATCACCCTGAGGGGAAACGGTGTGCCCGCGGTCTTACCCTCAAGACGCGACGAGAACACAGTCCGCACGCTGTCAGCTGGACAGAAAAACGGCTTCCCGCCGGTTGCGACGATGATGTCGCCCTCGAGAAGCCCGCCCTTTTCCGCCGGTGAATCCGGGAAAACTACCGTTACAAGAAGCCCGGACACGCCTCCTCCAAGCGCATCCACACCCCCGATGCTGTCCTCGATCACAGGCAGTTCCGCGACAGGATCGGAATAGATACCCAGCCATCCGCGATCATCGACTGACGCTCCCACACCCGCAGACGCGAGGATGGCAATGGCTGTGATGACAACGAGAGAGGTCCATCGCCGTGAACCGGAGGAGTCATCAGAAAAGCGCCTCAAGCTAATGAGGTGGCCCGCCCTCTTGAGGTCGTCGCCTATCGTGTCCTCCTTGGTAAACTGCAAGCATGCCGCCCAGCGAACAGCACCGGGCACTGCAGCACTCAGCTCTTCCCCGCCGCCTTTGCTATCTTCGCCCACGTATCCCTCAAACCAACTGAGCGATTAAAGACAAGGCTACCAGCTTGCGAGTCAACAGAGTCGATCGTGAAATAACCTTGTCGCATGAACTGGTATGGCACGCCTGGCTCTGCACTCGCAAGACTTGGTTCCACCTTACAGTTCACGAGGACTTCCAGTGAATCCGGGTTGATCAGATCGGTGAAATCCTGTGCTGCGTCCACCGCATCCGCGATCGCCTCGCCGTCGGCCGAAAGCTCCTCCCCCGGGAGAACCTTCTCCTCGAGTGGAGCTTCCAGCAGAAGATGATCAAACAATCTCACCTCTGCATCGAGAGCGTGCTCCGCAGAGACCCAGTGGAGTGTTCCTTTGACCTTGCGGCCATCCGGCGCGTCGCCTCCGCGTGTCTCAGGATCATATGTACATGTGAGTTCCACGACCTCACCAGTCGTTGGATCCTTCACCACTTCACGGCATGTGATGAAATAGGCATGCTTGAGCCTGACTTCGCGCCCCGGGGCCAGCCGGAAGAATTTCTTTGGGGGATCTTCGAGGAAATCGCCGCGTTCGATGTAGATGACGCGAGAGAACGGTACCTTCCTCGTCCCCGCGCCATCGTCCTCCGGGTTGTTGGCGGCGTCGACCTCTTCGACCTGCCCCTCGGGGTAGTTCTCGATCACGACCTTGAGCGGCCTGAGAACGGCCATGACCCTGTGCGCGCGCGTGTTCAGGTCGGCACGCAGACAGTGCTCAAGAAGCTCGATCTCTATTGTCGTCGGCGTCTTGGCGACACCGACGCGTCCCAAGAAGTCCTTGATGGCCTCGGGCGTATAGCCGCGTCGTCTCAGCCCGGCTATCGTCGGCATGCGCGGATCGTCCCACCCCCACACGAGTTCTCCCTCAACAAGGCGAACGAGCTTCCGCTTGCTGAGAATCGTGCGCGTGAGGTTCAAACGCGCGAATTCGATCTGCTGCGGATGATAGACGTCCAGTTCATCGAGGAACCAGTCATAGAGCGGTCTGTGGTCCTCGAACTCGATCGAGCAATTGGAGTGCGTGATGCGTTCGATGGAATCGGACAGGCAGTGGGTGAAATCGTACATTGGATAGATACACCACTTGCTGCCTGTTCTGTGGTGTGAGGCGTGGAGAATGCGGTACATAACGGGATCGCGCATATTGATATTCGGCGAGGCCATATCGATCTTTGTCCGAAGCGTCTTTGAGCCGTTCGGGAACTCCCCCGCCTTCATGCGCTCGAAGAGCTCCACATTCTCCTCAACAGAACGGTCACGGTACGGACTGTTCCGCCCCTTCTCGGTCAGTGTCCC
>JAUVLP010000002.1 GCA_030600655.1 Candidatus Eiseniibacteriota bacterium
ATCGCGGGAGCGGGATCCCCGTCTCAGCCACCAACCGACTGCGAAACCGGCGGCGAGAAGGACGCACCCCCATAGGATGGAACTTGAGAGAACTGACGAGGTCGTACTGAGCATCATCGACAATCCCAGATGAGCTTCGCGTTGACTCGGGCCACACCCCTTGATTTCCAGAGCACAGCAGTCCATAATTCGCGGTCATGGTAGCCCTGTGGATGCTGGGTGTCAAGGTCAATTGCCCTGTGGTAGGCCATTTCCGGAGAGTTCGACCTGTCTGAACCCATCTCACCAGCTCCGCATCCAAACCTCTCCAGGAAACAGATGGAACAGACGTGGGACAAGCTCCCCGAGCTGATACGTCGGACGAATTTCCCTGCCAAACAGAAAGAGGGAATCAATGAAACCAAACGTTATCTTCTTCATCGGATTTGCTCTAGTTCTGACCACCTCTCCCCTCGCGTGGGGAGGTAACTGGGAGATCACGTCGGACGAGAACCTGACACTCACACAGCAGAGCTACAGCGACAACTGGGCCGGCACGGAAGCCGGTTCGATCTCGTGGGTGCTGAGCTCACATTCTACTGCCGCAAGCCGGCTGTCCGACAAGCTGCACTTGAAGAGCACGATGAAGCTCGAATACGGTCAGACTCACTCGCAGGACGCTGAGACGCGCGCCTGGGCCAGGCCGGTCAACTCATCCGACCTTATCGACTTTGAGACGGTGCTCAGATTGACGTTGGATTGGCTGGTCGATCCCTACGTCTCGGGTCGATTCGAATCCGCGTTCACCGACGAGAGAGACCCGACGGAGACGAGGTTCCTGAACCCGATTCGCCTGACCGAGAGCGTCGGCGTGGCCAGAACAATAATCGAGGACGAGAAGAGAATCTGGTCCATGAGGTTCGGAGGCGCTGTCCGGCAGAGCATCGATACAGCGGTGCTGAACGCGGACACTGACGAATACGAGACTTACACCGTTACCGACAGTGGCGCCGAGTTCGTGACTGAGTTCTTCACCCCCCTTGCAGAAGAGCGACTCACCTTCACCAGCAGATTCTCGGTGTTCGCAGCGCTACACAACTCAGAGTCAGACACATTCGAGAACGACGACTGGAAATCCCCCGACATGGAATGGGACAACACCTTCACAGCAGGCATAACCGACTTTCTGACGGTGAATCTCAGTCTCGACGCACTCTACGACCGTGAGGTCGATCCGGACCCGAGATTCAGACAGACCCTTTCTCTGGGTCTCACATACAGACTGATGTAGGACCGGCAGACCGATCCCAGGATGACCGGCTGGAACAGAACGCACCATCCCTGCGGGGAGCCTGCTTGCTCCCTGTAGATTTCTGTATTATCCCGTAAGCATCCACTGCATGAAGTCGCTCGACAGGATACGGCTGTTGACAGTCCTGATGAGTATCCGTATATTGCTTATTCAATCTATGAATCGTGATAGGAACATAGGTGCTTGGCGCACGATCAGACTCGTCGAGCGATTCAGACAGCTGCCGGATGGAGCACGATTCTACTCGCTTCTCTCCGCGCTGGTGTTGACATTGGCTATTGCTTCAGGACTCACGGCAAGCCATGCGACTGACATCCCTTCCCTCTCGTTCAACTCCCGGACCCCCATGCTTAACCGGCTCTCACCCTGGGGACGTGTCGTCGACACGTCCGGCAGCAGCTTCCTCAAGTCCGGCTTCGACGTCATAGGCGTTATGACGCCGATCCCTGAAGAGGTCCAGAGCTATGACTACATCGCTTCTGCTGGAGAAGGACTCGACGCAATAGCGGCCGTCAGCGGAGTCGATCTTGACCTTTTGGCATGCGCGAATGGGGCGAGCTACGTTCGCGTGCCGAAACGCGAGACGGATGTTCGACTCCCTCTGCTCTACTCAAGAGAGCGGAGTTGGGATCGGTCGATGGAGTTTCTCTACCCGATCTCGAACCAGATGCCGTTGGGGGGAAACGGCAGGGCGAAGCGCGGCGCACCAACGATAGTCAGGCACGCTGTCGCGCGCGGTGAGTGCCTCTGGAATATCGCAAGAAAGTACCACGTACGCATGGAGACCATAATAGGCATGAATGATCTCCCGAGCGCGCGATACCTCAGGCCCGGTCAGATACTTGAGATACCAGACACGGATGGGACGTACTCCGTCGTGAAGAAGGGTGATACGGTAAGCAGCATCTGCAAGAAATACGAGGTCGAACTGGCGGAGCTCGTCAACGCGAATCCGGGACTCGATGTAGGACATCTCCAGATAGACCAGAAGATCTTCGTGCCGGGCACAGGAGCACTGGAGCAGCTATTCCGGATGGCCTGGCCCGTTTACGGCAGGATCTCCAGCCGCTATGGATACAGATTTCACCCGGTTCACAAGCGCAGGATGATGCACACGGGGCTCGACATCGCTGCAAGACATGGAAGCCCCATCAGGGCAGCGCTCGCCGGTCGTGTGACCTTTGTCGGTTGGAAGGGTGGCTACGGGAGAACCGTCATGATCGAGCATCCGAACGGTTGCGAGACGCTGTACGGCCACTGCTCGAAGATCCTTGTCAGCAAGGGTGCGACCGTCAAGAAGGGTCAGCAGATAGCCAAGGTGGGAAGCACTGGAATCTCCACCGGCCCGCACGTGCACTTCGAAGTGAGGGAACGCAACAAGCGAATCAACCCCGAGAAACTGCTCTACTAGAAGCGGACTCTGCCTGCGGCGTGCCGCCGGAGATCAAGCTCGTCGCTCTCGCCGCGTACCGATTTGCCATTCTCGCTACAGACCAAGCTCGTCGCTTATCCCCTGCATTGCTGCCAGCGCAATACCGATGAACTCTTCAAGTCCGATGCCGAGATCAGCTACGGTCTCCATCTGCTCACGGCTCGCACCGGCAGCGAAGCGCTTCTCCTTGTAGCGCCGCATGACAAACGGCACATCCACCAGGGCCAGCTTCTTCTCCGGATGCATGAGTGTAGCCGCGACAATGAGTCCTGTGACCGGATCACCCGCGTAGAGCGCCTTATCCATCGTGCTTTCCCGCGGCACGTGATCGTTGTGTGCCTTGACTGCGTGGATGATCTCGTCTGAGAATCCCATCTCCGCCAGCTTCTCAGCCGACACCAGGCCGTGTGTCTCTGGCGTGTCGGCAGTCTCATCGACATCGAGATCATGCATGAGACCAGCCATCCCCCACGACTCCGTGTCCTCTCCCAACCGCTCGGCGAGCCCCTTCATAACGGCTTCCGTGGCAAACATGTGCTTGAGGAGATTCTTGTTCCCGCAGTTCTGTCTGAGCACCACAACACACTCGTCTCTTGTCATCTTCCCCGTTCCCTCCACATGAACTCCTCCGTACCTATATCACACTCGCACGCCGCATGAGAATGCCTGCCTGACCCACGTCGATCAGCGCCCCGGCCAGGAATGCTGCTCAACCCACGTCGATCAGCGCGCCACGGCCCTTGAATCGGCGTCCGATGGCGTCTACCACCGCCCGACTCTCCGGCTCTTCGAGCGTTCCGTCCTTCTCCAACAACTCGAACGCGTCCTCCCGCGCACTCACAAGAAGTCGCGTATCCATTGCGAGGTCCGCAACAGCGAATTTCGGGATTCCATGCTGCCTCACCCCCATAAACTCGCCCGGACCTCTGAGTTCGATATCTCTCTCAGCAATCACGAAACCGTCACTCGTATCCGCCAGCACCTGGATGCGTTCCCTCGCTTCATCCGAGGCTCTGTGCCCGACCATGAGAATACAGTAGGAACGATGCTCCCCTCGTCCTACGCGCCCTCTGAGTTGATGGAGCTGCGCCAATCCGAACCGCTCTGAGTGTTCTATGACCATGACTGTTGCGTTGGGGATATCAACACCCACCTCCACCACCGTGGTGGAAACGAGAATACTGGTCTCGCCGGATGCGAAGGAACCCATAACGGCCCCCTTCTCCTCGGCCTTCATCCGGCCGTGCACAAGCCCAATGGCGATATCAGGAAATATCTTCTCGTTCAGTTCTTCGTACATTTCGGTCGCAGCGGCAAGCTCGATCTTGTCCGACTCCTCAACAAGCGGGTAAACGATGAAGACCTGGCGACCATTCTCCACCTGGGACCGGAGGAAATCGTAAACTCGCTTGCGGCCTGACTCGTCCCGAACCGCTGTCGTGACCGGCGTTCTGCCAGGTGGAAGCTCGTCGATCACTGAGACATCGAGATCCCCGTAGACGGTGAGCGACAGCGTCCGCGGTATCGGCGTCGCAGTCATGACGAGCACGTCCGGCGAACGGCCCTTTCTCCTCAGCACGGCCCTCTGAGCGACACCGAATCGGTGCTGTTCATCGACGATCACAAGTCCCAGACGGTGGAACTCGACACCCTTCTGAATGAGAGCGTGCGTCCCCACGATGACGGATGCTGCCCCGGTCGATATGGATTGCAGCACCTCAGCCCTCTCTCCGGCCTTCATCCCCCCACGCAGGAGCACGACGCTGTCGCCGAGGGCGCCGAGAAGCGAGGAGATACCGGCGTAGTGCTGCTCCGCCAGGATCTCGGTTGGAGCCATGATCGCGACCTGAAGACCGGCTGCTGCAGCGTGATGCATCGCCGCAGCAGCGACGACGGTCTTGCCCGAACCGACGTCGCCCTGAAGCAGGCGATTCATGGTCCCGGGCTCCTCGATGTCCGTCCTGATCTCCGATATGACACGCTTCTGAGCCCCCGTGAGCCCGAACGGAAGCGACGCGAGCAATCTCTCATGTTCACGCGTGTCCCAGGCATACCCATCGGCGCCTGCGTCGCGCGTCTTGAGGCGCCTGCGTCTCGCGGCAACCACGACCTGAAAAAGGAAGAACTCCTCGTAGGCAAGGCGCATCCTGGCCCGCCCCGCGATCTCAAGTGACGTCGCGAAGTGGACGTCGCGAAAAGCATCCCTGCGAGCCGGCAAGGACCGCTTCTCCACGACCCAGGCCGGCAGCGGCTCCGTAACCTCGTCAAGATGATTATCAAGCGCGGTCTTCATGAAACGCCTGATTCGCTTCCCTGAGAGCCCCCCTGTCTGTGAGTACTCGGGTACTATCCTTCCCGCGTGGACCAGTTCTGCCACGTCCTTCTCACCCATCAGTTCGTAGGCGGGATTTATGAATTCTTTTCGACGGGCATGCCGATCGAATCGCACCTCTCCGCTGAGAACGATCTTGGAACCGTTCTTGAGATTCGCCTTAAGATACGGCTGGTTGTACCACCGCGCGAAGATGGCGCCCGTGTCATCCTCAAGCGCCGCCATGAAGACAGACCGGCCGCCCCGCCACCTGTTCAGCTCGGACGAGAGCACTCTAACGATCACAGTGACCCGGTCGCCAACTCTGAGCCGGTCCACCTCGGAGACTTCGGACCAATCCGTGTACGCCCGCGGGACGTAGTAGAAAAGGTCTTCAATCGTCTCCACACCTGCCTTCGCGAGGAGTCCGGCGGACTTGGGACCGACGCCTTTGAGGAATCTGACAGGCGAATATATGGTGGTCTCGGTGGCTATGACGCCCTCCTGGGGAGGAATCCTGGAACACCCGCATTCTAATCGAGCAGACAGGAGGGGTCAAGCCGCCCTGTCAACCAGCTGTGTAGGTCCCCATGTACCCGTGCGTTCCATTATCAACCGATGAAAGTGCTTGCGGGGTATTCCGGTCTGTGCTAGATTTATGGTTCGATTGATATCCGGATGGAGGAAGAATATGTCACGTAAGTGTGATATCTGTGGTAAGCACCCGCGAGTAGGGAGCAACGTCAGCCACGCGCACAATGTTACCAAGCGCAGGTGGCTTCCCAATCTGCAGCGCGTGAAGGTCGTGATCAACGGTACGCCAAAGAAGCTGACTGTCTGCACGAGCTGCATTCGCTCAGGCGCGATAGACAAGTACAAGAAGACAACAGCCTGACGAGCGGGATATCATCAGATGTAAGAGGGGCCCTCGGATGAGGGCCCCTTCTTCATGTCGTTTCCAGCTGTTGTCACGCTTCCCGCAACTCCCGATCTGTCAAACCGTCCTTCTGAGTGTGACAGTCGTACCCTCACCCTCACCCATCTCGAACACCACTGAGTCCATCACCTCTCGCATGATGTAGATGCCCCGGCCCGATGTCCCCATGCGTCGTTCGGGATCAGTTGGATCACACACGCGATCGATGTCGAAACCGCCACCCTCGTCGTGAACCGTCACTTGGAACACACACGATGACCATTCGAATCTGACGGTGACTTCCTTGTCAGCACTCATGCCGTTCCCATGAACAACAGCATTTGTCACCGCTTCGACAACGGCGATCGCAATCTCCATAAGAGGACCGTCGTCGAAACCGGCCAGCTTTCCATACTTGCCCGCCAACGAGTCCATGCGCTCCAATATATCCAGCTCGCTCGGAAGGACGAGTTCTTCAACTCCCGATGCTGCGTCAGACATCCAGTCTCCTGCACAGAGGCCTGTATCAGAAGCCGTCCAGGGCTTCCTGCTCTGTCGGGTGAGTATCGAAGATGGTCAGAAGCTTCGTGATCATGAAGAGGCTCCTGATCCTGTCGGAGACATGCGTGAGTTTGAGAACACCCTCTTCGCGTTGAACACTCGTGTAGATGGCCATGAGGGTCCCAAGTCCAGTACTGTTGATCCACGGCACACCCTTGAGGTCGATGATGAACTTGCGACTTCCCTCCTCGAGCAACCGCTTGATCTCGTTTCTGACGCCGTCGCTATCCGCTCCACCCATGAGGTTTCCGGATATGCGAATGATTGCGACATCCCCCTCCATCTTGGTCTTGAACTTCAACCCACACCTCCAGGATGTGATCCTGATTCATCTACCCGCGCTCGACCTCGGCCTGCAACGTCAGACGCGGTCACGGTCGGGTTCGGTTGTGTAAGCTGAAGTTACCATAAGAGCTTTGTCGGGAAAAGAGGAGATATTTCACCGGGCGAGAGACCTAAGCTTCTGCCGGCAGAATACTGGTACGACTTGTGCAATCAAGTAGGACGAATCCGAGGCGGGTGGACAACTCAGCGTGGGGGTCTCGCTGCTACCTGCAAGAATGTCGTAGAGTGCCCTATTCAAGGGCTATTCCTGTTATGGAGAATACATGAGCACTAGACGGAGAACTGCTCTCTTGAGCCTCGGTCTCGCGGCCATACTATGGATCGCCTATTCTGCGACGCTCGTGGCGTTTTACGACATCACATTCATTCAAGCCGTCGCTACCGGCATGACACCGTTGGGGTGGACCTTCCGCCTCACCCTCACGGCCTTCACGCTCGGCATCGGGCTTCTGCTCAGCCATTTCATTGAACAGCGTTCCCGCACCGGGGCGAACCATGAGATCATGGAAGCTCTGGGCGAACAGGCGAATTACGGCTTTCTGGCTACCGACATGGACGGCATGATCACCTACATCAACCACTACTTCGCGGAAGCACATGGATATGAACCCGGCGAACTGACGGGAAGGAACATCTCGATCCTGAGATCCGAGTTCCAGCCCGCCCAGACCAGCACCGTGCTGGACTCGCTCGCCACCATTGGCAGTTTCAATGCACTGCAGGAGCGACACGTCCACAGATCGGGCTCGCTCTTCTCGATGCTTGTCAACGCAAGAGTGTTGGCCGATTCGAATGGAAAGCCGAATGCCATCGCAATGGCAGCGACCGATCTCAGAACGCATTCGGATGCTACTCACGCTCTCGAACACAGGCGGGCGCTCGACCGCGCCGTGGCCGATTTCTCTCGCGCCCTCGTACGGGATGTCTCCGTCGATATCGGGGAGATACTCAAGGAATTGGCGACCGCCCTCGCGGTCGACCGCGCCACCATTCACAGATTCCGCGCCGAAGGCACTATAGACACGACCCACGAGTGGAACCGGTACGGCACATCCTCGCCATGCTGGAACCAGCAGGATCTTACTGTCGCCCTGCTTCCATGGTCCGCGTCCGAGATCCTCGCCGGAAGAAACGCCATCATTGAAGATGTCAGAAACCTCCCGGAAGAAGCGGCAACCGACCAGAGAACATTCGACATGTTGGGCGTGCGGTCAGCGCTGATGGTTCCCATCCACTCCGCAACACAGGTGATCGGTTTCCTCTCGTTCGCGCAGGCCTCTTCAATGAGGACCCCTCCACCCGAGGACATGGGACCGATAGCGGCCGCAGCGGAGATGCTGGCGGCGGCCCTTCTGCGATTTGAAGCAATCGAGAAGATCAAGGTCGAACGTGATCGCGCCCAGGGCTACCTCGACCTGGCCGAGGCGGTGTTCGTAGCCATTGGACCGGATGGCCGGGTCACCATGATCAACACCCGAGGCTGCGAGATGCTGGAATCGATCGAGAGCGAGATCCTGGGGCAAAGCTGGTTCGACCGGTTCTTGTCGGAGGACATCCGCGAGAAGACGAGACACGTGTTCGAGCAGATCATGGCGGGCGATGTCGCACATATGGAACACCACGAGAACAGGATTGTGACAGCCAAAGGCAACACTCGCACTGTGGCCTGGCACAACACGATGATGTATGGCGCTGACGGAGAGATTGCTGGAACTCTCAGTTCGGGCATGGATGTTACCGAAATGAGACGTGCGGAGACGACGCAGGAGGTTGCCTACGCAGTCGCGAGTGCTGCGCACACGACCGAGGACATGAATGAACTCTACGAGACGATCCACAGAGAGCTGGGCAAGGTCCTGAATACCGATAACTTCTTCATAGCACTCTATGACGGCGATACTGACACAGTCACCCTTCCCTATTTTGTGGACCAGCACGACCAGGGTGTCTACGGATCGTTCCCGGCAGGACGGAGCCTCACAGCCAATGTCATACACAATGACAGGCCGCTCCTCCTTGACCGCTCCGCGGGGGACGCGATGGTGGCAAGTGGAGAGGTCGACATGGTCGGAACGCCAAGCGACATCTGGCTGGGAGTTCCGCTACATGCCCGAGACGAGGTCATCGGAGCGATCGTGGTTCAGAGTTACGAGAATGAGAACGAGTTCGATGAGAACGATCTGGCGATGCTCAAGTTCGTGTCCGGACAGATCGGCACATCGATCGAGCGCCGGCGGTCCGAGGACCAGCTGCGCTTCCTGAGTTCGATCCCGACCCAGGTATCTGACGGTATCATGGTGATGGATCTCGAGTTCAGGATCACGTATGTTAACAAGGCTGCCGAGCTGATCTATGGTTACGATCACGATGAACTCCTGGGCTTGGTTCCCGACGCCCTCAACGCAGAGTCTTCTGCGTCCGGCATCCACGCAGAAATGGTCGCGACCGTGACATCCGGCGGGATCTGGCACGGAGTTCACCTCAACAGGCGCCGGGATACCACGACGTTCGACTGCGAGATGACGGTCTCACCGATGACGGATCCCGACGGCAAACCGTCATCGTATGTTCTGATCCTGAGAGACATCACCGATCGGAAGCGAGCCGAAGGGTTGCTCCATGCCATCAACTCGACGGCGCTTGCCATGGCTCGTGCGCTGACGCCGGAACAGGTTCTCGACACGGCTGCCACCGCACTCACAGACCTGAACATCTGCACCAAGACCCTGATGCTGGACGACTCATCCGAAACACCTGTGCTCGCAGAACCCCTGTTCCCGAATCCCGCAACCTCCCGCAACAAACCCGACAGTAACGAAGTAGTGTCTCCTGTGCGCGGTTCAAGCGGAAGCACGAGCTTCGAACAGGTTCGTATCCGTATGCAGGACTTTGGTCCATCGAGAATAGCGCTCATCGAGGGTCACAGTGTCTTCATTGAGGATGGGCTGAGCATCGTTGAAGATTCATTCCGAGATACGGCCGGACGCGCCGGTCACCGTGAGGAAACCGTCCATCTTGTCGCGGCTCCACTGGTCACCGGGGGAGAGATGTTCGGCGCCTTGGTAATGCTGTCGCCCAATCTCCGAAGGACCGATGTGGCGATCCTGACGGCGCTCGCAAACCAGATAGCGGCGTCATGGCGGAAGGTCAACGTACTCGGTGAACTCGAGAAGAGCCTGTTGGAACTCTCCAAAGCTCAGGGACAGCTCTTGCAGGCACAGAAGATGGAGGCCGTCGGACGGCTGGCGGGAGGCGTGGCCCATGATTTCAACAACCTTCTCACCGCCATCACGGGGTACTCGGATCTTGCTCTCATGAAAATGGAAGAAGGCAGCCCCCTTAAATCGTATATCGTCGAGGTCAAGAAGGGCGCCGAACGCGCGGCCGGCCTCACGAGCCAGCTCCTGGCGTTCAGTCGCAGGCAGCCGCTCGAGCCGAAGGTCTTCAATGTGGGCGTCGTCATCGCCGACCTCGAGAAGATGATGAACCGGCTCATCGGAGAGGACATCGCACTCCACACCGATATCCCCAATGAGCTTCCCAGCATCAGAGCGGATGCTGGACAGATTGAACAGGTGCTCATCAACATGGTCGTGAACGCGCGCGATGCAATGCCACACGGAGGACGTGTGACGGTGAGCGCCAAGCGCGTCTTCATCAGCGAGAGCGATTGCCCGGCCCAAGGCGATTGCCGACCAGGAGACTACATTCGCATCTCGATCACGGATTCCGGAACCGGCATCCCCCCCGAGGTAAGGGACAGGATCTTCGAACCGTTCTTCACGACCAAGGGACGCGGCGAGGGCACCGGTCTCGGCCTTGCCGGCGCCTATGGTATCATCTGTCAGCACGACGGATGGATCAACGTTGAGTCGGAGGTCGACCTCGGCACAACTTTCCATATCTACATACCGACAACGGATGCCGAACTCGATACTCCGTCGAACGATGTTCCCTCTGAGACCACAGAATCAGGACGCGGTGAGCGCATCCTGCTCGTAGAGGACGAGCCTCTGGTGAGAGACTTCGCAGTGGGCGCACTCAAGGACAGTGGCTACTACATCGTTGCCGCTGAAAGCGCAGAGCAGGCCCTTGAGCTGTTTGACCAGGAAGAAGGGCGATTTGATCTCGTCTTCAGTGACGTTGTTCTACCCGGCAAGAGCGGAGTCGTGCTTGTGGACGAGCTGCTGACTCGCGCCCCGGATCTCGGCATCCTTCTGAGCAGCGGTTATACGGACCAGAAATCACAGCTACCGCAGATCCGCGAGCGCGGATACGAATTCCTGCAGAAGCCATACGAACTCAAGAGTCTGCTTGAAGCCGTCCGGAAGTGCATGGAGCCTAACTAACGGCCATCGATGGTGCTCCTTCTCAAGGAGCATTGTCGACGAACGGACGGAAACAAGAAGCGCGATCAGAGTTGCGGTGAGCGGGCCCCATTTTGCCGGCTTCATTTCCCTTCCACAGGCTACCAGTTCACTATTTCTCACGCTGCTGCGGCAGGATCTTCTCGTATGCAAGCCTCAGAATGTCATTCGGAGGTCCAGAATCAATGACATCCCACGGGAGTAACTCATCGGCATCGTACTCCCTTCCAGCGATCCACTCAGCGTCCACGCCGGCCCGCCTGAGTGCGGCCTTCCACGGCACCCCTTGAACAGCGACGGCCACGATCGGACCCGCCAGCTCACGCCCGCCGCGTGCCAGCACAGCTTCCCGCCATGCCTCCCGCGGCCCGGCGCTCGTGAATCGCACGCGGGGTTTCAGGGAAAGCAGGCGGCGAACCGCGACGATCTTCCCGCGGAGCTCCCGTTCACTCGCTGCAGGCGCCCACTGCAGCGGCGTTCTCGGCTTGGGCACGAATGGAGAGAGGCTGACGGTGATTCTGGTTCTGCCGTCACGGGACGTAACCGACTGAGCTCGCCGGACAAGCGCGGCTATCGCCTCTACATCCTCGTTGGTCTCACCCGGAAGCCCCAGCATGAAGTAGAGCCTCACCGTCTTGATCCCCGCCTCCGAGGCTGCAGCAACCGCGCGCAGTATCATCGCATCACTCGTTCCCTTCCCGATCCGCCGGCGCAGCAGCTCTGTTCCGGCTTCGGGAGCAAGCGTGGCGGTTCTCACACCACAGTCGACAAGGAGGCCGGCGAGTTCCGCATCGACGCTCTCTATTCTCAGTGATGCTACGTTCACCTCTACACCCATCGCTTGGAGCTCACGGAGTATCCGGAGAATCTCCGGATGATCACCCAGCGACGCGCTCACTAGACCGATCCGTCTCGCGAACGGCATAGCCTCTCGCACCCGTTCGATGACCTCCTCTGCAGGTCTGTATCGAACGGAGCCGTAAACGTGACCGGCGGCACAGAAACGACATCCCCTGCGACAACCGCGAGAGATCTCGATCAGGAACATGTCATTGAAGTAGGCGCCGTTTGAGAGAACAATGCTCTCGGCCAGATCACCCGAGCCGCATGCGCATCGGACAGGCAGGGAAACATCCTCCTCAGGCGAGAAGCTCACGAGCCGGCCGGCTTCGTCATGCTCCACACCAATCAGAGATGGGACGTAGATGCCAGGCACTCCAGCAAGCGCACGGAGTACCGCATCCCGCCCACTCCCACGAGCAGAGGCGAGCGTTGCCAAGAACGGAGGAAGCAACTCGTCGGCTTCGCCCACCAGCACCGCATCGACGATCAGCGCTACAGGTTCCGCGTTGAGGTACGCGCAGATTCCCCCGAATACGACAAGTGGATCGCACTCACCTCTGTCGGCGGCCAAAGGCGCAATGCCGGCCGCGTCGAGCACGCGGACAAGATTGAAGTAGTCATCTTCAAACGATATGGAGAACGCGATCACGTCGAAATCGCCCAGCGGCGCGCCGGTCTCATAGCTTCTGCCCAGCCGGCCGGATCTTTCGTCCCAGAAGACCCGCTCGCAGCGGATCTCGTCCTCCGAGATGAGAAGTCCGAGAGTGAAGTGGAAGCCGAGGTTGCTCATACCGAGCGGGTAGTCGGCGGGATAGCAGAGAGCAACGGAGAGCTCTCGCCCTCCGCCGCTGATCGGTCTGGGTTCGTCAGTCAGCCACGTCTCCCGCCTGCCGCCGGCGGATCCGTCATCGTACTGACGCTGTCTGCGAGGCATCAGAGCCTGATCTTCCTTAGCTCTCCATAGCCGGGCGTTAAGTCTGCAAGCTGTGCTCGGGCCACCGGGTTGCGGGAGTCGATTCTGAGCACTTCGTGGAACTGCTCATTTGACTCATCGGCACGGTCGACTCGCCTGTACGTGAGTCCAAGCGTCAGCCTGGCCTCCACATAGTCTGAGTTGATCTTGACGGCCTTTTCGAGCTCATCTATGGCTTCATTGTACCGCTCGCTCGCGATAAAGCGGTCAGCCAGCTCGCGGTGCAGATCTGCATAGCCGGGCTTGAACTGAAGAGCTCTGGACAGATGTTCTATCGCCTCGTTCTCACGTCCGAGAGCGGCCTTCGCCCGGCCCAGGTATGCGTGCGCCTCAGCATATTCGGGGTTGATGCTGACGGCACGCTCCAGCTCGTCGGCTGCTTCCTGGTGCTTTCCTCTGGCCATGTACGCCACCCCCAGGCCGCACCTGAGATCTGCATAGTCTCCGTTCTGAGCAAGCACCGCCTTGTAACGCTCGATTGCTGCATCATAATCGCCGCTCTCGAGAAGGACCTCAGCTGGTATTCCGGGTGTGTTGTTCCAGAACCCCGCGTCTTCGAATGCCAGCTTGAATGACGCAACAGCCTTCTCGGTCTCACCCCCCGAGTGATATCCCATTCCAAGGTAGTAGTGGGCAAGCGGACAGGAGGAGCAGGCCTCGACCACCTTCAGGAGTTCCTCAACCGATTCCTTCAGCATCCCACGCTTGAAATATGCAATGCCGAGATAGCATCTCAGATCCCAGTAGTCCGGTTTCAGCTCGACGGCGCGTTTGAGACTCCCGGCAGCATCCCGATAGCGACCAGCTTTGAGACAGAATGCGCCGCGGTAGAAGAGCGCATCAACGTAGTTGGGGTTGATATCCAGTGCTTCATCCAGCTCAGCCACTGCTGCGTCATAGCGCTCGAGCTCGCCGTATGCTATGGCCAGACGAGCACGGACATCAGGATACTTCGGCTTAAGTTTGATCGCACACTCGAACCCTTGCGCTGCCTCCTCCACCCGCCCTGCATTGTAGGAAGTGATGGCCTCATTGAGGAGTGTCCGAAACTCCTCTTTCCCCACTGTTGCTCCCCGGAGTTCCTCGAAGGGAGGGCTCAGGAATCGCTCGTAGGTTTTCGTAAGGTGCGGAGTCTCCGGAACCGGGATATCCAGCCCCAGTTTCATCGCCTTCTCGAATGCCCGCATGGCATCTTCGTGTCGCTCTCGTTCCGAGAGTGCTATGGCAAGATAGCAATATGCTTCCATGTAGTCAGGGTTGATCTCGACGGCACGCTGAAGAGACTCTACCGCCTCCTCGAAGCGTTCCTGCCTCTCGCATATCATTCCGAGATGGTAGTGAAGATCCGGGTACCGGTTGTTCTCCTCCACGGCCTTTCTGAACTCTCTCTCCGCATCCACCAGATTCCCCTGCTTGTAGAACGCGAATCCGAGATGAGCGTGCGTCTCTGCGGCGTAGAACATGCCGAGCTGATAGTAGGGATCGGATTTGTTCGTGGTCTCGGTGATAACGTGCTCAAACTCCACCACGGCCTTGTCGTACTCGCCGCGGTTGTAGAATTCGATCCCCTTGTTATAGTGATCGCTCTCACCTAGCCCGAACAGTTTGGTGAAGAGTGACACGGTTTCCTCCTTGCTCAACAGGTACTATCCGCGCAGGCTCATTATACTCAGTCCATCTGCCGACGCAAGAACGTAGGTATCTCGAGCTCCCGTCTGGAGCTCCTGCGGGAGCCACCCTTGGCACACATGACAAGCCTGTGGGCAGATTCCCTGCGTGTGGGCGCCGGTTCGCGGGACTCACTTCCCTTCGTGGCGGGTCTGGAGCGCTCCGGCGTCTTTGCAGTGGTCTCTGCCATAACCATGCTTTGCGGCGCTGGTCTGGCAGCGCGCCCCTGCTTGACTCCTGCCGTCGCGCGCTTCGGCTCCACACCGATCCCGGTAGCAATAACAGTGATCATGATCTTGTCCTTCAGTGAGTCATCGATCACTGCCCCGAAGATCATGTTCGTCTCGGCCCCGATGGCTTCGTTGATCACCATCGCTGCCTCACTGATCTCGTGAAGAGAGAGATCCCCTCCACCCGTCACATTCACGAGAACGCCCTTGGCACCCCTGATCGTGGCATCCTCGAGGAGCGGGCTCGATATCGATTGCTGTGCCGCTTCAACAGCCCTGTTCTTGCCGGCACTGATACCGGTCCCCATCACCGCATCTCCCATCTCCACCATAACTGACTTCACATCGGCGAAATCCAGATTGATGAGCCCGGGAACCATGATGAGATCGGTAACTCCCTTGGTCGCACGAAGCAGGACTTCGTCCGCGATGCGGAAGGCCTCGCGGACCGGCGTGTTCTTGCTCGCGATAGCCAGAAGCCGCTGATTCGGGATCACAATAGCGGTGTCGACCTCCTGTTTGAGCATCTTCAGCCCTTCGACGGCCTGACGCATTCTGTAATGGCCCTCAAAGAGAAACGGCTTGGTCGCAACGCCTACCACCAGAGCTCCCATCTTCTTCGCCATCTGAGCTACGACTGGGCTGGCGCCGGTGCCGGTGCCGCCCCCCATCCCTCCCGTGACGAACACCATGTCCGCCCCCTTGAGGGCATTGACGACGTGTTCCTGGTCCTCTTCGATCGCCTTCCTGCCGATCTCCGGATTGCCGCCGGATCCCAACCCGTGCGTCGACTTGCGACCAATCTGAATCCGGGTAGCAGCAAGCGAACCGCCGAGCGCTTGAGCATCCGTATTGATGGCGATAAAGTCCACGCCGGTGAAGCCTGACTCTATCATCCTGTTGATCGCATTGCCCCCGGCACCCCCCACACCCACAACCTTGATCGAAGCACTCATCTTCGGATCCGCTTCGAACTGGAACCGCATCGTTCCTCCTTCCGGGCCGCTGCCCTTGAGCAGCGATCCCGCCTGTCCCCTCTGTGTATTCCTTCTCTTTCCCATTTCTTCTCTCCTCAGATCCCGATCCCAGTCGATCCACCGGGCTGTCTACTCATCTACCTGCAGCGGCACAAGGTACAGCGGATCCCCTAGAGAAGGTTGTCGACCCACTGCCTCACTCTGCGGACAGTTCCAAGCAGCGCTCCATCGTTCCGCATACGCCGTCTTCTCGGTGCACGCGACGCCGCTATGACAACGCCTACAACCGCAGCGTGAGATGGATCTGCCGTGGCATCGAGAAGCCCTGATACTCTCTCGGGAAGCCCGACTCTCGTGGGCAGGCCGAAGACATCCTCAGCCACATCGGTCACACCTCTGAGCTTTGCCCCCCCACCCGTCAAAACAACACCAGCCGCTGTTCGCCCCCAGTATTCCGTGTCCCTGACTTCCGCCAGTGCCAATTCCAGGATCTCGCGAATCCTGGGCTCGATGATGGCCGACAGCATGTGGGTTGAGCTCTCCCGAGGCGGTCGCCCCCCAACGCTTGGAATCTCGAGAACCGAATTCTCTACCATGGACATCTTGGCGCAGCCTGATCTGTGTTTCAGGAGCTTCGCCTTGGCCAGCGGTATTCTGAGTCCCACAGCGATGTCGTTCGTAATACTCGAAGCTCCCCATCCCACCACCCCGACGTACCGAATCGACCCGCCGTGGTGAAGAGCAACACCAATCGTATCAGCGCCGATGTTGACGAGGAGAACACCGAGCTCGCGCTCATCGTCGGAGAGCGACGACAGTCCCGCTGCAACCGGCTTGGCAGTAATGACGCTCTCCCTGAGCCCTGCCTTTCGCACGGCTCTGATGGAGTTATCTATCACCTGCTCTTCGGCAGTGACGATGTGGACCCTGGATCCAAGACGTACACCCGACATGCCGACGGGATTCCGGATCCCTCGCTGCCCATCGATGAAAAACTCCTGAGGAAGCACGTCCACTACTGATCGACCTACCGGTAGCGCGAGGGTTCTGGCTGCCTCCAGTACGGTGGCCACCTCAGACGCCACTATCTCCCCGTTCGCTCCGGAGACGGCAATAACGCCCCGGCTGTCGATACCCTTAATATGCTCCCCATTGAGCGAGATCGCCGCGGCACCGATCTCAACATCGGTGTTTTCCTCAGCTTTCACGATCGCCTCGCGAATCGAATCTGCGGCCCTCTCCATGTTGACGATAACGCCGGCCTCTATCCCGACGGAACGCGACTCACCGATCCCAAGTATCTCCGGGGTCTCGCTATCTCCGACGTTCGCGACAACTGCCTTGATCCTGCTCGAACCCACATCGAGGCCGACAATGATCTCGCTGCGCTTCAAGTGGGGCCTCCCGTCCTACGCCCGTTCCCGAGAACCGCTTCCGGCAGTCCTCACGACAATCTGGTTCCTGAACCTCATATCTATGGCCTCAGCTGTCACTCCTCTCGCCCTGAGATCACTCAGAACCGCCCAGAGTTGTGACAACGCCTCACTGTTGTAAGCGCCGGAGCCAAACCTGATCTCTGCCCCGTCGGCTACCGTGTAGATAACCAGACCCGACCCCGGCGCAATATGCACTTCGGATATTTCCATCCAGAGCGAGGGTGATAACTCCCTCGCCGTCCTCAGAAGACTCAGAGCCACTCTGAGACTCTCCGAATCAAACACCTCCCCCCCCGAAGGAGGTTCACCAAGACCACTGATGAGGGGGATATCAACGAACGCCGTGCGCTCCGCGATCGGGAACACGCTCCCGTCATCCGCGACCTCGACGAACCCGGAAGAGCCGGAAAGCACAATGGCGGCCGGCAGCTTCTCCTCGAGCCGAATCAGAATGTGGTCGGGGAGCTGACGCGTCACGTATGCCCGTTCGATCCTCGGACTCGATATGACTGCCGCTTCTACACGTCCGAGATCGATTGAGAGAAGGTCCATTCCCGGCTCGATGCCGGCGAGTGCAACAACCTCCTCCTCGGTCAGGACAACATTCCCGATGATCTCAAGCAGGTGCAGCGGAAAGCGCCCAGCCTCGTCGCCCCAAGCAGATGCCTTGTAAGCGGAGGACCCTATCCCTGACAACAGCAGCACTGCGCACGCCGTGATCGTGATTCGCTTCGCACCCCAGACTTCGCGCGGCGACTTGCCACGGTCATTTCGCTCTCTACGCATCCACCTCGCGCTCTTCAATGCGCCCTCCTGCCTACGATCTCCACCTCGGTCACAAGATCACGCCCTGTGCGATCGCTCACTCGTTCACGGATCAGATTGATCAATTCCTCGACGTCTTCGGAAGTCGCCCCCCGGTCATTCAGTATGAAATTGGCATGTATGTCGGACACAACAGCTCCGCCGACACGCGCCCCGACAAGACCGGCAGAGTCTATGAGGGCCCATGCAGCCTTGTCGGGGAAATTCCGAAAAACGCACCCCGCGCTTCGCATTCCAACCGGCTGCGTCCGCCACTTCCTTTCGATGATCTCCTGGAGTCGTGCCGTAACGGCTGTGGGGTCATCCTCATCAAGAGCCAGGATGGCTCTCTCGACAATGTGTCCCTCCGGAATGCCCATTCGCCTGTAGGAAGCATCCAGTTCGTTTCCCGCAACCTGCACGGAGCTCTCCCCCGGCTCGAAGACCGCGACCGATTCGAGGTGGTCGGCAAACCATATGCCGTAGCTTCCGGCATTCATAACCGCCGCTCCACCGACGCTTCCGGGTATCCCGGCCAGAGGCTCAAGCCCTGTGAGACCAAATTCGGCACAGAAATTCAGAAGTTCGCTCAGCGGAACACCACTGCCCACGGCCACAGTTCCTCCGTCCGCCTGCAGTGTGCTGAACGCCTGCTCGGTGGAAATAACGGCTCCTTCGACGCCGCCGCTTCTCACGAGCAGATTCGTGCCTCTGCCGAGGATCTTGATCGTCACACCGGCGTCCTTAAGAAGCGACGTGCACTCCTTGAGGCTACCCTCGTCGAGCGGCTGGATGTAGACGTCGGCAAGTCCACCCAGACCGAATGACGTGTGCTTCGCCATCGGCTCGTCCGGATGCACACATCCCGGAGCAATAGCCTTCAGTTCTGCAATGATGCCTGGGTTCATCCTCGCTGCCTCATCCTGATCTGCATCCGGGACATCAAGCTACCCCTCGCTCGCCGACGGCTGAGAGAATCCGATCCCCCAGCTTGTAGATGTCGCCGGCCCCGAGTGTAACGACCACATCACCTGGGCGTATGATCTCGATGACGTGCGCAAACAGTTCATCCATATCCTCGATATATGTTGCGTCCCTGTGGCCGTATCGTATCGCGGCCTCAGTGATGGTGGCCCCACTCACTCCCTCGATAGGCGTTTCGCTGGCGGCGTAGATGCCAGTGACCACAAGTACGTCGGCGTCGTAGAATGATCTCCCGAACTGGTCAGCCAGCTTCTGCGTTCGCGTGTATCTGTGAGGCTGGAAGAGGACGACGAGTCTTCTGTTCCAGCGCGCGGCTGCTGCCGCGAGAGTCGTTCCGATCTCAACCGGGTGGTGGCCGTAATCATCCAGTACAAGCACATTGTTGACCTCCCCTTTGATCTCGAATCTGCGAGCGATTCCTTCGAATTCCTTCAAAGATGCGGCAATGTCTCCGAACTCCACACCGAGTTCGAGACCGACCGCGATTGCGGCGAGAGAGTTGTATATGTTATGAAGCCCGGGCATTGATATCTCGAGCCTGCCCAGCTCCTCTCCGTGCGCCACGATGGTGACCGCCGTCAGATCCTCCGACGACTCGATGTCATGTCCCTGCACATCCGACTGACCCGTCAGGCCGTAGCTCACGACCCTGCGATGGATATCTGAAATGATGGACTGGATGTTATGCTGATCAAGACAGACCACCGAACAGCCATAGAACGGGACACTGTTGGCGAACAGAATGAACGCCTTCTTGATCTCATCTATTCCCTTGTAGAAATCGAGATGTTCCTCATCGATGGTCGTAATAACGGCTATTGTCGGCGAGAGCTTCAGAAACGATCCATCGCTCTCATCGGCCTCGGCCACGATGTACTCGCTCGCACCGAGCCGGGCTCCTGTCCCCATTGCCCTCACGGTTCCACCGACGACGACCGTGGGATCCAACCCGCCGGCTGTCAGTACGGTCGCGATGAGCGACGTGACCGTTGTCTTGCCGTGTGTTCCTCCAACAGCCACCGAGTACTTCATGCGCATCAGTTCGGCGAGCATCTCAACGCGCGGAATAATGGGAATCATTGCCGCTCGCGCAGCCGCGACCTCGGGATTACCAGGTGGGATCGCGGTTGAGGTGACCACGACCTCCGCTCCCGCGATGTTGGCGGCCTCATGACCGTAGGAGATCCTGCCGCCCAAGCGTTCCAGCCTGTCGGTGATCTCTCCCCGGTGGAGATCGGAGCCTGACACATCGAAACCAAGAGTGAGAAGGATCTCCGCGATCCCTCCCATCCCCACACCGCCTATTCCCACCAAATGGACACGTTTGACTCTGCCGAACATGGTTACCATGTTTCCTTCTCTGCTCCCCGCGGATCGACCCGCCTCCCGTTGCAGCCGGTCGAGCCGGCCCAGCGGACTACGCCTCGCGTCAATCAGTGCTTGGTTCGCGACACCACCGCCAGGATGTCCTGCGCGACCCGGTAAGCCGCATCGGGCCGCGCGAGGACTCTGACTGCGCTTGACATACTCGTCAGCCGCTTGCGATCGCGAAGGAGACCTTCGATGGTATCGGCAAGCCGATCTCCAGTAAACTCGCCGTCGGAAATCACTACAGCCGCTCCGGCATTCTCCACCGAGCGGGCATTCTTCGTCTGGTGGTCATCAGTAGCGTGCGGGTACGGAACGAGAATGGCGGGCCGCCCGACGATGGCCGTCTCGGCCAGCGTTGCAGCGCCGGCGCGCGAGACAACAATGTCGCACGCCGCAAAGACTCGGGCGAGGTCTTCGAAGAACACCTCGACGATCGCCCGCGCTCCCACCAACACTGCCTGACGACGAACATGCTCAAGTTCTTCCGCGCCCGTCTGGATGACGAACTCCACCCCGGCCGCAGACAACCGCTGCATGGCATCAGCCACCGCAAGGCTCAGCCGCTTGGCTCCCCGGCTCCCTCCCACAACCATTACAACAGTTGCCTCTCGAGAGAGACCGAGAGCGCGGCGCGCGGCCGCGCGATCCAGCTCATCAAATCCGCGCCGCACAGGATTCCCCGAGTGCTCGATCCTCCTTGCACGCGGGAGATACTTCTCGGACTCCGCAAAGGTGACGTGCACAACCTCCGCGAATCTCGAAAGAACCCTCGTGGCAAGTCCCGGCCTGCAGTTCTGCTCCAGAAGGACGATCGGAACACCGAGGGCGCGAGCCGCAACCACAGACGGAAGACTGGCGAAGCCCCCCGTCCCAACTGCAACATCCGGTCGCTTCATGGCGAGAGCTGAGACCGCCTTCAGACAGCCCACTGCCACCACGAACGGGACCGCCACGTTTCTGATGACGGCTCCGCGGATGATTCCCATAGAAGGCACAGTCACGAACCGTCTTTCGGTTCGCAACACGACGCGCTCTTCGATCGACCCTCCGCGTCCCATGAAGAAGACCTCCGCCTCCGGGGAAAGCTCTTCGATCGCCTCAGCGACCGCGATTCCCGGGAATATGTGTCCCCCTGTGCCTCCGCCGGTGATCATTATCCTCACGACCTCTTCCCTCTTCGGTTCTCGCATGACTGAGCACCGGTTGTTTCGAACACCCTGCGACGTGACATATTTATGAGAATGCCGGCCGCGGCCATGTTCACAAGGAGCGACGTGCCCCCGTAGCTCACGAACGGGAGCGGTAGACCAGTCGTCGGTATGGTGGCGGTAACAACACCGATGTTGATCGCCGCGTAGATCACGATCATCATCGTGAGTCCGGCGGCCAGAATGGACCCGTACAGATCCTGCGATCTGGCGGCTATCTTCAGTCCACGCACCATCAGAAACACAAAAAGAGCGACAAGAACCAGTGTTCCAACAAGTCCGAGTTCCTCACCCCATATTGAAAACGCGAAGTCTGTATATGAATCTGGGATAAACGCCCTTTGGAGACTCCCCCCGATTCCCCTGCCGGAGATCCCACCCGAACCCAAGGCGATCAGAGACTGATAGACCTGATAGGCAGGCCCCTGTGTGTTCACTCCAGTGAGCGACAGATCGTACGTCGACTGCCAGATGCCAACACGCTCAGCGATCCGCGGCACGATCTTGTATGCCAGGAATCCCAACGGCGCAGCCGCCAGCCCGAGTGCCGAAATGTGCGACACCCTGACGCCTCCGAGGAAAAGCATTGTCAATGCAAGGACCAGAATGGCAAGAGCGCTTCCGTAATCCTGCTGTCCGGCAATAAGGGCCACCGTGAGAACGACCAGCACGAGCCGTGGAGCAAGTCCCCGCGCGAAGCTGACAAGGTCCTTCTGTCTGCGGTCAAGTACATCGGCGAGATACAGAACGAGAACCAGCTTCGCCACCTCGCTCGTCTGAATGCTCATGAACGTCGATGTCGCTCCCCTGATGGTCCGGCCTGAGGTGAGCGTCAGAATAAGCAACAGCAGCGATACCAACATCGCCTGTCTTGCGAATTTCCGATACTTCTTGTAGTCGATGGAGGCAAACGTACCCATGACAGCGAGTCCGAGCAGGAGCCTCAGAATTTGTCGCTGCATCATGACATTCTCTCCGCCGAGCTTGAGGCCGGAGAAGTAGATGCTGGCCGTATAGATGGTCATGGTGCCAACCAGGGCCAGCAGAAGCACTGTCCAGATGAGAGGTCTGTCGTATCTGATCATTCCTCTCAAGCCGTTCTCTCCTTCCCGTCCAGCGCCGCGGCTGAGTTCTTGAGTCGCGCTACCTCATCCTTGAATCTGCGACCACGATCCTCGAAGTCCTCGAACATGTCGAAGCTCGCGCAAGCCGGTGATAAAAGAACGACATCTCCCCGTCCGGCCATCGTCCTGGCCAGCTCGAGCGCGTCTCTCAACGACTCCGCGAACCTGACGGGCACTGTACCCTCAAGCGCAACCGCCATGTTGGCTGCGGCCTCTCCGATGAAGATGGCATTCCTCACATTGCGGGCTGCCGGCTCTTTCAACAGCTCAAAGCGGGAACCTTTGTCCTTCCCTCCCCCTATCCAGATGATCGGAGCGTCGAAACTCATGAGGGCGTACTTGACTGAATCGACATTGGTCGCCTTCGAGTCGTTCACATAGCGCACACCATCAATGTGGGCCACATCCTCAAGCCGGTGCTCCATGGATCTGAATGTCCGGAGTACGTCCGAGGCATCTACGAAATCGACATCAACAAGGAGCGCCACTGCCAGTGCCGCCAGCGAATTCCAGAGATTGTGCGGCCCTGGAAGACCAAGCTCGCTTACGGGCATGATCTCAATCTCACCACCACCGATCTGCGACACTATCCATCCGTCCCGCACAAAGACGCCGCCATCCACCTCTTTGAACCTGCTCACAGGAACAACATGCCCCGGTATCTCATCTGCCGCGGCCTCGAGAAGCTCGTCATCGACGTTCAGAACAGCGTAGTCGCTGGACGTCTGGTTCTCGAAGATCCTGAACTTCGCGTCAATGTAGCCCTGGTACGAGACATACCGGTCAAGGTGATCCCGCGTGATATTGAGAAGAACGCCGACATGCGGCCGAAAGGTTTCGATCGTGTCCAGCTGAAAACTCGACACTTCCGCGACCACAAGAGCATCGGACGGCAGATCTGCTATCTCTCCCGAAATCGCCGCGCCAATGTTCCCACCGACAGCAACTGGGCGCCCTGAGTTCCTCACAAGTTCCCCGATCAAAGCTGTAGTTGTCGTCTTTCCGTTCGTTCCCGTCACTGCCACCCACTCAGCGTCTGAGCATGAATACGCAAGTTCGAGTTCCCCGATAACAGAGATGCCGCGTTCACGCGCTTCAGACAAGAGAGGAACGGTAAGCGGCACGCCGGGACTTGTGACCACCAGATCGATGCCGTTCATAAGTCCCCGTGGGTGCTCGCCAAGCACGAGTTCAACTTCTCTCTCGTGCCAATCCCCGGAAAAGTGATCGAGTTCGGCTTCGCTTCTGCGATCGACCGCCACCACCTTGCTTCCCGAGCGCAGGAGCAGATCGACGGCTGCCCTTCCGCTTCTCGCCAAGCCGAGCACGAGTACTCTCTTCCCTGCCAGCTCTCGCTGTACCCGAGTTACCAAGGAGTACCGACCTCCTCCCGCTTCGCTCTCTGCCTCCCCACCAACCGGTCTTCATGAAATCACGCTGCGCTTTCCGGTTCGAGTCCTGTGTCCGATTCCGCTGCTCCCGTCACTGAAGCTTCAGCGTCGAGAGCGAGAGGAGTGCGAAGAGCGCCCCGACAATCCAGAATCGGACAACTATCTTGCTCTCCGGCCACCCCAGTTTCTGGAAGTGGTGGTGGAGAGGAGCCATGAGGAACACTCGTTTCCCTCGCATCTTGTATGAGACGACCTGGATGATGACCGAAGCGGCGACCATGACGAACAACCCGCCGACAATCAGCAGCCACATCTCTTTCTTGATAAGAATCGCCAGTGTCCCTAGCACACCGCCGACGGCCAGTGATCCCGTATCTCCCATGAAGATCTCGGCTGGGTGCGCGTTGAACCACAGAAACCCAAGCCCGGCGCCTATGAGCGCGGAGCAGAAGACCGTCAGCTCCCCAGCTCCGGATATGTACGGGATGTTCAGATAGTCGCTGAACCTGACGTGCCCAGTGACATAGCTCAAGGCGGCGAATGCGAGCGCGCAGAACACAACCAGACCTATCGCGAGACCGTCCAGACCGTCCGTCAGATTCACCGCATTGGAGCTGGCGGTGATGACGATCATCACGAAGAGCACGTAGGCCGGACCGAGAGACAAAAGCGAGTCCTTGAGGAACGGGACAGCCACGTTGGTCGGATCCGCGATGAACGTGCCTCGATAGATGAGCAGTCCGATGACGAGCCCCAGCACGAGCTGTCCGGCAAGCTTGTAGCGCGCGACCAGCCCCTTCCTCCGTTTCTTGACCACCTTGAGGTAGTCATCTGTGAAGCCGACAATCCCAAGCCAGACCATGGCCATCATTATTAGCCAGATGAACTCGTTATCGAGCCGCGCCCAGAGAAGCGTGGGAACAACAGTTGCGACAAGGATTAGAAGCCCACCCATCGTCGGTGTGCCGGCTTTGTCGGCATGTGACTCCGGGGTGTATTCGCGCACGCCATCCGTCTGCCGGCGGCGCTTGAGCATGCGGATAAAGAAGGGGCCTAGGAGGAAGCTTATGGGCAGGGCTGTCTTGGCCGCGTACGCCGAACGGAAGGTGATATATCGGAAGACATTGAAGGCGGATATGTAGTCCCTCAAGGGGTACAACCAGTGATATAACATGTCAGCCCTTTTCCGATAGGGAACCAAGTGGTCCCGCCGGCTGGGAGACGGGCGTCTCCCCCACCAGCAACTCAACCACTTCCTCCATGCGCATTCCGCGCGACCCCTTCACCAACAGAACGCCATCAGGTGCAAGATCTCTGTCGAGATCCCGTGCCAGCGCTCCTTTGTCTCTATAGATTCTCACCCGATCGGGTGACATCCCGCTGTCCGTCGCCCCGTCCCGAAGAGCCTCGACCTCGCTCCCGTAGAGATAGAGCCTTTCCACCCCGAGCTTTGCCGCGGCGATCCCGGCCTCGCGATGGACCTTCTCGCTCATCCCGCCCATCTCCAGCATGTCGCCTATAGCTGCAGCGGTGGCCCTCCCGCGTCCCACGGACATGAGGGTCTCGAGCGCAGCGCGAAGCGATCCGGGATTGCAGTTATATGCATCGTTGATGACTGTTCTTCCTCCGACAGTCAGGACGGCCATTCTCATCGGGCTCGGTTCGAAACCCGACAGCGCCTGCGCCGATTCGCCCGCAGGGACGCCAAGAACTGCGCCTGCGGCTATGGCAGCCAGAGCGTTCATCACATTGTGCCGCCCGGGAACCGGGAGTTCGACTGTCGCAGATGCGTCCACGATGTCGCTCTTCTCGACCCGAAAACAGACGCCGTGCTGATTCGCTTCTATCGCGACCGCTCTCACATCAGCGCTCTCCGATAGCCCGAACGTCGCCACGTTTGCCGGAGCTCTCTCGATCTGTGACATGACGCGCGGATCATCGGCATTCAAGATGGCGTTCCCGCTGCGGTCGAGAACATCCAGGAGCTCCCCCTTCGCCTTTGCCACCGTCTCTATGTCATGCATCGTCTCGATATGTGCTTCAGAAACGTTCGTGATGATGCCCACCTGCGGCTTCACGGCTGCCCCCAGGCGCGCTATCACGCCCGGGTGGTCCATGCCGATCTCGACAACGGCTGCGGTGTGCCGCTCTTCTATTCCAAAGAGTGTGAGCGGAACTCCTATATGGTTGTTGTAGTTGCCTTCTGTTTTAGCCACGCACCACTGCTTGCCCAGCACGGCCGCGGTCATGTCCTTGGTCGTCGTCTTGCCGTTCGTCCCCGTAACGGCAACGACGCGCACTGCGAATCTGTCTCTGTACCAACCGCTCAGAGCCAGGAGAGCATCACCCGTGTCCGACACGTGAACGAGTGGTCCGGAGACTGACTGGATCCCGGCCGACACGGCAACCACAGCGGCCACGGCACCTCTCTCGAACGCCGCGCCGACGAATTCGTGCCCATCGTACCGCTCTCCGCGAATGGCAATGAAGAGATCGCCTGCTCGTGTGGTCCGTGAATCGATCGAGATTCCCGTTGCTGCAACAGCCGGAAGACCGTCGCCGGCCACACCCATGGCCTGTGCCATCTCGATCAAGAGCACCCTCTCCATTCAGTGCACCTCTGCTTCTCTGGCAGCAATCGCTGCCCGGGCCTCTTCACGATCATCGAAGTGGAGTATCTCCCCACCAATGATCTGGTAGTCCTCGTGTCCCTTCCCGGCGATGACGACGATGTCGCCTTCCGTAGCAGCCGTGACGGCGGCCATGATGGCCTCGCGCCGGTCCTCAATGATGTAGGCATCTGTACTGTCGCCGGCCTCGCGTACGCCCTCGAGGATCTCAGCAATGATGGCGCCGGGCTCTTCGGTTCGCGGGTTGTCTGAAGTAATCACGACCAGATCCGACATGCGGGCGGCTATGCAGCCCATCATTGGACGTTTTCCTCGGTCTCGGTCGCCGCCACACCCAAACACTGTTATGATGCGGACTGGATTCAGGTTCCGGATTGCCGTCAGAACTTTCTCGAGCGCGTCCGGCGTGTGTGCGTAGTCCACGACAACCGAGAACCCTTGGGCGCCCTGGACAAGTTCCAGCCTTCCGGCGACCCGCTTCACCTTGCCCAACCCCGCCCGTATAGACTCGAGCGGTACGCTCTGTGTCACGGCCACAGCAGTGGCCGCCAGGGCGTTCATGATGTTGAAGCCGGCGATGAGATTGAGATGCACATTGATCTTGCCAACCGGGGTGTGAAACACGGCCGTCGTACCCTCGGCGTCCGTCTCAACGCTCGAGGCATGGACGTCTCCATCAGCCATTCCATAGGAAAGCACGGCAACTCGATCCGCATCCGACAGTGACTCCAGAATCTCCAGGCCGAAGGTATCGTCGCGGTTCACGATCGCCGATGCTCCCGGCTTTCCGGCCTCACCGGCAATGAGATCGAACAGCTTCTTCTTGGCCGCCCCGTACTCCGCGATCGAACCGTGGAAATCAAGATGGTCCCGCGAAAGATTCGTGAACGTTGCCGTGTCCATTTTCATCCCAAGTACGCGCCCGAGGGAGAGAGCGTGCGACGACACCTCCATCGTGACGGCCTCCACGCCATCGTCCAGCATCGACGCCAGAAGTCTGGCCAGATCGACGGCTTCCGGACTCGTCCGTTCTGCAACCCGATCCGCCCCTACTCCACGATATCCGAGAGTCCCTATGACACCCGTCCTGATGCCGTTCTCTTTCAGGATCGAATCGACGAAGTGCAATGTCGTCGTCTTGCCATTCGTTCCTGTGATCGCGTGGACCTTGAGACGCTCTGACGGTCTTCCGTAGAACTCTTGCGCCACCGGCCCCATCGCGGCCCGCGTGTTGGCGACGACGATCTCCGTGATTCCCGCGATGCCGGTCGGCTCCTCGACTAGAGTGGCAACAGCTCCCCTGCGCACGGCGTCCGCGACGTGCGAATGCCCGTCGGTGACAAACCCCCGGACAGCGACAAAGAGACCCTTCTCCCGCACCTTCCGTGAGTCATACTCGACGGCGCCTACTTCGAGTTCGCCGATTGAGGTCTTCGCATGTGTGTCGGCAATATGAAACTGCACGCCACTTCCTCTGAGAATGTCCTCGAGTCTCTTAAGCACAGGTACCCTCTAGCCAGGAGTGCAGGTCAGAACGACCCGATCTCCAGGTTCAATCTCTGATCCTGGTCTTGGCAGCTGTGTCTGAACCAGGCCGCTCCCATCAAAGACCACCGCAAGACCGAGACTCGAAGCGAGTCTGCGGGCCGCTCTCACACTAAGTCCTCGAAGCTCCGGCATCCGCAGCGGATCGCTGGTACTCACACTGGTGGAAGCCGGCCGTGTGATGGTGGCAACGCCGCCGCTCGCATTGACCAGATTGTGCAGCCGCGTCGCCGGCGGAATCCCTGATGCTCCAACCGGTACGACCAGATCGGAGATCCGGCCTCCCGAACCGAAGTCCGACGGAGTACTGATGTACGGTGCGGCATCCTCATCAGCGCGACAGTAGAGAGGCTCCCCATCCGCTCGTCTCTGAAGCCGCTGCCTTCCGAACACCAGATCGTGACCGGACCCTCTGACGAGCCGCTCGACGATGCGACGGAAGACCGGAGCCGCCACCTGCCCGCCCAAGCCTCTCCCCCTCGGCTCGTCTATCACGACCAGACAGACAAGGCCCGCGTCCTCTGCCGGAGCGAAACCAACGAACGATGAGACCCATTTTCCGGGCGCGTACCCGCGAATGCCCGGTATTACCTTCTGAGCGGTCCCAGTCTTGCCGGCCACGGTCACCTCATCGAGCGAAGCGTTCATCCCGGTCCCGCGCTCCGTCACCTCAACCATGATGCCACGCACGTCGGCCGCGACTTCGGGATCAACGACGCGCCGAACGACACACGGCCGGACCTCTTCCAACACCCGTCCATCACAGTCGAGAACGGCTTTCACGATGTGCGGTTCCATGAGGCAGCCGCCATTCGCAATGGCGGAATAGGCAGTGACAAGCTGAAGCGCTGTCACTGCGATCTCCTGGCCGATGCCGATAGTGTGAACAGAGCGCGCGCTCCATTCGGTCGGCTCCCTGAGCGTTCCACGAACCTCACCTGGGAGGTTTATCGCCGTGAGGCAACCGAAACCAAAGTCTCTCGCGTACGAGTAGAGAGGGCTTGCCCCAATCTCTTCGGCTATCTGCACAAAGCAGATGTTCGACGATTTCACGAGCGCCGTCATGAAGTCCATCCAACCGTGCGGTTTGACATCCCGAATGGTGAAGCTCCCAAACCGCCCCGTCCCTTGGAAGGCATAGTAGACGGACGTCATGTCAGCAGCATCTGTGGCAAGGGAAGCGCAGGCCGTGAAGACTTTGAAGGTCGATCCTGGTTCGAACTGATCCGTTATCGCTCTATTGCGCCAGTTCTCGTCGGCGAAGCGATCCGGCCGGTTGCAGTCAAAGGACGGCCAATTGGCCATCGCGAGTATCTCGCCGGTCCACGGATCCTGCACGATCACGGTCCCGCTCTTCGCTTCGTATTCCCGCACGGTCCGTTCGAGTTCAACCTCGACGATTTCCTGCAGGTTCATGTCTATTGTGAGCACAACCGACATGCCGTCGTCGGGCGTTATTCGCGTGCTGGCGGGCGCGGGGGTGCGCTGTCGCCTGCTGTCCATGTAGTAGCAGACGGTCGCCTTGGATCCGGTGAGCAGGTCGTCCATGCGGCTCTCCATCCCCGAGATGCCGTGCCCGTCAATGTCGGTGTACCCGATGACATGGCACGCGCCCCGATCGAACGGATAGACGCGCTTCGTTTCAGCGATGAACTCGATACCCGGCAGATCCATGGCGGCGAGAACCTCGGCCCTCGCCGGGTCGATCTGTCGCTCTATCCAGACGAAACCAGTGTTCTTCCTGAGACGCTCCTCGTACGACGACACGGAACCGCCGAGCGCTCTCGACAGTCCCCGTGCCACAGTTCTCGGAGATCCGATCTCTCCGGGATAGGCACAGACGGAATTGACTGTGAGGTTGTAGGTAAGGCGAGCCATGTCCCTGTCGTAGATCTGGCCCCTGTCGGGAGCCAATTCAACCTCCACGACCTGCTGACGCTCGGCCAGACCAGACAAACGGGGCGCGTGCACCACCTGGATCAGTATCAGGCGGAGCACAATGAATGCCCACACACCCAGACCCACGAGCAGTGTGACTCTGAATCGCCTTGCGTGGACCTGCCCGGGCATCGTCCGGCTAGCCGCTGGTCTGTGCATCATCGTTCCTCGCGGCCAGGTCCTCCGGCCGAGTTGCGGGACTGAACACTCCATCCTCAAGGCGGAGAATCTCACCCGGCTTCGGGTAACACATGCCCAGACGCTCCTGAGCATATTCCTCAATCCGCTCTCGACTCGAAAGAGTTACACACTCCATTCTCAGAAACCCGATCTCCGTCTCGAGCTGCTCTTGCCTGCACTGGAGTTCCTCGATCTCGGACGCGAGCCTCGTTGCGCAGGCCTGTTCCCAGATGCAAAGGACACCTGTCATGAGCGCGGCGCTCCAGATCAGAAGCCCCTTCGCGTGCAGTGGTCCACCTACCCTGTTCACTAGTCGTGTGAGAAGCGGCAGCTGCTTCACTCTGTGGAACAGTTGTTTCACGATCCGTCTTGCCTCCGTCCATCCCCGGGCTGGACCCCGCCTCATCCATCTCAAGAACCCTGCCCGGGCTGACCGACTGCCGGCGCCTCATGGCTTCCGGCAGATCGGCTGCCCGGTCAGTTGCTGTCGTGTGGAACCAGTTTTTCAGCTGCCCTGAGCTTCGCCGACCTTGCCCTCGGATTTCTCTCGATCTCAACGTCGCGCGGACGAACTACCCGCCGCGTGAGAATGCGCAGTGTGGGCTTGCGCCCGCACGCGCAGACCGGGAGTTCCCTGGGACAGACACACGGCCGTTCAGCCCTGACAAAATGCTGCTTCACGATGCGATCTTCAAGCGAGTGATATGAGATAACGACCACTCTGCCACCCGGCCGCAGGAGGACTTCCGCTTGCGCGAGACCGGAACGCAGATTGTCAAGTTCAGAGTTAACGGAGATTCTGAGCGCTTGAAACACTCGGGCCAACGTCTTGTTGCGGTTCCGGGGTTTCGTACTCACGACGGCCTCAGCCAGCTCCGCCGTCGTCCGACATCGCCCGGCATGTCGAGCCGTGATGATCGCCCGCGCGATGGCACGTGCACGGTGTTCCTCTCCAAACCTGTATAGGATTTCAGCCAGAGACCGCTCATCACTCTTCGCGATGAGGTCGTAAGCGCTCATGCCGTAGCCTCCGTCCAAGCGCATGTCGATCGGCCCATCGTTGCTGTAGCTGAAACCGCGTTCCGCATCATCGAGCTGCATGGATGAGAAGCCGAGATCGAAGAGGATCCCGTCAACGCGGGCGAATCCCCGCTCACCGGCGACTGCGGACAGATCTGCGAAATTGCCTTGAGCGATCTCCACTCTCTCTCCGAACGGCCTGAGCACCCTTTCGGCCTCATCGCGTGCCACGCTATCCAGATCCACTCCCAGCAACCTGCCAGCGGGAGCGTTGTTGAGGATCTGGCTCGCATGGCCCCCCGCACCCACGGTGCAATCGATGTACTGACCGTCCGTGCGGGTAACGAGGTAATCGACAACCTCGGTAGCCATGACCGACAAATGCGCAGCCTGCATTATCACTTCGCTTTGTTTCAGATACGCGGCGTTGTACTGCAAACGACGAGAACGGGACGGGCGAGTACGGTCAGCTCGCTCGAAGATTGTGCGAAGAGGCCAGTCCCTTGTACGTGCCCACGTCGTGTGTATTCGTGTCGAGGAAGCCGTGGAGTCCGGCGAGGAGCAAGATGTTCCTCACATACGGACTCAGACCGGCAACCCTCATCTCTCCTGCATACGAGTGAACGAGCTCGAACTCCCGAACGAGCTTCGCTGCATCGTGGTAGCCCACATGATCCACGTCGGAGAAGTCGAGAACTATTCGCGTCCGTCGCGCGGTCAGAAGACCGACGAGGTGCCGGTGCAACTGACCGAGGTCGCGCGCTCCCATGGACCCAGCCATAAGGAGTACGGTCGCTTTCTCTGTCTCTCTCGGGAGGATAGTCAAGTTCTACTCCTCCCCTTCGTTGCCGGCCGCGTCGGTCTGATTCTCCCACAGGGTCTCCGCAACCTCTTCATAGGAGAGACCGAACTCCTCCTTGTACTTCGCGTATCGCTCAGGATCCCAGAACTCCACGCGCTCTACCGCCCCGATCACGAGCACATCCTTCCCGAGTCCCGTTAGCTCTCTAAGACTCTGAGGGATGACGATGCGGCCGTGGCTGTCCACGCTCACTTCGCACGCCTGCGACGTAATCTCCCGTGTGAAGAATCTTGACCTGCTCGATGTGAAAGGGAGTGAACGCAATTTGCTCTCAACTCGCCGCCACTCATCCTGTGGATAGAAGAAGAGGCACCCATCCAGTCCGAGCGTCAGGACAAAGATCTCCCCCGTCGCCTTCCTGAACTTCGAGGGAATCGAGAGGCGTCCCTTCGAATCGAGCGTGTGCGTGTATGTTCCCAGAAAGGAGGTCATATGGACACCTGGAGCAAGAACCAACCCATTTCATCCCACTTCAACCCACTCGGGGGATACTAGCCGCCCTCCCCAAGCCCTGTCAAGTGAAAAAGATGCCCATATTCCAGGATGTTTGCAGATTTCTCGATGTTTGGAGAGCTGGTAGATGATCGGGCCGCATCCCACCACATCACAGAGACAGGCCGCGTACTACAGTGGAGAATGCGTGGGTACAACGAAGTGGAAAAGGCACACACAACGAAGCGCCCGAGGTTGTCATCCCGGGCGCTTCACTTCAGATCAGTCCGAACCCAATCTCCGGCCGGAGATCTCAACATCTTCCGGATTCCGCTTGCAGTCACGCTACTTGAGAAGCAGCATTTTCCTCGACTCGCTCTTGGCTCCGATGGTCAGTCTGTAGAAGTAAACGCCTGATGCGACCGGTCCCCCGTTTGCATCGCGGCCATCCCAGACGGCCGAGCGCCGCCCGGACTCCACCCGCAAGTTCAGAAGAGTGCGAACAAGCGATCCTCGAACCGTGTAGATGGAGAGAGTCACAGGTGCGCCGTCGTCCGCAGCCGGTACAACGAATTCGATCGTTGTCAGCGGATTGAACGGATTCGGGACGTTCTGTTCCAGAAGCCACCTGGCCGAACCTGCGATATCATCATCGGAAACACCGACAGGCATTTCAAAACCGTAGAACTGCGTCCGCCACGTATCGTGAAGGAAACATCCCCATTCGATACCTGCTCCATCATCGTAGGCGCCTTCGCAGTCCCAGACATATACATTGGTATCCATTCCTCCAACCACAACCTCGACATCGCCATCTCCGTCAACATCGGTCACGGTCGGAGACCCGTAGATATAGGCTCCGGTCTGTATGGGCCACCCATCCAGAACCGTGCCGTCAAGATCAAAGGCAAAGAGCTTGCCGGAATCGCAGCCAATGATCAGCTCCAGATCAGGATCATCATCGATATTGGCAATCGCCGGGCTCGATTTCACGTTCCCGTCCACGTATTGCGGCCACCCCCCTATCGTATTGCCCTGGTAATCCCATATCTGGATCTCACCATCAGAGCCCACCTGGACAAGTTCGAGAAACCCATCGTCCGTTATGTCAGCCAAGACACATGAGGGCGGGAAATCTCCGCTGTTCGCTATTGTCTTCGGCCACCCGGCAAGCGGGTTCCCCTCGTGATCGAACAACCAGACGTTCCACGATTTGGAGACGATCGCGATCTCCAGATCACCATCCCCATCGACGTCTCCAACGGCGGGCGAACTGTACGCCTTGACTCCGATGGATATCGGCCAGCCCGGCACGTTGGAACCGTCCGCATTAAAGCAGTAGACGCTCTCTGTGGCGGCCGGCTGCAGGATCTCGAGTTCACCATCACCATCTATGTCGGCAATCGCCGGCGAAGCATAGATCCACGGACTCCCGAGATCAGCAAAGACGCCGACCGTGAGTGGATCATCATCCCCGTCGATGAACTCAGAGCCATTGTAGCTCCAGCAGTAGAGCTTGCCGTCCGCACACGGGATTATCACCTCGTTTCGTCCATCTTTGTCGAGATCGGCCAAGGCCGGGCTTGCCCAGCAGAACTTCCCCGTGGTAACAGGCCACCCCGAAACAACGCTTCCGTCCTCGCCATTCCACACGAACACTTCGTGTGCGGGAACTCCACCCACCCCCACATCCGCCCACGCGGCCGCGACTATCTCCACACCGCTATCACCGTCCACTTCGCCGACCGCCGGTGTACAGCGATATCCACCCTCACCATCCACGGTGAAGATGCCGCCGGTTCTGGGGTCGCCGTCCCCATCCCGCACTTCCGTGCCGTTGGCGTGCCACGCATAGAGCTCTTCCGAGGCAACCAGGATCTCGTTTGAGCCGTCACCGTCCAGATCAACAACCACGACACTCGAGTAGATGCCTGCTGACGTCGGAAGCGGCCAGCCGGAAAGGCTCGGGGGATTAGTGCTGATATTCAGCACGACTGATGCGAGACTCGCATTCCCGGATGAGTCCACCGCGACAACGTAGTAGTAGTAGAGTGCGTTCTCCTCCAATCCGGCATCAGCGAAATACGACACGTCCTCAACGATCGCAGTGTTGGCCACTACATAGGGACCAGACTGGCTCTCGCTTCTCCACACATCATATCCTTTGATGTCGGGCTCGAGAGCCTGCTCCCAGTAGAGATTGATTGTCGTTCCTGCCACATCACCCCAGAGCGAGTCGGGTGGGTCAGGCCTTTGCAGATCGAGATGCTTCGTCCAGATCTTCCCGTACTCATCAACCAATCGGAACTGAAACAGGTCTGAAATATCCCCAAGCACCGTAAACTCGAACCCGTCGGAACCCGTCGCAGTTGCGCCGGACGAGATATTTCCCCACACATCGGTGCTGTCTGAGAAGCTGACCACCAGGGGGTCGGCGTATCTCAGCACGCCGGTAACGCCATCGGCGTCGCCATTGCCTTCGTTGATGACGTCCAGGAGAAGTGTGATGGTCTCCCCCGTCTCCGGAATGCCGTCGCCATCACCACCGTAGGAGTCATCGATCTGAGTGTAGATGTGAACCAGATCCGGAGCGTAGACACGAACCGTGAACTCTTCCTGCCACGCGGATCTCCCGGCTTCCGAAAAATCGATGGTTAGCTCAGCATCGTAGTTGTTCGGGCAGTCGGATGTCACAAACAACCGGAAGGCAGCCGTGGATTCCACGGTCTCCGTCGGCTCCAGATCGCCGAGAAGCACCGTGTCCGTCTCGATCACAATGTAAGGATCCGTTGAGGATATGACTGCCGAGACTGCGGCAGCCGTCACAGCTCCGGCGTTCCGAACCGTGACATCAAGTTCCAGAGTTTCGTCCGGCTCCGCCTTACCGTTGCCATTCCCAGAGCTTGCGCCGCTGCTGTCGTCATCGACGGTAGCACCCGTGAGATGCACATAGGCTCCGGCAGCCATGACGACATGGATGCTGGATTCAAACACGTAGTAGTTGGGAGACGTCACAGTCACCTGGAGCACCCCCGTCAGCGTCGGCGTGAAATCGAGGTGAACCTGGCCCGTCCCGTCAGTAGTTCCGTATGCATAGACATCCCCGGACGAAGAGGAAACACAGACCTTCGCGCCCTCCACGATGCCGGGATCGGTCACGTTGAACGTCATTCCGTCTTCCCCAACCAGCATGGCGCCGGAAAAGGCGACCGAGAGATTCCTCGGGCGCTGCGTTCTCATAGCCATCTCGGGGTCGCCCAGCAGAACCGTGGCGAACTGCGTCCACCTGTCGGTATTGTCACGACCTGCTTCCCCGAAGCTCGCGTGAAGGGCCAGTGTCGTTCCCAACAGAGGTCCTATCTCCTGGCATCCGGAGACGTACAGCAGGTCCAACCAGTCCCAGTAGTAGTCGCGGCACGTCGTCGGAAAAGCGTATCGGGTTGGCCCCAGCGCGGCAAAAGCCCCACCGTTCGGATTAGTGACAGCTCGCTCTGCAATGCAGTCGTAATCGATGGCCGTAGACGTACAATTGAGCAGCCAGAGAAACCCGGCCTTGTCTGTGCCGTTTGTGAGCCCCGAGATGTCGCTCATCACGATGTAGCTGTTGAGCCCAGCTCTCATGATGTCCTTGTTCCCGTGACCAACGTGGACCACAAGATTGTATCCCAGCTCAAGCGAATCCACTGCCGCTGCGCCACTGAGAGGATAGGCGTCGGGAAATGGAGCAATGTTGGCATAGAGCTTGGTATTGGAGATATGGGCGGGGACGAAGGCAAGACCAGGTTCAATGATGTCAACAGCGCCATCGAGACTATATGGCCCACTCTCCCAATCGTATGGGAAGAGCACCTCTCCCAAGTACAGGTTGCGATCCGTGAAGTATGGTACCGGACTTTCCCGGTATGCCACGCACCTGGCCAGGAACGCCTCCACTTCAACCAGGTTGCTCACCGGGGCGCGGCCAACGAAAACGTCGGCATACAGATCGACACCATCACCCATGATTTCCTCGGATATGTAGCCCTCCCCAAACGATGCGTCTCCATCACCGTTCCAGTTGCCGTCGAGGTCCGAGTAATAAAGATCCACCGGGATATCCTGCCCACCGTAATAGCTGGTGCGCCCATACCGCACAGGCACGATCTCGGTATCGCCTCCCAGGAGCACGTACGTTGTCCCCCACGATGCGTATGCATCCTTGAGGAAGAACCGTATACGCTCGGCACTGTCGCATCCCCCGGGGTAGTTTGCATCGATCCACGACACCGTCCGAACGACGGCCGGCACGCCCTTTTGGGTCTTCCAATCCGCGAGTTCCTGGAAGTACGGCTCGAATTCGCTACTCGTGACTATGACGTACTCGACCGCGCTTCCCTCTAGTGAAGGCGCGTACCGGGGCGCGAACCCTCCCGCCACCGGACCGGACACCACGTCGGTCTGCACGTTTCTGAGCATGTCCAGATCTTCAGGATTGGCTACGATACTGCGCAGGAGACGACGATACAGCTCGTCCGAAGTAGCGGTAACCCTCATACGATCGGCTGCTTGCCTATTGGATGATTCCAGACTCAGTTCCACGGTAAGCTCAGGTGCCAGCACGAGCCTGCCGGACAGAGGCTTCACCTGCACGGGATACAGAGCCACGGTCGCAATGCGATACCCACCGAGGAATCCACTCCCAAGATAGACCGCACGCTTCGGAGGATACGGAAGATCACTGGCGTAGATACGCTCGTCCGGATCAGCCCACGCCGCACTCTCCCCGATCGGAACCTCAGGTTGGACAGGGTGAATTGTGTGTTCGCCATCGAGTACGACCTCATCGCCCTCGATGATCACAAGTCCCCCCACCGTCATCCCATCCGGAATCACAAAGCGGACGATGTGCGCAGGGATATCTGGTTCCCCCACCAAACCCAGCCTACTCCCATCGCCGAAGCTCAGTGTCTCAAAACCTCTTCTCTGGCCAAGTGTGATATCGTCCGCGGTAAACGTGGTGTGCGCGACGGGTCCGGCTGTCGCCACCACCGCCACCGCGGCTGTCACCAGTACAAGCAGCGTGACAAGGAGTGCGGATCGCATTCAGTTTCCCCCACTAGCAGCCATGCAGCAGGTGTAGAGCGAAGCTCTGCCGCAGAACAAAACAGGAGTCAGCTACTACTCCCACCGACTGCCCCTTTGCGACGCGTTCGTCTCCCCCCGGCAAACACCGGTAGGACATTAATCGCGCTCAAGAGCAGTAGCAGTCTGAGTAGATGCGGACTCCCGTTTCTGACCTGTTGTTCATATACTCACAGACCTACTTACCTATGCATATTTTATGCTAGCATGCTGTGATTACGATGTCAAGCCGACATGCACCGTAATCGGTACATCTGCAGACGATTACAGCATCGCCGGGCAGCTTCGTAGGCCACCCGGCGCGCTTGAATCACTCGGCTATCGGTGGTGGAGCCAGGGGGGATCGAACCCCCGACCTCCTGACTGCCAGTCAGGCGCTCATCCCAACTGAGCTATGGCCCCACACATTTTCTCCCAATTCAGGAAGAAAAGGATAGCACTTCTGAGTGCACAGTCAAGCGCAATCTCACTCTGCACGGGAACGCATGGGTACATGGTGACCCACCCGGCCGAAGGTAACGCATGGGTACATGGTGACCCACCCAGCCGGCTGAGCAAGTCGGCTCGCTTCAGCCCCGACAGCTCCTTCTCCCGCGCCCGCCAAGCAAAATTCCTCCACGCGGTTGACGCCTCGTCTTCCCAGTGCTAGATTTGTTATCTTGCTCAGTGAGCCGGAGTGGTGAAACTGGTAGACGCACGGGACTCAAAATCCCGCGGAGCGTCAGCTCCGTGCCGGTTCGATCCCGGCCTCCGGCACCAGACAGACGGGGCTGCCGTATACGGCAGCCCCGTTGTCACAAGCAACCACTGGTCAACCCGGACACGCGGTCCATCCATCCATTGCCCATGGCTGCAACATCCTCTATTCGAACATCGACTCTGGATCGCCAAGATCATCATCTACAAGATCAAGCACGAGGGTCACTACACATTCGGTGCTCTTCTCGACTGTTACCGTGCAGCAGTAACTCACGTACTCCTCGTCGAGTGACTCCTCAGCGTCCTTCATCCGGTTGACATACACCTCGTATGTCTGTTCAAAGGCGTGCGGATCACCCAGATCAACATCCAACACCTCGAACGTGCCGTCGCTGCAGCTCGTAACTTCGTAGCTCACCTCGCGAGCGTCGCTTCCGACCTCAGCCCACATATAGACTGTTACTGCCTCGATCGGGTTACCCATGCGATCATCAACCGTACCTGTAACCGTTCCACTATTGCCGTCCCATGACGACTCCGGCCCTACCATGCTACAGCCGGTCACCGTCATCACCACGAACGCCGCTGCGGCTACTGCTCTCAAAACGAACTGTCCTCTACTCATCTCCGTTCCCCTCCTCGGCGTCTCGCCCTAATCGACGTACGCCAGTCCTTGTGCCGTCAGCAGCCTCACTGCGGTGCTTCTCATGTCGGCTGTACCACCCCCGGCACGCACTGTTACAATGCGCTCGAATAGCCTCTGCCCACCCAGACTGACTGCATAGAGTGTGCCATACAGCACGGTCACGCAGACCATGCCCCCCTAAAGCTGGTCCTTGCTCACTATTATCTCCATACCCTCTCTGCGTTTCCACTTGCCACGATCGGCGGAGAAACCATATAGTGGCGCCGTCAACTGTGTTCTAGGATTCACAGACACCGTCCGCTCGGAGAGTCCCGGTCTGCAAGGGATTCCGGTAGGGACCGAGACCTGCAAAAGGAGGACTTTTCATGAGCTTTGTCGACTATCTGAAGATGGGGTGGAAAGTGGCCCAGCTCAAGATGGAGGCCATCGAATTTCTGGCGGCAGACGAGAAGGCCTTCGGGCCCGCAATCGGCATTCTGGCCATCGGCGGAGTGGCAATGGCCATCGGCACACTCAACCCAGCGGGCATCATCCTGTTCCCCATCGTTTTCGTCATAGGGGCTTTCATAGCCATGGGGCTCATGCACCTCGCCGCAACACTCATCTTCGGGGCCACCGGCGAGTTCAAATCACTGATCAACGTGATTGGATGCGCATCGATCATCCAGTGGATCGCTGTTGTACCTCTCCTCGGCCCAGCTCTCACGGCCCTCTCCGGCCTCTGGCTTCTGGTGGTCAGTGTTCTGACGGTTGAGAAGACCTATAAGCTGGACCGCGGCAAGTCCGTCATCGTGGTGGCCATTCCGGCGGTTCTGGCTCTCATACTTGGAACACTGTTCTCCGCCATCATCGGTTTCTCGATACTGATGATGACCAATCGATAGCTGCATGCAACAGCTGATGCGGATGGACGGGGACCGCGCGTGGTCCCCGTCCGCACATTCAGCCTGGATCGCCTGACGAACTCTTAAACCATGCTGCCGACACGGTGTCGAAAGCAGGTGGAGAATGCAGAGAACATGTTGCGTGCGGAACAGAGGCGACAGAGAGCAAGGAGGTCGAACATGACAGGGCACAGGCGCGCGACATTGATCCTCTCAGGCGTACTTGTAGCATTCCTTCTCCTGCCTGTGATGCTCATTGCCGGCGAGACAGATGAAGAGACCTTCGTCGTCAAGGTACGGGCCGACGACAATGACGATACGAGAGTCGTAACGATCGAGCTGACCGGGGACGATGCCGGCTGGCTCGGTGTAGGCATTGCCGATCTCGACGAGAAGAAGCGCGAGAGCATGGGAGTCGACAAGGAACACGTTGTCATTATCACCAAGGTCTACGAAGACAGCCCTGCGGAAGAAGCAGCTATCCAGACGGACGACATCGTTATCAGGCTGAGTGGCAACGATGTCAGGAGCACGAAACAGCTCGCCGACATGATCAGTAGCATGGATCCCTACACCACTATCGAGATCGAGCTTCTGCGAGACGGAAAGAAGATTATCAAGAAGGTCATACTCGGTGTCCGTCCTTACCGCTTCGTATTCACAGATGACGAGGACGAACGCGCCTACTTCGATCTGGAAGGACTTGAGGCCCTCGGGAGACTCGGCCGGATGTTCTCTCCGAGAGTGAACATCGGCATGGGTTGGGCCGGCAAAGGTAGACTTGGAGTCTACGTGGATGACCTGAGTGATGGGTTGGGTGAGTATTTCCAGGTTCCTGATGGAAAAGGCGTGCTCGTCGAGGAGGTGGTCGAGAACAGTCCTGCTGAGGACGGTGGCATCAGAGCCGGGGATGTAATCATCAGAATCGGAGATACCAGGATCTCGAACACGGACGAGCTGGTCGATGCGATCAGCGATATGGAGGCCGGCGTAGAGACGCCCGTCGTCATCGTGCGCGAGCATTCTCAGACAACTCTCGAAATCACCGTGGATGAGTCGGTCGCTCACAAATACATCACCGCACTCAAGCAAATACGGATCGGAGGCGATGACGGGGTGATCTTCTCTCCCGGTGAACGCCACATGATCGTCGAGGAACTCGAGGAGTTTCGTGACGCTAAGAAAAGGATCCTGGAAGAAGAGATCGAAGAGCTTCGCGAGGCCCTGAACGAGCTCAAAGAGGAGATGAAGGAACTCAAAGCCGGTAACCAGTAGCGCGGCCGGAGCGAGTGATTCGCTCTGTCCCCCCAGCCCCCCGTCTCCAGCATAGGCGGGGGGTTCCCTTGTCAGAGAGCTTGAGTTCAAGGCGGGTGTACCGGTCCGGAAACCGGAACCAACGCTTTGTGGGAATCACCTACTCCGGGATTATCTGCCTTCGGTGAACCTCACGTACAGTGGCCTCTTCCGTGCTTGTCAGGTCCACGCCGCGGCGCGCCATGACGAGCCGGGCGGTCGCAATCGCTCGCTCTATGTCGTGTTCGACGAAACCGTCTCCCGTCCCCCACGAAAATGAGGGTATCGACTTAGGCGCAAGCCCGTCGCTCAAGATGTTGCAGAACACACCGATCACGGTGCCCGTATTGAGTTTCGTACCAATGGCGGTCTTGGTGTGGTCACCTATCGTCGCGCCGACGAATGTGGATCCTGTATCAATGATCTCACCGTTCAGTTCGACCCGAACGGAACCGTAGTTGTTCTTGAGATCACTGTTGTCCGTCGCGGCGCCGATATTGACCCAGCTCCCAAGGTAGGCGTGTCCGAGGAACCCTTCGTGTTGCTTGTTCACAAACGAGTGAAGCACCGATCCTTCCACCTCGCCTCCCACCTTGCACGTCTCGCCTATCGACGTGCCTGCGTAGATCTTGGCGCCCACCTTTATGCATGACCCGGCACCCACAGACGAAGGCCCGAGTATCACCGCGTTGGCCATCACCTCAACATTGGCGTTCACGACGACAGGACCGGAACTGGCATCAATCACGACTCCCGGACCGAGCGAGCTCCCCTCTCCTATCGCAATCCGGGCCGGCTCCACGAGCTGTGCCGAAGCATGTAGCTCTCCTTCCATGGTCCCCAAGCGACCCGAGACCACAGCATCCGCTTCTATCTCTTCAGCCGTCAATCGCACAAGCTCCCACGGGTAGCGGGCCACTCGAGCAGGCACCTCGCGAGCAGGCGAAATCCCGAGCACACCAAGGTCTCCCCCCGCGTCGCGCACCAAGCGCACTCTCTCAGCCGCTCCTCCGTGAAGGAGCGCACCGACGGGGTCCCCCCCGGACGTAAGGACGATATCTCCAGTCTCACCCTCAACGGCAATCAGGAATTCGTCATTGACAATCACGCGCGCTGACAGAAGCAACGCATCCCCATCCTGAACACTGTCGATGCCTCTACTGGGATAGAGCTCCGACACGAGCGGATCGAGTTCCCGGCGCGGAAGCAAATTGACCGCCCAACCCGGTCTCCTGATTTCGAGCTTCTCTCTCAGAAGCAGTGATCCACATCTCAAATCGAAGGCCGAACGTAGAAGCGTGAGCGGACCAAACCACTTGACGCCCGCATCTTCGTAGAGAACAACCTGCAATCTGGTGCCTCCTCACTGTAAACGGCTTCCCCTGAACCAGGGGTCCGACCGGCAGCGGAATCAAACACGTGCTTGCGAAACCTACCCCCGTTCCTTCAACTCCTCAAGAAGCTTCAGGTAGCTATCGTAGCGCGCGGCGTTCAGCGCTCCGGTCTCCACGGCCTCCTTGACGGCGCAGCCGGGTTCGGGCGAATGGCTGCACCCTCTGAAGCGACATCTAGCAGTGTACTCACGGAATTCGGGAAAGAAGTAGTCCAGTTCACTCGGCCGTATCCTCCAGAAGCCGAGTTCGCGAAACCCGGGAGTGTCGGCAACGAGCGTTTCGCCACCGAGACGAAAGACGGTAACGTTGGTCGTGGCGTGCTTGCCTTTACCGCTCTTCCTGCTTATCTCTTTCACCCTGAGACCGAGCCCGGGGCTGATAGTGTTCAGAAGCGAACTCTTCCCCGCTCCACTGGGACCCGCAAGAACCGAGAAAGTACCGGCAAGTACCGATGCCAGTCTGTCAACGTTCGTACCATCTGTGGCAGATGTGGGAATCACTTCATAGCCCGCATTCTCATAGGCCGCCGCCGCCGGCCGCCACTCCTTCTCGGGAACCAGATCTATCTTGTTGAACACAATGACCGAGCGCAACCCTGCCGCTTCTGAGATGACCAGGAACCGGTCCAACAGACGCCTGTTGAGACGCGGCGCCCCCAAGGATGCAACGGTCACCAGTTGCTTGACGTTCGCAATGATGATCTGCTCGAGCAACCTGCGCCTGCCCGGAAGCAATCTGGAGAGCACGGTCTCCCTTGGAAGCGCGCGTTCGATGACACCGGAACCGTCTCTCAGCAGACCCAGTTCGACGAGGTCACCCGGAACCACAGGCTTCTGCCCGTCGGTAAGCCTCGAGAAGTGTCTCCCCCTGAGGCGACAGCGGATGACATCGCCGCCGCTCAGAGCAACTTCCCACTCATCATGGTAGCAGGCCAGCACTCTTCCGATCACTGTCGAGGATGTCTCGCTCACGTATTCTCCTGTCCGTCCACGTCTGCCGCAGGCAACGCTCTCCGTTTCAGCCGGGCCAACTCCTCCGCCACGTGGGGCGTGAGATCAGGCTGTCTGCCGCCGGAAACCTGGATCTTGCCGAAGCGCACACGGACGTCATCCACGATCGAGTAGAGAGCCGGAATCACGAAAAGTGTCAGAACCGTCGCGAAGGCCAGCCCCCACGCAATAGAGGAAGCCATCGGCCCCCAGCTCTCGGATGACCCGCCCCACCCCATCGCCAGAGGCAGGATTCCGAAGATAGTCGTGATCGAGGTTAAGAGGATTGGACGCAACCTCATGCACCCGGCCTTCACGATCGACTCCCACCGATCGACGCCTCTGAGACGAGAGTTCTTGATGAAATCCACCAGGACGATCGAATCGTTGACAACGACGCCGGCCAGTGCAACGACGGCGATCCCGGCAGTCAGCGTCAACGGGAAGCGCATGACCAGAAGGCCGATGACGACACCGATGAAGGCAAAGGGAACTGTGAACATGATGACAAGCGGCTGGATGAATGATTGGAACTCGGTGCCCAGAATCGCGTAGATGAGAAGGATCGCAACCAGGAACGCAAGGAACAGTGACGAGAATGACTCCTGCGTCGCCTGGAACTCGCCTCCGAAGTCCAGCCGATAGCCCGGATACACAACGGAGATATCAGAGAACTCTCGCTGCAGAAACCGGTTGACCTCGGTCGAAGTCGTGTTCGCCTCGACTCCGGCCGTGACGGTGACGACCCGTTCCCCGTCTCGGCGGTGCAGCTCCGCCTGAGCTTCGTCGATCGTAAGCCGAGCGACATTGCTGAGCGGTATGGTCACTCCGGTGCTGGTCGCAACCGGGAGCCTTTTCAGGTCATCCATGTCAACCCGATCCTGCTCCCTGAGCCGGACAACCACATCGATCTCATCTCCGCCCCCACCTCTGTACTTCGTCGCCTCCATGCCCTCGAAGCCGATCCTCAGCGCCAAGGCGACATCTGTGACCGTAAGCGCGTAGAGCGATGCGCGCTTCTGATCCACTGTGACCCTGAGTTCGGACTTCCCGGGCTTGGCATCGTCATCTATGTCAACGACACCGGGGAACTCCGCGAGCTTCACCCTGATCTGTCCTGCGATTGCTCTGAGGATCTCGAGATCGTCGCCCTTGATACGGACCTCTACCGGCATGCCGGTAGGAGGACCGTGCACGGGTTTCGACAACGAGAGCCATGTGACGCCGGGAATTTCCACCATCTCTTCCCTGAGAGCATCCATGATCTCAGTGTCCGAACGTCGACGCGAGTCCGAGTCGACAAGGTCGATATTGATCTGCATGTTGTTGGACGCCAGCTCTCCCCGGTAGTTCACGATCATGAAACCGACCCGGGTGACAACTGCCTCAAGTTCGTCTGCAGGAAGCGAGGCGGCTATCGCCTCGATCTTTCTGGCGACTACGTCGGTATCTTCGAGCCGCATCCCCACCTTTGTCTGAGCTCTGACCTCGATCTGGTCGATGTCCTCATCCTCGAAGAGCCTGATATCGAGTGTGGTCACGAGACCGATGGAGATCGCAGCCAGCACGATGATGGCAAGAACGGCGAGGTATCGCCTGCGGAGCACGCGCCTCAGTGCCATCTCGTATCTCCGCGTGAGCGTCAGGAACAGCGGGTGGTACGTGTTCTGCTTGCGCGAGACGCGACTGAAGTCCGCCATGTGGGACGGCAGAATGAACAGAGCCTCGATCAATGAAACAAGAAGTGCGAATGTGACGGTCTTCGGGATCACCGCCATGAACTTGCCCCAGGTTCCGCTCATGAGCAGAAGCGGGAGGAACGCTGCGACCGTGGTCAGAACAGCGGCCGTGACCGGAGCCTGCACTTCCTGAACTCCGATTATGGCCGCTTCCCGGGGAGATTTCCCCATCTCCATGTGCCGGTAGATGTTCTCGATCACGATAATGGCATCGTCCACAAGCATCCCCAGGACGAGCACCAGAGAGAAGAGCGAGAGTGTATTGATGGTCATGCCGACGGCATTCATGAGGATGAATGCACCGAAGAAACTGAACGGAATGCCGATACACGCGAGGAAGGCGTTGCGGGCTCCTATAAATATGAAGAGTGTAAGAGCCACAAGCAATATGCCGAATCCCGCGTTCCGCTTGAGGACCGCGAGGGAGTCCTCCACCACGGTCGACGCATCGTTCCTGATCTCGAAGCTCACATCCTCGGTGATTCTGGAATCGAACTCCTTCACGAGATCCCGCGCCTCTGCTGCGACCTTGACTACGCTGCCGTCGTCCTCCTTCATTACCCACAACGTGACGCTCCGCTCGCCGTTGAGCCGCGCCAGCGTGAGGTTGTCGGCAAGAGTGTCTCGCACCGCGCCGAGATCGCGAATCCGTATCTGACGACCGTACGGATCAGAGAGCACAACATGGTTGGCGATGTCCTCAAGCGACTCGAACTCCCCTATCGCGCGGATGATGTACTCGGAATCGCCTGCGTCAAGCGTCCCGCCGGGAACATTCAGGTTCCGGGCCGACAGCGAAGCAACAACACTGCCTATGGGCACGCCGTACGCCTTCAGTCGCGCGGCATCGAGTTCAACGCGTATCTCGCGCTCCCGCTCTCCAATGACATCGACAGCGGCGATGTACTTGAGATCCAGCAACTCCTCACGTAGATCCTCGGCGATCTCTCGAAGCTGGGTCTCGCTCCCCGGCCCACCCAGACTTATCGACATGATGGGCGCGACTTCCCCCATCTTGATGGGAACGACGACGGGGTCCCAGATATCATCGGGCAATCGGGCATCGGTGGCGGATACCGCCGACCTGAGGTCGAGAATCCTCTTGTCGAAGTCGTCATCCGACAGCCCCGGCTTGAATCTGACATCGATCACGCACCGGCTCTCGCTGGAGACGGAGATCACGTGCTCCACGTCCTCTACGTTCTCGATCTCCTCCTCAAGCGGTTTCGTGACAAGAGTCTCGATCTCCTCGGGCGCAACCCCGGGATAGGCGACCCAGACAACCGCCTCATCCATGCTGACGTTCGGCATGAGTTCCGCAGGCATGCTGTAGAACGTAAAGAGCCCTACCAGGAGAACCCCCATCATCACGAGGTTCACCAACACGGGCTGCTTAACGGAGAACTCCCCAATCGTCATCTCAAGTTTCCCCCGACCAAACTATTGCTCTGTCTTGATCCCGATGCGTGCGCCATCGCTCAGCTGGCTCAGTCCCATCGTGACGAGCTTATCCCCAGACTCCAGTCCGGCAAGCACGACCACCCGGGCACCCACGATGCGCCCCAGTGAGATCTTTCTCTGAATTGCGACTGAATCCACAGCCACGAAGACGATCGGTTCGCCGTACCGGTCGAGCACCCAATCACGCTCGATCACAATGACATCGCGCAGAACGTGAGCCGCCACGCCGACATCCGCGACCATACCGGCGCGGAGAGCGCCATCTCGATTCCTGATGGTGATTCTTACGGGGTAGGTCTTCGTGAGGTCGTCGGCTCGAGGCCCCACGTATTCTACCCTGCCTTTGAAAACCTCGCCGGGCAGCGGCCGGACCTCGATCTCTGCTCGGGCTCCCGGCTTCACACTCACCACGTCCTCTTCACCGATTCCCAGGTCCACCTCGAGCCGGGCATCATTGATAACGTGGACGACCGGGGTACCCGGCGCCACCAGTTGCCCTTCTCCTACGTGAACGAACGCAACCGTTCCCGCAATCGGTGAGGTCACAAGCGCATCCTTCAGCTGTCTGGAGGAACCAGCCAGAGCTGCTTCCGCGGTCATGTGAATGCCGCGCGCCGCTATTGCCCTCGTCTCCGCCGTCTCGTAGTCCGTATCCGAGATGTCCCCGCTCTTCCAGAGATGGCTCGCGCGCTTGAGTCCCGCCTCGGCATCCCTGAGATCAGCCTCGGCCATCAAGAGCTGGGCCTCAGCCTGCTTCACCGCCAGTGCCAACAGCTCATCATCGAGTACGACAAGCACGTCACCCACCTTCACATCGTCACCTACAACAACAGGAACGGCAACCACACGTCCACCCGCCTCAGCAGCTATTAGAATGTCATCGCACGCCGCGATCGTTCCGGTACCGCGCACGAACGCTGTGATGCTCTCGCGCTCGACCGCCGCCACCTCTACGGGAATCGAAGCCTGGCGCCGAAGACCGTCTGAATCTTCGCCCGGGCGACCGCACCCGGCTATCACCAGTGCGATCATGGGAACAACTACAAAGAGTCCTCTCATTGTTTTCTCTCCACTGCGGGCGATTTGCCCACGAGCTGCTCCAGCTCCGCCAGCCCAATGAAGCAGTCGTAAAGCGCGTTGATGTACCCGATCCTGCTCCTGTCGTATGCGATGCGGGCATCGATCAGATCGTTGTCGGAGATCATCCCCTGACCGAACATGTTCTCCATACTGCCGAAATGCTCATCCGATTGCGCAACGAATCGTTCCGCTGCATCAAGAGCTCTGAGCCTCGATTTGAGTGTTGCCACGGCTGCCTGGAGACCGACAACCATCTGGCGCTCGGCGTCTTCTTTCATTCTGACGGCTGCAAGATGGGAGCGCCGGCTCATCTGGTAGTCGGAGAGATTCTTGAAGCTCGTGAAGACCGGAACCTCCAGGAATGCCGTGACCGACCAAGCTACTTCGTTGTCCGGCTTGATATCACCGTCGGCCTTCCAACCGTAGGAGCCCTGCAGATTCAGCGACGGCAGAAACGCGCCGCGCGCGATCGTCACCGCGTGGGCTTCGATTCCAGCTGCGTCTCCCGGAGCAAGGAAATCCGGATTGGACGCCAGGAGCCTCCGCGCCTCGACTTCGCTCAACAGACCGTCCCCCACAAGACCAACAACCCTCCCGATACGCGCCTTGAGTTCGGGTCTTGAGACATCCTGCGGCTCAAGGTCGGCATCGAGCGGCAGCCCGAGAACGTTGGCAAACTGCAGACGAGCCAGCACGACCGAGTTCTCAGCATCGACGAGAAGCATCCTGTCTTCGGCGAGCTGGGCCTCCCAGCGGAGCAGTTCGGACCTGCCTGAAACACCTACCTCGACTCTCCGCGCGGCCTCTTTGGCTCGTTTTTCCGAAGCGTACATGGCATCGCACGCAACTCCAAGGAGCGCCTGCGCTCGGAGCACACCCAGATGGGCTTCCTTTGCTGCAACCTCGATCGCGCGTGCCACAGACTCAAGTGAATGGAAGGAAGCATCCCGGGCAGCACCCGCGAGTCCGACACCTCCCCACAACCTTCCGCCATTGAAGACCGGGACCGTCGCACTGAAACCCGTTTCGTAGGTCGTCTCGTACAGGAACGGCTCGACTTCGATCCCCATCTCTTCCAGAAAACCGAGTGATGCGTTAGCGCGATCGTAGGTATCCGGATCAACGCGGAGCATCGAAGAACTGAATTTGACTGAGGGAAAGAGAGACGCCCGAGCGCTCCTCACTCCCCAGAGAGATGCCTGGTAGTTCTCAGAGGCCGCCCTGACAGCGAGGTTGCTCTGCAGGGCCAGTTCCACCGACTGCTGCATCGTAATAGGTTCGGCCTCAGCACGGCACTGCGGCAGGACGAGCACGAGCGCGAACGCGATCGCACGAACCAGCCACTGCGGCGTGATCATCCGTATGTCCCCCTGGAAGTACGCTCCGCTGTTCAAGGCTGTCCTCCTGCATCTACCAGATCCGTCATCTGAGCGTGTATGAACCCGTTGTCGGCAACAATGTTCCCGATCGCGTGATCCCATCCGTCGCCGGAGAAATTCGTTACGGTCCCGCCTGCCTCTTTCACGATCAGCCCACCTGCCGACACGTCCCAGATCTTCAGATTCAGCTCCCAGAATCCATCGAGGCGACCGCACGCAACGTAGACAAGATCAAGTTCGGCAGAACCTCCCCGCCTGATCCCTCTTACAGACAAGATGAACCTGTTCAGATTCGCAAGATTGTTCTCGTTATGCTCCGTGCGATCGTACGGGAATCCGGTAGCCACGATTGAGTCGCCCAGCGACGCAGTGTCAGAAACGTGGATCGGCTCTCCGTTGAGTCGTGCTCCTTGCCCTCGCTCCGCATCAAACAGCTCGTCCCTCAGCGGATCGTACACGACTCCAGCAACGAGTTCTCCACCCTCTTCGATCGCGATCGCGACGCAGAAGAACGGGTAGCCACGTGCGTAGTTGTTCGTGCCGTCAAGTGGATCGATGATCCAGGCCCGCCCGACTCTCTCCCCTGTTCCTTCACCCGAAGCGACAGGCGCCGTCTCCTCGGCCACGATCCTGTCTCCGGGATAACGGTCTCGGATCATGTTGATAATGAGCGCTTCGGACTCGCGATCGATCGATGTGACAAGATCGCGTCTTCCCTTCATGTCGATGTCGAACGGCCTGGAGATCCCGTTTCTGATGATCTCTCCGGCCGCCCGCGCGGCCTTCACGGCGAGAAGAACAGCCTCGCTTGCACTCACATCCGTCACGTCGCGTGCCCTCCTCGGATCACCACCGCTGCAGGTCGCCGCTACCGCATGAGAACTGCCTGCATATGACATGCGCCGAATCGGGGCTACCCAACCCGGCAGCGCGGCACTTCACTCCTTAACACACACCAGTATCTAACCACACGCGCCCGCAGCAATCAACGGTGAATGAGCCGCTTTCAGCACCGAAACCGGCATCACCTGCGCGAATCGCAACCTAGACTTCCGATCGCTCCCCCCCATCTTGACCGCAGGCAACGACACAGGCTATAGTTGTGTCCAAGCTCATGAGTCGTCAAGCGAACCACCGTGCCGGTGCGCGCAAGCCACTCGCACCGCCGGCGGTTTCTCGCACCTATCGGGTCCGAACACAGGAGCCGGAGGACCCAAAACACCTGCAAAAGGGAGTGCTGAATGAAGTCCTCGATGAAAACCCTGGCGGTTGTCACCGCCGCCCTTCTTCTGATCACGGTCGCGGCCGGGGCCGGTGAAACGATCAGGCGAGTACTCCCGGAGAACGGCATGACGGTCATCCTCCAGGAGAATCACTCGTCACCGGTCATCAACATGAGGTTTTACGTGAAGGCCGGGAGCATCTACGAGGCCGAGTACCTTGGGGCCGGCATCTCCCACTACTGCGAGCATATCCTGAGCGACGGCACTACAACCCGCACGCTCGAGGAGATCGAAAGAGAGATCGAAGCAATCGGAGGCGGGTACAACGCCTACACCACCAAAGACCACACCTGCTACTTCATCGAGACATCGAGCGAGCACTTCGACGAGGCCCTCGGTCTTCTCTCCGACCAGGCCATGAATGCCTCCCTGCCGCAGGAGCAGGTGGACGCGCAGCACGGCGTCATCACGCGCGAGATCAACATGGGGTACGATGAGCCCGGTCGAAGGATCTACGCGCTCTTCGGTGAGACGATGTTCTCGCGGCATGCCGCCAGACAGCCGGTGATCGGATACATAGAGAACTTCCTCAGGCTGACAAGGGACGACCTTGTAACCTACATAGACAGGATGTACGTTCCGAACAACATGGTCTTCGTCGTTGTGGGTGATTTCGTTGCCGAAGAGGCCTACGCGAAGATTCGTGAAGCATTCATCGAGTTCGAGCGACGCCCCCTGGAAATCCCCACACTGACCTCTGAACCGCCGCAGCTTGGACGCCGCGTTCTCAGGCAGGACCGCGACCTGGACATGGCGTATGTCATGATGGGCTTCCATACTGTCGCACTGTCGGACCCCGATCTTTACCCACTGGATGTTCTCTCATACATCATGTCCGCAGGTGAGAGCTCCAGACTTCACAGAAAGCTCGTGGAAGAGCTTGGTCTCGCCTACAACGTTACGAGTTGGTCCTCCACTCCATCGTACGGGGCCGGCACGTTCGTCGTTTCGATGACTATGGATCCAGCGGACATCGATGCAGCCGTGGACGCGGTGCTCGAGGAGCTCTACCTGGTCACGGAGAAGAAGGTCTCGAAGTCAGAACTCGCCAAAGCCAAGAAGCTCAAGGCCGCTGAGTTCTATCTCAGACGGCAGGACATGGAGAGCATCGCATCGAGTCTCGGCACTTCCGAGCTCTCGACGGGCAATCCTGATTTCGACGCGCTCTATGTCTCCCACATACAGGACGTGACCGCTGAGGAGATACGCGACGCTGCAGCAAGGTACTTCTATGACGACAACCTCGGCATAGCCATTCTCGAGCCCACCGTGGAGAAGGAGACCGTTACGCAGGCCGGGTCGGTCGAAATCGAGGTCGGCAGAATAGAAAGGCATGTTCTGGACAACGGCCTCACAGTTCTCATCAAAGAGAACCACACCAATCCTATAGTGACGGTTGGCAGCTACTCACTCGGAGGCACTCGTTTCGAGAGCGCCGACAAGAGCGGACTAGGCAATTTCGTAGCGGGGATGATGCCCCGCGGCACGAAGAAGAGAAGTGGTTCCCGGATCGCGGAGGCATTCGATTCCATGGGCGCCGCGCACTACTGCTCCGGCAACCATACACGGATCCAGTCGGAGCTGACTCTGCTCTCCGCAGATCTCTCAGACGGACTTGATATCTTCGCGGACATCCTGATCAACCCGAAGTTCGATCCCGAGCAGATTGAAAAGGAGCGTGAGCACCTTCAGGCTGAGATTCTCGCCCGCCGAGACAACTGGACGTACGACGCGCTCGACAGAATGCGGCTGGAGCTTCTGGGAGATCATCCCTACGCGATGTCGCCCTTCGGAACGGAAGAGACAATAGCCGCCATCACGCGCGACGACGTTGTTCGCCACCACGCCATGTACGTGGCCCCGGACAACACCGTTCTCACGATCTTCGGGAACGTGGATGCGACCGAGGCACTCGCTATGGTCAAGAAGGCATTCCGCAAGTGGGAGCCGTCGGGCCTGATGCTGCCTGAACCTGTGCCCGTTCCGGAGAGAACGGAACCACAGACATTTACGAGCTATCACAGCAAGGCTCAGACCGTGATCGCCATGGGCTACGGTGGGATGCCCTACGAATCGGAAGACCGTTTCGCGACTGACGTTCTCGACGCCGTTATCTCAGGCATCTACTACCCCGGTGGCTGGTTGCACACCGACCTGCGCGGTCATGGTCTCGTCTATGTTGTGCATGCTTACAACTGGACAGGGCACGACATCGGCTACTTTGCGATCTACGCAGCCACGTTCGACAAGGCCCTCGATCAGGCAATGGAGATCATCAATGGACACATGACGCGGATCACGGAGGAACTCGTGACCGACGAAGAGCTCCAGTTGGCCAAGCAACTCTGTGTCATCATGAACGAAACATCGAACCAGACCAACTCCAACCAGGCGACCGATGCTGCGATCGCAGAGCTCTACGGCCTTGGGTTTGACTACACGGAAGGCTACGGCGAGAGGATTCGCGAAGTGACTCAAGAAGACGTTCTCAGAGTCGCAAAGAAGTACCTGCAGAACCCGGTCACGGTTCTCAGGCGACCGGAGCCGGAAGAGAACTAGCCGGAGCCGGATGAAATCGGAGTGTCATTCGGTCTGGAAAGGCTGAGTGAACTTGATCAGGCAGAATTGAATGTGAGCCGGCGTGGGGCCAACTGGAGTCTCAGGAGCCTCTCGCCGGCTCGAATGTTTTTCCTCTCCCCCATCGACGTCGCGCGGCGACAACAACCCAGATGGCAGTTCGCCCACAAATCACGCCCAAGACAGCCCCGGCCAGGACATCCAGCGGGTAGTGCACACCGACGTAGACCCTCGAGTAAGCTACGAGGACTGCAAAGGCAAAGAAGAGGATCGCCAGACGCGGCCAGCGCCACACGAAGACCATCGCCATCGCGAACGAGTTGGTTGCGTGGGAGGATGGAAAGGAGAACGCTCCGGATTTCCTGACAAGAAGTCGGATCTCGTTCGAAGGAAGAGCGTTGCAGGGTCGCACCCTCCCAACGAGCGGCTTGAGCACGGCGCTGGACAGCTGGTCCGAAAGCGCGACCGCGATGACGAGCATGATGGCCGCCATCCTGCCGCGCCGCCCACCCCAGATCAGAAGCGCGATCCACACTCCTCCGAGCAAGGGGTACCAATTCTCTTGCCGGGTGATGGCGGGCATGATCGCATCGAGCACGGGACAGTATGCAATCCCATTCAGGAACGTGAAGAGACTGTGATCGATGGCAACCAGTTGATCTATCATTGAGGATCTCCGCTCAACTCGCCGGGGAGGTTCCGGAGCCGTGCAGCGCGCTCGTCCTCGTGCTTCGCCCTGTTCTCGGCATCGCGGGAATCAGGGGGATCCCAATGCAACCGGTAGACGACCATCTCAGGTCCCCCACAGACGATGTTGTCGTCAAGGGTAACTCGGTACACAGGATCGAATATGGCCTCTCCCCTCACCATCTCCGGATACCAGTTCGGGAAGAGGACCGCATAATCCGGTCTCCGCTCCTTGAGAAACGAGAGCACGGCAGACTCCCGATCGACACCCGGCTTCATGTAGGCCATCACCTCAGGAGAGACTAACCCACAGGTATCCAGGACCTTGCGCCGAGAAAAATACGTGATTGCGCCGATGTCGTTCGTGGCCACTGTCGCATCCAGAGGCAGGCTGAGATCGATCCACCGCCCCAGAGCAACCTGCATCTCCTCAATGTTCGCAACCTCCCTGCCGTAGATACGACCGTGGTACCAGCCATTTCTCACCTGAGCGGACAACGCCATCACCATGAAGCCCCATATGAGCGCGCGCTCGACTACGATTCGCGCCGGTCGACCCAGGAATTTCGCCTCCGCGAGGATTCGCGAGGCGTAACTCGCTGCTCCGTACATCCCAATCGTCCCCATGATCAGCATGAGCGGAGCAACCGGAGCAATGTATCGGCCCTCCTGATAGCCGGCTCCACCGAACGGAACAAACACGCCGATCGCGAGCGGAAATAGCAGAATCGAAAGCGGAATAATGAAAGAGCGATACTTGCTGCCATCCGCGAACGGAAGCAGGAAGACCATGCGGAGCGCGCCCAGACCCGCGAATACAAAAAGGAGCGGGCTGTTGTTCAGGCTCTCGTGCATGAAGGAAAGAAAATAGTCGAACGGTCTCACTGTGAGAGAACGCAGAAACTCGACTCCGCTGTGATTGATGAAAGCGGCTATCATGCCCGTGTTCCACTGAAGAGCTTTCGCGTACACCGTGTTCGGCAGAAAACCGATGCCGAACCTCCTGCTGAACAGCAGAAAGGGAAATATGATCAGCAGAAAGAGGGCGATGTGGATGATCGTCGGCAGCAGCCAGTCGCGCGCAACCAGCTCCCTCCATTTGATAAGCTTGTTGGAAAAGACACGGTCCAGCATCGCGGCAACAAAGAAGATGGTACACTCCGGCCGGGCCAGTGCAGCCAGCCCTAATGCAACCGTCGAGATGTACTGGCGCTTGTCGCCGGGGGTCGAATACAGAATATGCGCCATGATCCCAGCCAGGCTCAGGGTCACAGCGAGCGTGACCTCCATCCCCGAAAGCGAGGCCCATACCAGTCGCGGCAACGATGCCACGATCACGGCCGCGAAAAGAGCTTCCCGCGAATCTCCCGAGATCGTCCTTACAAGCACGTAGACAAAGTAAACGGATAGCGAGAGAAAGAGCACGCCCAGGAGTTTGGCTGCCAGTACCGCATCTCCCCCAACAAGATAGCCGGTCCCCATCACAAGCGTCCACAGCGGAGCCGTGGAACCGGATACGGGTATCCCGGGATTGTACGAGAACCCATTGCCGAGAGCGAGATTGCGCGCAAACTGTGCGTGTATCCACGCATCGTCGAGTGGGAAACCGAAGGTCCCCGCAGCACTGTATTCGTGCCACAGGTAGTAGCCCACAAAGACGAGCATGATGATGAGCGCAATAGTGATATGTCTGCGTGCTTCCATGCACCTTATCCTATAGGGCCACCATCCCGCCGTCAACACCAACAGCTCTGTACGGGCACTATCCCCTTGGCCGGTGTCGATTCGTCCGGTACGGCTGTAGAAAGCAAGAGGGGCCCGGAAATGGTCCCCGAGCCCCTGCGTTCAGTCAGGTTGCACTCTGTCTGCGGACTTCCGCCCTGCGCACCGGCGAAATCCAAGCCTAGCGCAGCAATACCATCTTCTTCTCCACCTCGTGATCGTTCGCCTGGAGACTGTAGAGATAGACGCCCGATGCAAGCTCGACGCCCGCATCGTTCTTGCCGTCCCAGATGACCTCGTATCTGTCCGGCGCAAGCTCGGCATCAACCAGCCGTTTCACACGCCTCCCGTTCACATCAAAGATATCTATGATGACCCTCGATGCGGCGGGAATCGCGTAGGTGATACGCGTGATGGGGTTGAACGGATTGGGCGCGTTCTGGAAGAGAGCGAATTGAGTGGGCGTCGGCCAACCGGGCACGTCCGAGTCGGTACTCGTCGCGAAATCGCCGTCCGAATCATCATACGATGCCAGGCCTGCTGCATCGCGCGCGACTACGCGGATGCGCGTCGTTTCACTGGAACTGTCCGGAACCGACCACATGAACGACCCATCGTTCGTCTCTCCCTCGGCCACAACGTCCGGGAAGCTGTTGCCGCTGTCCCAAGACCGCAGGATATCTATCGAGACGACTCCGACATTGTCTGACGCCGTCCATGTTATCTCGTGGTCTTCACCACCCGAGAACTCCTCTTCCCCGTTCGGTGACAGCAACTGCACGATCGGCTGTTCGGCATCCGGCCACTCTCCGACAAGCCACTCGAGCGTTCTGCGTGTGATCGTGTCCCTGACCGCTGAACCCGTTACGCCCTCGATGCCGAACGCGTAGTAGACAAGATTGTGAGTCGAACTGTGCCGGATAGCTCCATCGAGACCAGGGCCATATTCAAAGATGCCGGTCGACCCGGACCGTGGCTCTATCTCACTCGGGTAGAACTGGTTCATCGCCGAGTCCTCACCATCCAGTGTGAACGAGAGACCATTCCCGATCGGGTCGCCTGAGATACCATCCAGGCTCCGATAGCCGGAATCGTCAGCGATGTAGTCCGCGTGCAGATAGTCATGGAGGAAATAGATGTTCCCGTAGTAGTCGAGCGACCAACCGATGTCCTCACCGGAGATCATGAGTGGACGACCCTCATCCAGGTAGGTCGCCAGCGCTGTCCTGTTATCTCCGTCGAGGTTCCCGCCCCAGCCGTTGTTCCAGAGAACGACCGGATAGCGCCGCATCTCCTCAACTGAGACAGACCCATCCGACTCCTCGCACCAGAGCCTGTACCCATAACCGTTGTTCTCAAGCGCGCTCTGGAAATAGCTTTCGGTACTCGTTCCACCATCATCGTCGACAAGCAGCACCTGTATCGGACCAAGAACGATGCTGAATGTCTCGTTGTGCGTGTAGGTCATGTCGGCCGTTATCTCGAGAGTGAACTGAACCTCAACACCTACGGGCGCGAACTCGTCCACGACAATCTCGAATGCCGGTGAGCCCGAGGCCGGTGCGCCGGTACCGATACTTCCATAGAATGACGAGTTCTGCGTTACCTGCACGTAGCTGCTGGATGTAGACATGGTCGCGGCTACGCCGGTCCTGTTAGGTGCAGTCACACCGTTCTGAAGCGACACGGCCATCGACACGGTCTCCCCGGGGTCGGGACGACCGTCATCATCGCCGGTCGAGTCATCGAAGTCATGACCGTTGTAGGTCACCTGCGAACCATCGTAGTAGTAGAGGAGTTGCGTGCCATTTCCAAAATTGCAGCTCCCGTACTTCATCCAGAAATATCCATCTTCGCCAAAGCTCTCGCCCCAGCTGTTCTTAGCCAACCATGCGCCATCACCGCTGCACGCGGCGTCGTCCCATCCGACTATCAGAACTGCATGGTTGATCGGATCGTCCCCTGCATGCTCATAGCAACCACCACCATAGGAATGGAAATCATCATAGACCGTGAAGGTCGTGGCGCATGGGGCTATCAGAACCGCGGTCTTGATAGCATCAATTGTATTGGGAATGTCTACCCACTCGTCCGTCGCCGCGTACTTCAGGCAATAGTCGTCACCACATGGAACGGTGTCATCCGCCTCGTACGGCATGCATGACTCCAGTACCGCGCCGTGCTCGCGAACGTAGCTCCAGACCCACGACGGCCACCCACCACCACAACCGTATCCGGGCGTGCGACACGAGAGGATCTGCTGTTCCGAAAGGTCGTACTCGACTCCCTCGCCGATGAGCACGGCCGACTCGAGTGCAGCTATGCCCGCAAAATCCCAGCAGCTTCCGCAGCTTCCCTGACTCGTGACAGGGGACACTCCACCATAATCCCGCCAGTCCCAGGTCGACGGATGGTCACGCAGCACCGGAAACGGAAGGTCGTCTTCAGTCAGAACCGCAAACCTGCGTGCGACATCGATCGGCATCCTCGTGCCAAGCAGAGCTCTTCTCTCTTCTGGAGAGAGGTCCGTTACCCATGTACGCGTGGCAACCCAGCTGTACCCGTTCGTGTCGATTTCTCGCTGGATCGCCTCGATCTCAGGATCGGATGCGGGCGACTCCGCCGTAAATGCGGGCGATACCGAGATGGTAAATAGTGCGAGAATAACGACAGCATGGGCTGTGACCTGCTTCATCTTCAAGTACCTCCCTTTATCAAGTGACCCAATGCGTATTATACATCAGGTAGCATATTGCTGTCCAGCTGCCGACTTCTACGCACTACCGGATAGCGCGTCGCACTGATGGTCATCCTGTACCCATATCAAGCATGGCGTGGTATGCCTGCGGAAAGACAGAGCCCGCCGGGAATCCCGACGGGCTCTATCGGCCGCAGATGTCCAATTTGCTAAGCTGGGTATGCTACTTGTACATACCCTTGATACGGCCCCAGCTGCTCTGCTCGACCGCAACCGGAATAGTCTCGCCCTCGGCCCACGTGTCGTCCACGTTGATGCCAGCACCACCGGCAGCACCCGGACCACAACCATTGTCGGTCGTGTGGAACGTCCACATAACCTTGAGTTCGCTGGCAGGCAGCAAACCACTGAGGTCTGTACCGTTGAGACCCGACGAACCGAAGCCACCACAACCTGCGAAATCGCCCCACCACGCGCCTGTCTGGTACGTGGTGCCATCAACGATCACGAAGTCAGTCCAATAGTCGTCGTCGACTGTCGGAACTTCAGCGTGAATCGCCCAGCGCACCGTGCAAGTAACAGCATCAACTGGGATGGCGATGCCGGCAGTGATCAGCGAGTTGTCAAGGTTCGGCGGGATGAGGCTCGTGTCGGCATCATCACCACACCACCACGACGGAATCACGATCGACGAGCAGATGTCGTCGACCAGATGCCAGTAATCACCAGCAGTGGCCGGAACGCCAGGCATGCAGAGACCACCGGACTCAACGTCGTCCAGGAAGTACACAGCGCCGCCGTAGAAGTCAAAGATCTGGATGTTGTCGACCATGTACGCGCCGCCGACTGAATCGTAGTCGCCATCTTCATCCGACCAGGCACCGTCGGAGATGAAGTGGAAACGGGCATCGACAATAGGCAGGTCAACACCGGCAAGAATGTAACCGTAGAGGCCGAGGTCGACCCATGTGCCGCCCGGGATCTGGCCGTTGTAACCAGCGTTCTGTGCGACGTAGACACCACCGACCATCGCCTCAACATACGTGAAATCGAAGTCGGGCTCACTGTCGTAGTAGTGCACAAACGTCAGGATCGGGTACGTAGCACCCGTGACGTCCGTCGCCGGAATGGTGAGAAGGTCGTTCCAACTATTACCGTAACCACCATTGGCATCAAACGCGAAGCTACCACACCACCAATGGTTCGTGTCATAGGCCATGTACGTATCGACATGGAAGTGAGGGACCGCTGCGGCCGTGTTGTCGACCGTCACGAATCCTGTCACGTCAGTCATGTCGAAGTAGCCATAAGTCTCGTTGGCTCTGTTCGGACCCTGGAACTCATTCACCGGATACTCTGTCTGGGTCTTGGCTGAAGCAACACCCATGCAGAGAACCACAATCGTAAGCGCAACTATGATCGTTCTCATTCTCTCTCCTCCGAAAAGCCATTTCTGCGGCGCAGAATCCATCACTAGCACTAGCAATACAGCCACCATCTTGAACGCAGCGGTTCAGAAGCAGATCTGGGTGAGAGCGTCATCGCGCGTCCTCATGGATCTCGCGCGCTCAACAGATCGTGCCCCTACATGCATAGACGTTCCTCCTCTGATAATCTGATCCATTGGTTGCTCAATTCAGTTGCTCTGATTGCACAGAACCATCCGGCAACGCAAAGCGCATTTTCCAATCTTCCCAGAGGGGCATACGAAGAGATCCACCCCTTCGTATCACCCCATGCGTGCGTCACTTACGCACGCCACTGCCATATGCATACAATTACTCGCAAGCCTCTGGAGTACTCGTAGTAGCATAAACGCGACCAGTCTTGCCTCATTCCGCAAGAGGCTACCCGCAGACCCCTTGTCTCACGCGGCTTCTCAAGAAACACCCGCCTGTGCCCTCGACACTGCTGCTGTGGCTATGAACGGCCATCCTGTCCGCAGCCCCTGTACTGGAGTGCTTCGAGAACATGGGGCGCAAGGGTTGTCTCATCGCCCGCCAGATCTGCGATGGTTCGAGCCACACGCAGCAACCTATGGTAAGCCCTTACTGAAAGCCCAAGCCTGTCCATAGCCGCGCCTGCAATCTCTGTTGCCTCCCGCGCCGGTCTTACCCTTTCCACCAGTATTCTCACCGGAACACCTGCATTCCACCACACGTCGCCAAGATCGCCGTACCGGTCCCGCTGCATCTCCCGCGCGGCTTCGACACGCCTACGAACGGCCTCCGACTCCGGCTCATCTCCTCCTCCCCGGAGTTCCTTGAATCCGGGCGCTGCCACCGGTACGCGGATGTCGATTCTGTCAAGCAGCGGCCCGGATAGTTTGAGACGATACCGACGCACGGCGGCAGGAGTACACAGGCATTTCCTCGTGGGGTCACCGAGGTGTCCGCAAGGACATGGGTTCATGCTCGCGATGAGCGCAAACGAAGCCGGAATCCGCACCGTCATCATCGAGCGGGCGATAGTCACGTAGCCGTCCTCCAACGGCTGACGGAGCGCCTCGAGCACATCCCTGCGAAACTCCGGCAGCTCATCGAGAAAGAGAACGCCGGCATGCGCAAGACTCACCTCCCCCGGCTGGGGAACGCGCCCACCTCCTATCATCCCCGGGCCGGAGATGGCATGATGGGGTGCTCTGAATGGCCTCCTTTCCAGAAGGCCACTCCCTGGAGACAGCAATCCGGACACGCTGTGAATCGCCGTCGCGATCACGGATTCCCCGCGCGTGAGCGGTGGCAGGATGGTGGGCAGCCTTCTCGCCAACATCGTCTTTCCCGCACCCGGAGGACCGATCATGAGAAGGTTGTGATTACCGGCCGCGGCTATCTCCAGAGCACGTTTCGCGAAGCGCTGACCTTTGACCTCGCTCAGATCGTATCGGGCCACGTCAGAAACAGCTGCACACGGAACACTCGAACACGAATCCGGTTCTCCCCCGGACAGGACTCTGGCCGCGCTCCCAAGACCGGCAACGGGAAGAACACGCAGTGAACCGAGAGCGGACGCTTCTCCCGCGTTACCCGTGGGTACCATGATCGCCGACACACCCTCTCGCTCGGCGGTCAGCGCAACTGGCAACACCCCACCTACGGGTCTTGTCGACCCGTCCAACGCAAGCTCTCCGACAACAACCATGCGCTCGAGTGGACCGGGATCGATCTGCCCGGTGGCCGCCAGGAGACCGAGCGCTATCGGAAGATCGAATCTGGCTCCCTCCTTCCTGACACCTGCGGGCGCCAGATTGACAGTGATCCTGTCCATGGGGAAGCGGAACCCCGCGTTGCGAATCGCCGACGCAACACGGTCACGACCCTCGCGCACAGCACTGTCCCCCAACCCCACGGTCACGAACGCCGGCAACCCCCGTGTGACGTCGGTTTCGACCCTGACCATGTACCCTTCGATGCCCGTCACTCCCCCACTCAAGACTATCGAAAGCACAATCGTAATCTCCTCCCCACGCGTGATCAGCTCTCGCCGAACGCTCCCGGAATATGATTCAGGCGGAGTCCAAAGCCCCCATCCTCGAGAAGCACCTCGACCACGTCGAAGCGACAACCGACATCGTGAAGCGAGCGCTCTCGCAAATAGCCACGTGCCGCGAACAGGATCTGTCTTCTCTTCCGCATGTTTACAGCTTCACCCGGTGTTCCCCACCGTCCAGACCGCCGGAACTTCACTTCGACAAAGATCACCCGATGTCCGTCCCAGGCGATTATGTCGATCTCTTTCGTGCGATACCGGTACCCACGCTCGAGGATTCTGTATTCCTTGAGACGGAGGAACGCGGCGGCAATCCATTCAGCAAGGGTGCCTGATGCGCGTCTGTCCATTGCAACCTGATCAGGGGCGTGCAGAAACAAGGGAACCAGGGAACATTCAGCAGCAGAGACAAGGGGAACCGTTCAGCAGGTAGAGACAAGAGGCGAGGTGGAATCCGCCACCTCGTGGGCGCATGAGAAGAGCCATCTCGGGGAATGTTGGGGTTACCGCTTCCGGAGCAGGTCCGTGCGCAACCGCACGACACAACGTTTGTACAAGCCGCGGAGACGTGAGAGCTCGTAGGGGTCGAGCTTCTCCCTGTCGGCGGCAATGAGTGATGCGACAGCATCGAGGTCACTCTGCGTCAGAGAACCTCTGAGACCGCGCCGGAACTGGTTATACTCCAACGAGAAGCCACCCGTCGACTCGAGCACGATTCTGAATGAGCGGCGGTGGATATCGCACGGGCCTAATCTGGTCAGCGCCGCGATGTGCTCCGGCGTTCCGTAGCCCTTGTGCCGGGCGAACCCGTATCCGGGGTATGTCTCCGCCATCTCGACCATAAGACGGTCACGAGTGACCTTGGCCACAATGGAAGCAGCCGCGATCGGAGCGGACAGTTCATCTCCACGCTCGATGCTCGTCTGTGGTATCTCGACATCGGAGATATCGTGCGATCCATCAACGAGGATGTGATCTGGCCTCAGTCCCAACGCCCTTACGGCATCCCGCATCGCATGCAGGGCGGCGTGCAGAATGTTGATGTCGTCAATCGTTTCGCGGGACGCGCTCCCGATGCCTACCGCGAGCGCAGTGTCCAGGATGGCATCGTGCAGCTCCTCGCGGCGCCCGGGAGTCAGCTTTTTCGAGTCGTTGAGTCCGTCGAGCGCTATCTCACGGGGCAGTACAACGGCCGCAGCCATAACCGGCCCGGCGAGAGGGCCTCGTCCGACCTCATCCACGCCGGCCACGACCAGCACACCATCATCCCAGAGCCCCGTCTCGTGCCGGCGCATTCTCCGTATCCGCCTTCGTTCCTGCGCCTCGCGGGCACGGCGTCTGGACAAGCTCTCCACAATCTGTCGGACGCCCTTGCGAGGATCAGTTTCCAACGCAAACCAAAGAGAATCGCCGGGCTCGGGACGAGCTCCGGCGACTACCTCGCGTATTCTGCTAATGCTCATGCCCGACAGATCCGGCGGCGAC
>JAUVLP010000109.1 GCA_030600655.1 Candidatus Eiseniibacteriota bacterium
GAGAAGCCTGAAGATGGGAAGCGGTTCCCAGGTCGACACGTCTATCCTGGCATCACAACCATCAGGCAGAACCCTCCGCACGTTGTCGTAGAGCCCGCCACCGGTGATGTGAGCCAACCCGTGAAGGCGCTTGTCGCCCAGGAACGGCTCGATGGCGCTCAGGTACTCTCGGTGGATCTTCAGGAGCTCCTCGCCCACCGTGCAACCCAGATCGGGCACGCGCGAGTCCACAGTCAACCCCTCCTCCTCGAAGAGAAGATGACGTGCCAGCGAGTAGCCGTTCGTGTGAAGACCGGTGGACGGCAGTCCGAGAAGGACATCGCCCGGTGCGATTGGAGGAACACCATCGACATCAGCCTTCCTCACGATGCCGATCATGCAACCGACGAGATCGATCTCGCCCTCGCAGTACACGCCCGGCATCTCTGCCGTCTCCCCCGCCAGCAGATTGCAGCCGACTACCCGGCAGGCCTCGGCCATGCCCTGGACCGTCTCCGCAACGTGCTCGGGAGTGATGCTGGAACTCGCGAAGTAGTCGGCGAAGATCAGGGGACGTGCGCGCTGAACAAGAAGGTCGTCGACGCAGTGGTTCACGAGGTCCTGCCCGACCGTATCGTAGCGTCCCTGCATGGCGGCGATCTTGAGCTTCGTCCCGACCCCATCGATCGTCACGGCGAGGATATCGCGCCCGCACCCGGCGGAAGCCAGATCGTAGAGCCCCGCGAAGGCGCCGTAGTCGCAGCAGACGTTCTCGTCCCACGTCGACCGCACGGCAGAGCCCATCAGCTTCACGGCATCCATACCCGCATCGATGTTAACGCCAGCGCGGGAGTACGCGGTCTCGGTGGTCTGTTTCTCTTTCACTGCGTTGCCTCTTTCCTGCGTTTCGAGCCAAACAGTTCCGCATCGCGGAGATCGACCCCCAAGTCGAATGTTACTTCTCATCGGGGGTCAGATTCAACCTCGCTATCTTCTTGAGAAGCCCTTGTCTGCTCAGCCCGAGTGCCTCGGCAGTTCGCGACTTGTTCCATTTGTGCTGATCGAGCATCTGCGCAATGACTCTACGCTCCACACCTTCAACCATGTCCTTGAGCGAAAGCTGAACATTCGGCCTGGGTGGCTTGATGGCAACTTCGACAGAGCGGAATCTCTCCGAAAGCGACTGTGCAGATATCGGCGCACGCGGTTTGGATAGAGCGACAGCTCGCTGGATCTCATTCTCCAGCTCTCGCACGTTGCCGGGCCAGTCATAATTCACGAGGATATCCATCGCCCGATCAGTGAAACCTGAAATGTTCTTGTCGCACTCATCTGAGAAGACATCGAGAAAATGCTGGGCCAGGAGAGGTATGTCATCTCTCCTCTCTTTGAGAGTCGGCATGCGTATGCGAACCACGTTCAGGCGGTAGAAGAGATCCTCACGAAAACGACCCGCTTCTACTTCTTCTTCAAGTGATTTGTTTGTAGCCGCGACTATTCGGACATCCACCTTGATGGATTCTGTCGCCCCAACTCTGCGGATCTCACCGTCCTGCAAGACACGCAACAGCTTCACCTGGAGCGACGGTGGCATGTCTGCGATTTCATCAAGGAAGAACGTACCTCGATCAGCCGCTTCGAAGAGCCCTCCCTTCTCCTTCAGTGCCCCTGTGAATGCGCCGCGAACGTGACCGAAGAGCTCGCTTTCGAGCAGTTGCTCCGGGAGCGCCGCGCAGTTCTGCGGCACGAAGCGCGCATGCTTACGGGAACTGTTGAAGTGGATGGCTCGGGCGACCAGCTCCTTCCCTGTTCCTGAGTCACCTTCTATGAGCACTGTTACTGATGTGGCCGCGACCTTCTGAAGAAGGGAGAAGAGCTCCTGCATCTTCACGCTCTGACCGATGATATTCGCGAAGGAGAATCGACTGTCGACTTCCCAGCGAAGCGTCTCCAATTCCTCCTCCAGATCAGCACGCAACCGGACATTGTCTATTGCAATCGCTGCCTGTGCGGCCAGCGCTTCCACAAAGCGCACATCTTCGTCCGAGAAAGTCGCGTCCCTCTTGCGATAGTCAAGGTAGAGGAGACCGATGATCTGCTCCCGTAGCATCATTGGGATGACAAGGAGGCTCCTCAAATCGTGCCTGGTAAGGAGACTTGAGAGCGCACCGGAGCGCTGATCATCGTGTGCGACGCGGATGATCGGCTCACCTTCTGCCAGGTGTTTCAGAAAAACCGGCACCTGTTCCTGAACTTCCTGCTCCGCGCCCTCGCGTTCACAAAGCGATGACTGATACGTGGTCCCTGTCGATCCGACCCGTAGCAGGTGTACTGCCACTGTCTCAGCTGGAATGCCTGCGGCGGCGATGTCAGCGAGTTCGCGCGCAGCCTCTCTCTGTGACTCCGACGATGCCAGCACTTGGCTTGACCTGTAGAGCGACGCCAGATGCTCCCGCTCGCCGGGAAGCTCCGCTATGGGAAGTTGGAGAGCTCCGGCCATCTCAGCAAGTTCCTCCTGGATCACACGCGAGTCTCGCCGAGCGCCAAGATCCCGAAAGGTATCCCGGGCTTCCTCAAACAACGCTACGGCATCATGCAATTCGCCCCTCTCCCGATGAACCCGGGCCGTCACTGCCAATGACTGAGCCAGCTCGTATGGCGCCCCCATCGCACGGAGTGCGTCTGTCGCCTCCCCACACAGTTCCGAGGCTCGATCCAACTCACCGCAACACGCCGCTATCTCACCCAGCACGCGAGATGAGTTGGCGACTTCGAGGCCATTCTCGATTCTCATAGAGAGCTTGCGCGACTCCTCTGCAGACTCACGCGCTTCCCCGTGCCTTCCCTGAGCCGATAACGCCTCTGCTCGAGCGCGAAGTAGCTCCGGAAGGTCGTCGACACTTCCGACCTCACTCATGAGCCCCTCAGCGCGATCGTAGTACCCTAGAGCGAAGCTGGGATTGCCGCGGGCGAACTCAAGCTGGCCCATGTCGACTAGAATCATCGCAAGGCCCCACTCATCCCCTGTTCTCTCCGCCCAGGACATGGCATCACGCACGCATCGTTCCGACTCATCAAGGATGCCCCGCCGCATCCAGAGGCAACCGAGGTTCTGGAGTGCGAGCTGCGAGCTGTAGGCGACATCCGCACGACTGGCTACAGATAGAGCCTCTGCCATCCGATGTTCAGCTTCGTCCCACTCTCCAAGGGCCATGTATGTCAGTCCCCAATTGCATACGTACACGCTGAGGGCGCTAGCATCACCCAGGTCACCCACGACTTCTGCGGCGCGGCCATACCACTCCTTGGCCGCCTGCCACTGACACAGCGCGGTGAGAGCGTTGCCCTTGGCATTGTAGCTCCGTGCCAGAAGAGACCTGTCGCCCGAACCCTCCAGCAGGACCATGCTCTCGTCGGCAAGCCGCTCGATCTCTCGGTTCTCACCCCTCATACTGTGCACAAAGCAGGAGGAAACGAGAACTCTGGCCATCTGGATGCGATCACCGCGTGATCTGGCCAAGTCAAGAGCCTCATCCAGAATGGCCATCGCCCCGTCAGGATCGCCGCTAAGCGCTGCCGACCTGCCAAGCGTCCAGTTCAGCTGTGCGAGCTGTGCATCGGTGGAGACCGCTCCCGACTCCGCCATCGCCAGACCAAGCCTGCACGCCCGCGCGCACAACGATGTCCGCCCTGTCCGCCAGTAGCCATCGACAAGCTTCATCATATCTGGGATAGGATCGCCAATCGCCCAGTTCGATGGCGGCCACAGCTTCTCAGCCAAACACAAACACGACTCGGACGCCTCCGTGCTTCCAGCTTCAAGAAGACCGAGGGCTGCGGATAGTGCGTGCGAGAAGGCGCGGTTCTGGTGACCGGCACAACTCAGGTGCCACGCCAGTGCTCCGTCGCTGCTCCGACCGGCTGGATGCTCGCTATGGAGTTCCTGAATGAGACGCGCAACCTGTTCATGCAGCGCTTGCTTCGCGGCGCTCTCCGACTCCGGCCAGAGCGATTGGGCGAGAGGACTCTCGGTCAGAGAATACGCATGTCCCTGGTATGGCATCCCGATGAGCCCCTGAGCATCCAGCTGCCACAGGGTATCGGCCAAGCGTCCTCTGGAAAGACCAGCAATCGAGACAACAATGTCGCTTGTCATACCCGGTCCCAGTGCCATGATGCGCGCAACCTTCAACTCGGTGTCCGACAGACCAGTTACTCTTTCTCTCAGCATATCTTGCACGGAATCTGGAACACCTGTGTCCAACGCGAGAGAAGAATTCAGAGTGAGGCCGTTTGTGGATTCACTGAGACACCCATTGGATGCCAGAGATCGGGTGAGTTCGCGAACGAAGAATGGACTTCCGTCAGTGTGTTCGGCTATCCAATCGACGAACTGACCACATGGCTCTGTGTGTAATGTCTCCCCCATGAGGAAACCCATCTCTTCGCGCTTCAGAACTCCCATCTCCTCAAGCTGCAAACCCAGTGGCGCATCGGAAGTACCTATTCTGCAAGGCCACTGCAGAGCACTCGGAGCGAAGGACAATCGGTCGCACATGATCAACAATAGCAATGAGGTTCCGAGGTGCTTTATGGTGGCGGTGGCATCTGCCAGGTTCTCGAGCTCCGCCAGTGACAGGGACTCAATCCCGTCGACAAGCAGAACTGCCAGATCGTCACTGCCTCCATGCCGCCCCTCAGTCACAGCGCGATGGATCAGAGAACCGACTGCCAAGTCGCCCGTATCCTCTGTGATGTGAATCGCCTGCCCAGAGAACTCCGCAAACCCATCGCCATCAGCCACGGCGTCGGCACGACAGAGTCGAGCGAGCGAGGTCTTGCCGGACCCCTTGGGACCCACCAGGACAAGAGCGTGGCCTCCCACACACCTTGCTCTACGCTTCGCTCGCCGCACCAGAGACAGCAGATCGTGACGCGCAATGGTGCCGCAGTCCCTCCTCTGCACTTCGTCAGAGTCGAAAGCACCGAAGCCCGTGCCGCGGAGTAGGCTCCGTGCCTCGCGAGCGCCCCTGATCCTCAGGGCCTCCTCCGGCGCCAGCATCCTCTGGAGAACTGAGTAGAAGTGGTCGGGGAGATCTGACCGTATCTCAGACAGCATCTCTGCGGGAGTCAGAGGACGCCTACTCACCAGGTGCAGAACCGTACTCAGCAGCCCTGTGGCGATGGCGCCAACTGAGAGCAGGTCTGCCTGGACCTCGGGCTCGAGCCGAAGGGATGGGCCCGTGACCGACTGAGAGCTATTTCCCTGCCCGTCTCCCGATCTTCGACTACCTGCTCGCTGGAATCCTATGATACGCGGCAACCACGTCTCAGAACCACGGCAGCTCTCAGACATCCAAATGCAGTCGGACGCAAGTGATGTGTGGGCTACACCAACGGCGTGGATATACTCGAGGAAACCAAGGAGCGAATCAAGCAGTGAGGCAATGCTCTTGATGTCAGCGTTGGTCTGAGCCCAATTGCCGACAGACTGCCACGATCCGCCGGATTCCAGAAAGAGACACGGACTGCGGGCGGCTCGTGGAGAGAGACCGAGTACTTTGGGGATAAGAGGATGAGCCAGTCTGGATAGTGTGCGGAACTCCTTGAGCAGTCCGGGTGGATGCGGAAAGTCGTGGGCTTTCGCATGTGCCAGAAGCTCAACGCCAACGACGTTTCCTGTGCACGTGTTGCGTCCTTCCCACAGCTCAACACCGTTGACGGCGCCGAGCTGCCTCACCAACTCGCAATCGAATGGTCTGTCTCCATCACAAGTGACATGGTGATTGCGTTTCTCACAACGACCGTTCTCTGATGTCATCCATTCCTCCCTACACCCTCTCCACAGCCCATGATCCAGTCGCTGGTCCAGCTCCGGGCTACTCTGCCCCGATCTTCACACCTCCATCTGAGATGAGTCCGAGAAAAACGTCGACAACTTCCGCGTCGAAATCAGTCCCCCTCCCTCGCCGCAGCTCGTCCATCGCTGCGTCCATATCCAGGCCGCGCCTGTAAGGACGATCGGACATCATTGCGTCGAACGCGTCTGCCACCTTCACGATCCTTGCCCCGACTGGAATCTCCGTACCCTCAAGCCCGTCGGGATAGCCTTTCCCATCACAGCGCTCGTGATGGTAGAGCACGATCTCGCGCGCTCCCTTCAGAAAGTGGAGATCTGAGACGATTCTGGCGCCCGTCTCAGGATGTTTCCGCATCACCTTCCATTCATCATCGGTGAGCTTGCCCGGCTTGAGGAGCACATCGTGCTGTATCGCTATCTTACCCATATCGTGAAGGAGGCTGGCATACTCGACCATAAGAACACGCCGTTCAGAGAGCCCCATTCGCCGAGCTATACTCGTTGAGTACTCGGTCACTCGTTCGGAGTGACCACTCGTGAAAGGATCGCTCGCATCAATCGCTGACGTGAGAGCTCTCACCGTATCCATGTGGGTCTCGCGCATGTCGATGTACAGCTTGAAAGAGTGCCGGGCAAGGATCAGAGGCACGAAGAACAGTGCGACGCCCGGAATACCGATGTGCAGATAGATCACGACCATAATGGCGCTGAGAGGCACAAATCCAACAAGATGCGTGACCGTTGTCCAAAGATACGTGCGCTGCCAGACTCTCCACGGGTTCTCTCTTGCGAATAGGGCAATGATGAAACTGATCCCAAGGGTGTCCACGGCGAAATAGGTTATGCCGCATGCGGCAAGAGGGAGAACCAGCAGTCCCACATTTGCGGTAGACACGCCGCCGACCAACTCGAACACCGCTCCCGCCGCGAAAATCATCACTATGAAAAGGCTGACATTGAAGAGGAGTTTGTGCAGCGGCAGTCTGGCTCCGGTCGCTGCCACTGTTACGACGGTTGAAATGATAGCTGCAGCAGTGGGACCAAAAATGATGATGGCAGCGTAGTCGAACGCGGATGACACCGTGATGTAGGCGCCGGATCTCGGGACCGAGATCGGACTCAGCTCGGCAACGATGCCGAATACCACCCACCAGAGCACGGGAATCCACG
>JAUVLP010000196.1 GCA_030600655.1 Candidatus Eiseniibacteriota bacterium
GCAGGGAGGACCTGGCGTTGTACGGTGGGCTTGTGAGGAAGCTCTTGAGGCGTGGGGGTGGTGGGTAGCGGGGGCCCGATTCGAACCTGCGGTCTCACGTTCGATGGAGCCGTGACCCCTGCGGCAATCGGGGGAGGACCCGGGGCCATTGGACGCTTGACTGCCGTGAGCACACAATTGTATGTTCTGAGTAGACGATTATGGGAGTGCCACCCGATATACTATCTTTCTGCGCGAGGGCGGCGTTCTCCCGTTTACTCATCGGCATCTTTGGTATCTCGGCCGACGAGTTCCATGTCCGCGAGATCGAGCGGCGGTCCGGGCTCGCGGTTTGAGCCGCCAGCAAGAAGCTCGAGGAGATGGACCTTGGACGCCATGCCACTGGTGGTGTCCGAGAGCCCCCGCGTCGTTTCCGATCTTGGTGGAGGCTAGGAAATCAGTGAGGTCCGGTGCCTCGCGAAGGAAGTAGGTGTTCAGGACAACGTTCAGATCCTGGGATGGGTGAGGTGTGGGGAGAAGGTGGACGCGTTTCGCAGGGCACACCTGGTCGTGCTCGGACGGAGCCGGAATGAGATTGCTCAGAACGATCTTCCAGGTTCTGTTTCCCGGAAGTGCTGTGTGGGCCTGCTCGGAATCCGAGCGATCGTCTGGCACGTCGAGTCGATCCGACGGCATCGGGGAGGGGTCCGGGTCAGGCGTTGACGAGAACGCCCGGCGGAAGGAGCGACAGTGGGTCCACTGGGGGGCTCGCCGGAGATCCATCGTGCTTGTCTGCGTCTGCTACCTGGTCGCCGCTGCAATCTTCGGCTCGGTCAACCTGGAGGGAGACGAGCGCAAGTTCGTCATAGAGCCGTACCAGCTGCTTGGAGGCGACTATACCAGGGCTTATCTGGCAGAGAGGGAGATAGGCGGGGCCGCTAGGTGCGCCCTCAAGTCATACTTCTTCTACTGGTACTACCGACCGATGTTCGCTCCGGTGATCGAGGAGCGGCATCGAGACCTGTTCAGGATCGAGGAGGAGCGCTTCGGCTACGTGAAGGTCGAGAGCGCTCGCGAACTCTCGGAGGTCACACTCGACAGATACGAGGAGTGGCTCATCGTCCCGGAGCCCGACCGCTGGTACCACCACGGGGCCGGGAAGCCTCTCCTGCCTGCTGTACTCTCGATCCCCGCGCTCGGAGCCGTCGATGCGGTCATCCGAAACGGACCGACACTCCTCGAGTACCAGTTCCGAAGCAACTACCATCCGATTTTCATCCTCGTCCGGCTGTCACCCATCCTTGCAGGTCTCGTCTCGATTCTCCTCGTCTACCGAATCCTGAGGGACCAACACGGTGAACAGAAGGCCATCCTGGGTTGCGCCATTTTCGGGCTCTTCCCACTTTCGATCCAGTGGTTCCCGAACCTCCACCATGACGCGATGATGATTCCGTTCGTCATCGCGGCAACGTCCAATTTCTTCAGAGCCAACTACAAGAGGGCTGGGATCTACTACGGACTGGCGCTGGCTTCGAAGAACGTGGCCATCCTGCTTCTTCCCGCAGTGTTCCTCCTGGCGATCGAGAGGCTCCTCGCGTGGCGGAGATCGGAAAACCCGGCGGCCTTCCACCCTCAAATAGGTCGAGTCTCACGTGGCGCGCTGTGGTCCCTGCTCTTCTCATTCCTCGCCCTCCTTCCGTTCGCGAATCCCGTGTCCTACGCGAAGGAGGTGCTGACTCCGTTCACGGAGAGGGAGTACGACACGAGAGGAGAGGTAGTCAGCCTGTACTCGCTCTCCACCAGGCTCCAGGATCCCTTGAAGGTGGACGAGTCCCAGAGCGGGAGACGACCGGAGATCATGCTTCTTCAACGCCTCGATGTGATCGACGTCGCCCTTTTCTTCATCATCCTTGCGATTCTGTTGGCCGCACCGCGTCTTCGAGGGAATCTGGCCAAGCTCTCCTTCTACATGCTGCTTCTGGTGCTTCCCTATCAGGTGATCTTCCTGCGGGCGTTGAACTACAGGTACCTCCTGTTCCTCCCGTTCTTCGTCTTCCTGGTCGTGGCTTTGGCCGACACGAGGCGCCTGAGGTGGCTGCTCGTCTTCATCGTCCTGGTTGATGTCATTCTGTTGATTGACCCGATGAGCGTCACCTCCATGTACCTCAGGCAAGGCTCGGGGACCTTCTGGGAAACCCTGCTGGGTTAGTGAGGAGCTGACAGATGGAGCACGACGGAAAGAAAGGACTTCAGACGGGAACCCATCCACTGCCCTCACCTGAGCGGCTTCCCTCTAACGGCATTGCCTCGCTGAGACTCAGCGTGGTCATACCCGTGTACAACGAGGAAAGCACGCTGGCAGAGCTCCTGAACCGCGTGCTCGCCGCGCCGGCAGACCTCGAGGTGGTGGTCGTCGACGACGGTTCAACGGACGGCACGGGAGAGATCCTAGAACGCTACACTCACGAGCCGAGAGTGCGGGTGATTCGTCACGCGCGGAACATGGGGAAGGGCACGGCCATCAGGACCGCCATCGCCCACGTCTCCGGCGACGTTGTTCTCGTCCAGGACGCGGATCTCGAGTACGACCCCGCTGACTACGAGGTGATCCTAGCTCGCTTCGCCCATCCGGAGGTACTAGTGGTCTACGGCTCGAGGCGCCTGCTGAAATCGAACCCCATGTCGTCAGTTCTCTTCTTCTTCGGCGGCGTGACCCTGACGTGGATCACCAACGTCCTTTACGGAACACGCATCACAGACGAGCCGACCTGCTACAAGGCGTTTCGCTCGGAGTTCCTCAGGGAGCTTCCCCTTGTGTGTAGGCGGTTCGAGTTCTGTCCGGAGGTAACGGCGCTCGTAGCGAAGAGCGGAGTCCGGATCCATGAGGTTCCCATCCACTACTACCCGCGCAGGAAGGTGGAAGGCAAGAAAATCCGGGCCAGAGATTGGTTCCAGGCAGTTGG
>JAUVLP010000098.1 GCA_030600655.1 Candidatus Eiseniibacteriota bacterium
GCTCCCCGTCATGGGTCTCTCGGAAGCAATGAAGGCGCTCGGGGTGCTGAACGCATTCGCTCTCATCGCACTCCTCATCCCCTTCCCAACACTTCTCAGGCGAGAGTTCACCGCCCCAAAAGAAAAGGGCCCCGCCTAAACGGCGAGGCCCCTAAGACCATTCCCTTTGATACTTCGCACATCTACCGGTAGAGGGCCTTGATCGCACCCCAAGAAGTCACCTCGACAGGAGAGGTGCAATCGGAACACCCACCTCCCCATGCTCCTATGTCCACACCCCCGGCTCCACCTCCGACATTCGGTGACTCGAAGCAGACGTGGTAGTCGTATCCGCTACTGCCCGTGTAGTCGCAGTAGAAAGGCTCCTCCGAAATATTCCCCGCGCTTCCGGTCAGATCACTCAGGTCTCCACCATAGTTCTCAGGCGGAACACTGCCGTAGTCGTTCCAATAGAGGTTGCAGTTCTCTATGGTTGGATCCGCAAGATAGGCGTGGATGCCGCTCTTGTGGTTATGTGTAATGGAGGAGTTTGTGACCGTTAAGGATCCCCCTGATAGTTTGATGCCGTAGTCGTAGTTCGCCACAATAGTGACCTGATCGATGACAATCGGCGATGCACCGTTATTAAAGACATAGATCCCATGATGGGCACACCGCACGATCTCCGTGCCCTCGATCGTCGGTGCGCAGTCGTCCCTGCACACAATCCCCGTCGAGCTTTCCTCGATCGTTACGTAGCGAATGGTGGGAGAAGCCGACTCAAGGCAAGCGATCCCAGCCCTGAGATCTCGATCATCCGCCACCTCACCCCCCCCGCACATTTCCTTTGTGATCCCGCCTAGGATCGTCAGAGACTTGATTTGACACGAGCTTCCTACGTCGAGACACAAGATCCCGAAGTCACCCAACGTATGATCAATTACCACATCGTCCCTGTCCATCCCCCTGATGGTCACACCGTCCTTCATGACACACACGGCAGAACGACTCCCGAGAGGAGTATCGACGAAACTGACGCTATCGTAGACGCCGGCATGAATCAACACGGTGTCCCCGGGGTCTGCGATGTTGATGCCGTCTTGAATGCATTTGATGTCCGGGTCTTCATTCGGGATATGAATGACGTCCGCCGCGGCGGCAACAGCCAAGGTTGTGATTACAAGAGCCGCCAAGAGAGAACGCATGAAGCTCCTCCTTCTCAGTGCTTCAGAGGGTATGTAACGAATCCGGTCGGGTTCTATCACCACCGACGCCAGTTAAGACTCTAGACGATGGACTCGCCCCTGTCAACAACGACATCCCTCTACTCCCACACACCATCCACCGCGGTCGAGCAGGCCTCGCAACGTCCGGTGCTGAGCCCAGCGGGATCCACTCTGTATCCTATGCGGTAGATGACTCTACTCCCGCAGTTCGGGCAGTATGTGCTGTTGGCCTCATGCCCTGGGACGTTACCTATGTAGACGTACTTGAGTCCTTCAGACAAAGCGATCCTCCTCGCCTCTTCGAGAGTCTCGACGGGAGTTGGTGGTAACGCCAGGAGACGATACTGCGGATGAAAGCGCGAAAAATGGAGCGGCACAGAGTCGCCCAGGTTCGTGTGAATCCAGCGGCACATCTCCCGTATCATCTCCGGTTGGTCATTCTCACCTGGGATCACGAGTGTCGTGAGCTCCAGATGGACACCCTCCTCGGCGAGAATGCGGAGTGTTCTCAGAACGGGAGCGAGCGACCCGTTGCTCATCTCCCGATAGTAGTCATCACTGTAACCCTTGAGATCGATATTGGCAGCATCGAGGTACCGGCAGAGTTCTCTCAGAGGCTCCTCGTTAATGAATCCGTTTGAATGGTAGACGTTTAGTATTCCGCGCTCGCGTGCCGCCTTTGCGCAGTCCAGCATGTACTCAAAGAAAATGGTCGGCTCCGAATACGTGTAGGCGATCGAGCGGCATGCGCTCGCAACCGCCAGTTCCACAACATCGCCGGGGGGCAGAACGTGGTTGTAGGTCTCATCCGGCCTGACCTGTGATATCTGCCAGTTCTGGCAGAATTTGCAGTCAAGATTGCAGCCGGCCACCGCTATCGACAGAGTCGTCGTCGTAGGCAGGAAATGGTAGAATGGTTTCTTCTCGATCGGATCGACATGCACGGCGCACGGATTTCCGTATGTCAATGTGTAGTAGACCCCCTCCCGATTCTCCCGCACCTCACAGTATCCTCGCCCTCCGGGAGGCACAATGCACCGACGAGGACAGAGCTCACACCTGACATAGCCGTCGTCCAAAGCCTCCCAGTAGCTCGCAATGCGCGGGTCAAGATACCCCTCTCCACCACGAAGCCCGGAGGTAACCAATCCCACGGCTCCTGCCGCGACAACAACGGCCGCAATGACGATCAGAAGCCCCGGTAGAATGTAGTTTCGCAGGCTCACTCCGATGGCGGGGCTAGAGCCCCATCTCCTTCTCGTTGAAGACCTCGGCAGTGAACGTGAGGATCGTCACGCCCTCGTTCCTCCAGCTGCCGGTCGGAAGCCCCGCCTTGACACATGTCTGGTCAAGGAAGGTCTCGCGGTCCCAGTTCCGCTCCGAGGCGACCTGCGGCAGCAGCAGGCCGCTCGCACCTCCGGAACGGATAACAAGACCATCTCGCCCCACTTCGATCTCTGCAATATCCGCCACCAGCACAAGCGGAGAAAGTACTGATATCTCAATTTCCAGATCGCCGATTTCGCCGGACGTGATCGGAGGAAAACGTGGATCGTGAAAGGCCGCCTGCAACGACATCTCAGCGACCGTTTCAGCCAGTGGCTTTACCGCCTGAACGTAGCCGATGCATCCGCGGAGCCTCCCGTTCTTGTCAAGCGTCACAAACCCGCCGCAGTGCATCTTGAGCGCATCCGTGTCGACCGAAGGTCCCGGCGCCGGGGTCCCACTCAGCGCAGCGATGATCGTCCCACGCGCCAGCTCCAGAAGTGCAACCTTCTCCTCGCTTGTGAGGCCCTCGTAGGGCCTCACACGTTCGGTTGTCACGGGCTTTCCCCCCTCACTCCCCCCTCCCACGGACGCGGCCTCTGCATTTTCATTCTCGGTCCCTGATTCCGCGTCGCCGCTCTTCACAAGAACGGCCGACAGATAGCCGACGACCTGACTCATGTCACCGGTCACATCTCCGGACGTAGCATACCTCGTAACTCTCGCCTCGTCGGCCCCCAGCTCCTTCGCTGCCATCATCACGACAGCCATGGGACCGCCCCCGCAAGCCTCGCACTTCCCATCTGCGAGATCGGAGAGAAGCCCGGTGGGATCGAACGCATTGATACGTTCGACGACGTGCCGGTCGAGTTCGATCGCCTCGGATTGCCTATGGTAGTGGGATAGATCAGTGCTTGCAACCAGCAGCACGCGCTTCTCCGGAAAGGCCTTTGCCGCTTCCACTATAGACGACGCAAGAGCGCGCACATTTGCCTCACGCTGGTCACCCATGATTATCGCGACCATCTCGAATCCATAGAGGGTTCTTTGAAGAAACGGTACCTGCACCTCGAGCGAGTGCTCGGAGACATGGGCTTCCGGTATGTAGCGGAGCGCGTCAGAGGATCCAACCATCGCATCCGACAGATCCCGGTCGACAGGCACGACACCCAGTGGAGTCTCGTAACCATCACCGCCGTATACGGAGCTTCCGGTGAAAGCATGCCTGTGGGACGGCGCCACGACAATGACCGTGTCGTACAGAAGCCGATCCAGTCCCACATATGCGTGGGCAGCGACGCTCCCCGAATAGACATACCCGGCATGCGGCGAGATGATGCCCAGTATCTCCCCCTCGATGGACTCATCCCCGGCTTCCGACAGATAGTCATCTACATCGCGCGCCAGGGTCACATAATCATCGGGATAGAACGTCCCCGCCACAACCGGACGACGCGTCGTTCCACCACCACGCTCTGCGTTCATGCCTTCTTCACCTCCTTCGGCACATCCTGCTGCTCCGGATGCGGCAACAAGGGCCATCGCGAGAAGAACGGATATGATCTGCGTCGCCTTCACAGGATGCTCCCTTCCATCAGGATCGTGTCCCTCATGAATCGCGCATCGTCCCGTTCGGGATAGTCCTCCATGTAGTGCAGCCCCCGCGACTCCCTACGGCTCAGCGCGCTGCGGATGATCAACTCACCCACGAGCGCGATGTTCCTGAGTTCGACCAGATCGCTGCTCAGAGGATAGCGATCGAAGTATTCGGTGACTTCGCGCCTGACTGTAGTCATTCTTCCAACGGCCAGATTCAGACGACGTTCCGTTCTGACGATCCCTACGTAGTCCCACATCAACCTGCGAACGATGTCCCAGTTGTAATCGATGAGAACGCCCTCCGACACCGGACCGGAGGCATTGCCTTCCCACACGCAGTACTCGCTCGAATCGGAGGCACTATTCCGGTCCTCAAGCTCACATTTCGCCGCTTCGGCAGCCCGAGCGCTGAAGACCACGGCCTCCAGAAGCGAGTTGCTCGCCAGCCTGTTGGCACCGTGCATCCCTGTGTGGGCCACTTCACCGCACGCGAAGAGGCCACGAAGCGCAGTCCTGCAATTCATGTCAACCTCTATACCACCACAGAGATAGTGAGCAGCCGGCACAACCGGGATGGGATCAGTCCCCATCTCGATACCGAGTTCCGCAAGCTTGGCGTGGATGTTCGGGAACCGCGATCTCACACGGTCGGCATCGAGATGAGACATGTCCAGATAGACATGTTTGTCACCAGTCATCTTCATCACCCTGTCGATGGCTCTCGCCACGATGTCTCTGGGAGCCAGTTCCAGTCTGGAATCAACACCGTCCATGATCCGATTGCCCGACATACTCAGAAGAAGAGCTCCCTCACCACGCACGGCTTCCGAGATGAGAAACGACCTGATATCCGCGTGATAGAGACACGTTGGATGAAACTGTACGAACTCCATGTTCCTGACCGGGACACCGGCTCTGAAGGCCATCGCAATCCCGTCTCCCGTGGCGATGTCCGGATTGGTGGTATAGAGGTATACCCTGCCGCATCCACCAGTTGCGAGAACGGTAATACTGGCAACGATCGAGTTTACGCTCCGCGTCGCCTCATCGAGAACATGAACCCCGATGCACACACGTTCACCGGCTGGGCTCACCTGCACGATCAGGTCAAGCGCGATGTGATCCTCGAGTATCTCGATGTTGGGATGATCGTCGATGGCCGACAGGAGTGAACCTTCGATCTCCCTGCCGGTCATGTCGGCGGCGTGGATGATCCTGCGGGCAGAGTGCCCACCTTCCCGGCCGAGTGAGAACGCGGGGGACCCACGCGTCCCCTGTTCGATAGTGAACTCGGTTCCCCAATCGGTCAATTTGGCAATGGCAGCCGGCCCCCCCCTGACCCCTATCTCAACTGCTTCGCGGTTGCAAAGCCCTTGGCCGGCCTTGAAAGTATCCTCTACATGTGCAGCAAAGCTGTCGGCATCATCGACCACGGCCGCTATGCCGCCCTGTGCCATGTTCGTCGCCGATTCTGCATCATCCTTCTTCGTGATGATGACAACACGACCGCTCTCTGCCGCGCTGAGGGCAAATGTCAGGCCGGCGATCCCGCTGCCCACAATGATGTAGTCGGTGTTCATCTTCGGCATCTCCACATCAGGATGAAGGCCGTTCAAGACCCGAGGACATCTCCAACATTCTCACGAGAGCGCGCTCCGCACACACTCTTGTTTCCTCAGGCACCTCGATGACATGCTGCTCGTGTTCGAGGGCAAACGCCAACCGCGGCAGATCGGTCATCTTCATGTTTCTGCAGACAGCGAAGGCGGACAGTGGATAGAAATTCCTGTCCGGATACTCGCGGTTCATGCGTTCCACAAGGCCAATCTCCGTGCCGACGATCAGTTCATCGTGTTCTGCGGCAAGCTTCATCATCCCGCCGGTGGATGCCACGAAATCCGCCTCGGCAATGACGACAGGCGGGCACTCGGGATGGACCACTATCGGCACCCCGGGGTGCTCACCGCGAGCCAGCTCGATATCCTCGGGCCCAAACATATCGTGGACGTAGCAATGTCCCTCCCAGAGGATGATCCGTTTGTTCGTCTTGGAGGCAACATAGGCTCCGAGGTTTCTGTCGGGCACGAAGATGATCTCGTCGGCATCTACTGCCTCTACCACCTGTACAGCGTTTGCGGACGTGCAGCAGACGTCGCTCACCGCCTTGACCTCAGCGGATGTGTTGACGTACGAGACAACGACCGCGTCCGGATGTGCTCTCCTCTCTACCTCCACCTGACCCGGAGTGGCCATGTCGGCCATCGGACAGCCGGCTTCGAGAGATGGAATTATCACCTTCTTGCCCGGATTCAGGATCGCCGCGCTCTCGGCCATGAATCTGACGCCGCATAGCACGATAAGCTCCGCATCGGTCTCCGTGGCCAGCTGCGCCAATCTGAGTGAGTCACCCAGATGATCAGCCAGCATCTGAACCTCAGGCACCTGATAGTTGTGTCCGAGAATCACTGCGTTCTTAGACTTCTTGAATCCCTTAACGATCGAGCCCAGCTCCTCAACGCTGAGACTCGCATACTCATCAAGGCGCATCTTACCTCCACACGACTGTTGCAACAGAACCGTCTCAGGATCGATCCACTCCCGAACCGCGCTCTCGCGGCCCAGGCAACCTTCGTCAGGGTCTCATCACAGCGGTCAACGCATCATCCAGGAACTTCTGTCCCCTGAGCACCTCAAGATCGATGCCCACGGCGACAACAGGAACCGCGGGGCGCCAGCCGCCGAATCTCACAGCATCTTTCTCCGTCGTCAACACCGCACGCGCCCCGAGCACCACAAGTCGCTCCTCCAACTCTACAAGATCCTGCCTGCCATACGCGTGGTGATCAGGAAAGGCCACGCGACCGGCCAAGGCAAAACCCAGACTCTCCAGCATGCTGAAAAACCCGTCTGGATCGGCAATCCCGGCAACAGCCAGAATCGGACTCGCGCTGAGAGTTCCAGGGTCCAGTGCTTTGCCTGTCACCACATCCCAGAACTCCGCCGGCCGCATCCGAGTCTCGACCACGGGCACCGTCTGCGCAAGCGATCCAAGTAGAGCGCGCACGCGATGCCCCCCCCCTGCTGAGTCGCATCGCGTCGCAATGATCAGACCAGCTCTTGCGATTCCATGCGGGTGTTCCCGCAGAGTCCCTGCCGGAAACACCATGCCGTTGCCGATCGGGTGAAGCGCGTCCACTGCGACCACATCGAGATCCCGCTCCACCTGCAGATGCTGAAAGGCATCGTCCAGAATTATAACATCTGCTCCCAGCCTGTCCACGGCGTACCGGATACCATCTGCCCGTCTGTTCGCCACGACGACTGACGCTCCACGGGTCAAAACCGCTGTCAGATAGGCCTCATCTCCGGCCTCTCTCCACGCAGCGATGGGACGCTCCCCACGAGAGACAAGCACCACGCCACTACCACTCCGACCGTAGCCGCGGCTCACCACGGCCACTGAGTATCCCACCTTGATGAGTCGTCTGGCCAGATAAATGACGATCGGTGTCTTCCCGGTTCCACCAACGACCATGTTTCCGACCGATATGATCGGGACGTCGATGCGCGCTGGGCGCATGGACCTCAAATGCAGAACAGCGAACACGGCGATCGAGTACGGTACTGAGACAAATGTGAGAAACCACATGACCGGGAGTGCGAAAGATTTTACATCGCGCCGCCCGCCGGCGACGGTTCCCCACCACTCGGCGACTCTTCGCCACGATCCGGGAATTCTCCGACGGTGCGATCTCACGAATCGCTCCCCTCGGCTGCAGACATCAGCATCCCTGCCCCTTCCAGAAGCTTGATGGTTCTGGCTGTAGCTCCCCTGCGTGAATCCAGGCAGCGCGCGGCCGCGCTCTTCATGGAAGCCAGCGCGTGCTCATCCGACAGCAGTGTCTTGAGCTCCGATGCAAGCTCGCCGTAGCTTCCCACCTCCTTCGCGGCCCCCGACTCCAGGAGCTGCTGCGCACTCTCCTTCATATTATCCGTGTGCGGACCAAACAGGACCGGCACATGCTGCGCTGCAGGCTCCAGAGGATTGTGACCTCCGTAGTTTTCCAGACTCCCCCCCACGAATGCGATATCGCCAATGGCGTACAGATGCGCGAGTTCTCCAGTCGTGTCGAGGAGTACGACCGGCCGCTCGCCCGATCTGCTCAGGACCCCCGAATCTGTGCGGCGAATCGTGGCGATGCCGGCCTCCGCCAGCTTCTTCTCGTAGGCCGCTATTCGTGCAAGATGCCGTGGCGCCACAACTGCGCGCGCACCGGGAATCTCGCGAAAAAGCTCGCCCAGGACACCCACAATGCCACTCTC
>JAUVLP010000202.1 GCA_030600655.1 Candidatus Eiseniibacteriota bacterium
ATGATCTCGTAGCGACCGGAGATGAGGTGACCGGACATAGTACCATCAGGCTCTCTTGCCGCAGGTCGTTCCGGCAGAGTCGGGGCTACATCGAGATCGTCGTCCGACTCGATCTGCGAACCGGCAGATGATACATCACAACCGCAGACCTTGCAGAACCTGGAGTCCTCAGCGATCTCAGCACCGCACTTCGGACACTTCACGAACCAACCTCCTGTATTGGAACTCTAGATCAAGGAGCAGCAGACCGCTATTTCCCAAAGAGGAACACAACAAGGAGCACCGTGAGAACGGCACCGACCAAACCCCAAATCACCTCATAGAAACGCACCTTCCCTGCCCGCTCCGCACTGGCCAAGACCTCGCGTGCTTGGGAGTTCTTAGGGTTCATGCCGAGAGCTTGTGTCGCAAGATCGGCCGCCATACTCGCATGACCCTGCTCCAGTTCGGCGGCGGCCCTCGATACAAGTGTATTGGCAGTTGCAGCCCGCACCCGTGCCCTCTTTTCTTCTTCAATCTGGCTGAGCGCACGCGCTGCCACCTTGTCGCTGCCATCGAGCAACAAGATCCGATCGGCGACCACAGCAGCTTCTGCGATCCTTCCCGTCTTCAGAAGCCTCTTCATCTCGCTCCGGAGCGATGCAATCTTCTCGACCACTCTCCGATCAGAAATGAGCTCCAGAAGTGCAAGCGCTTCGCTGTCCGCGGGATCAAGATTGAGCATCTCCTTCGCAGCAGCCTGTCCCTCGTCGAGCTGTCCTCCGTCAATCATGCGTTGGCACTTCTTCCTGAGCTCGTCGAGTTTAGCTGTGATCCTTTCTACCTCGGCCAAGACTTCCTTCGCCACTGCGTCTCCAGGCCGTATGACCCGCATCTTCTCGGCTAGATTCGCAGCCTCGCTTCGGCGCCCATTGCTGAGGCACGACTTGGCGAGCTCTTTGTGTTCGAGATACTCGTCATATCTGGCGATCTCGAGTCCACACGACCTACAGTGCGTCCCGCCGATTCGCATATCTCCATCACAGTCGTCTGCAGGACAGAGTTCGAATAGTGCATGGCCACAGTGCTGGCAGTAGCGATCCTCCGGACCATGCTCGTGACCGCATTCACAGATGTGGGCTGATGTGAGATGCCCCGAGGTAGGTGGCCGCGCACGCTTCGGTTCGATGGCCACTGCCGTCTCAAGTTCTAGAAGCATCTCCTCGACGCTAAAGTGGCGATCCTCGGCTCTTGATTTGAGGGCTTTTAGAATTGGCGCTCTCACCTGCAGGGGAATCGCCTCGTGATCCACAACATGAGGATCTTCTCCAGTGATCATGTAGTAGAACGTCTTCCCCAACGAGAAAATGTCACTCCTGTGATCCGCTCGCTTAGCGTCTCGACGCTGCTCGGGTGCCACATAGGCGGCCGTGCCCATACCCATACCTGAGACAGAATAATCGGACTCCCGTCCCATCCGGGCAAGACCGAAGTCCACGATCTTCGGTGTGCCATCTTGTGAAACCAGGATGTTTTGGGGCTTGATATCACGGTGGATCACAGAGTGACGGTGGGCGTACGATACTCCGTTACAGATGCTGCGGAACAGCTCTAATGCCGCATCAAGATCCAGCTTCCCCTTCTCCTGAATCAGTTCCCCAAGATCGGAACCTTCGATCCACTCCATAACGATGTAGTGGCCCTCGGAATCCTCACCCAGATCCTTCACCTGAACGATGTTCCGGTGGTTCAACTGCGCGATCGTCTGCGCTTCGTTCAGGAACCGCTTCACACCAAGCTCGCTCTCCTTCAAGTCCGTGGAGAGCCGCTTGAGAGCCACTTCTATGTTCAGCTTCCTGTCCCTCGCGCGGTAGACCTTCCCCATACCCCCCTCACCACGAAGCCCCAGGATCTCGTAGCGCTCGGCGGTACTCTCCTCCGATCGCCCCGCGGGGCGATCGGGCACGGCTTTCGCGCCCCTGTCCTGCGCGGTCTTATCATCGTCGATCGACCTCTCGGGTTCCTTCTCCACGCGCCCCGTTCCTTGTTTAGTGGTGCCGCTGGAATGCCCAAGATGCTGGCAGCCAGCTACACCGTCCGACCACCGGAAAAGACCGTGCAATCAACACCATGCCGCTGCTTGACCGGTCAGGCTACCCCTCATCGAAACTCACGATGGAATCCAGCTTGATGCCAGAAACACCTCGATTCTAGATGAAGAGGCAGGGGAAAGCAACTCCACCAACGGCATTCGCAGGCAGAGGCCACTGAGAACAGCTTGGCCTAGCCGTTGACTTCCTAGCGCACTGCCAGTAGACTTCGCCATACTCATTATGAGAGTTGGATTGCACCATTAAGGAGGGACCCCCATGGTAAAACGCGCAATTGCCATACTGCTGATATCCTGTCTTCTGCTCCAGGGGTGCTCCTCAACACGTGTGCGATGCGGAACCAAGCAAGTGACTGAAACCGTGTCGGTGCAGAAAGAGCGTACTGTAACGCGCATGAAGAAAGGCGTACTTGATCCGAAGTACCGCCGTCTGGTGGCGTATCCACCTTCTGGAGGCTCGCTCAGCGATGCGACCCGGTCAGGATACACTGACGTGATGGGGAATACTCTCAAGCAGGTTGGGAACTTCGAAGTGATCCAGTCGAGCGAACTGTCAAGGGCTTGCTCACAAGCCGATCTCAGCCGCGGTCACTTCGCTCCCACCAGCGCGATTCTCATTAGAGCCAGACTCAGGGCGGACGGCATACTCCGCGCCTCTCACTCATCTTCGCGTTGGCGTTTCGAGATTCTAGACAGCGAGACCGGCGAT
>JAUVLP010000110.1 GCA_030600655.1 Candidatus Eiseniibacteriota bacterium
AATGTGCCCACGTCAGAGTAGTTCGTGGCGATCCCCAGGGATATGCGCACGGCTCCCGTGGCCTTGCTATCTATACACTGGCGGAATTCGTTCAGTGTGATCCTTGCGTCGACATCGGTGAAGCACTCGACTATCTCATCCCTCTCGAGGCCGAGCGCCATCTCTCCTGCTCCAGGGTTGCAGAAACAGCCCGTGCGCAGCGATATCCCCCACTCGTTCGCCCGTTCCTCGACTATCAGGTGATCTATTGTTGCGCCCTCCGCATCGTACACGTTGAAAGCAACGGTGGCGCCGCGGCACTTCATGTTCTCAGGACCGTAGACCTTCACCACAGGGCGGCCCGTACCGTGCCTGAGTTTGATCATTCGCTCAAGAAGCCAAGAGGTGAGACATATCACTCGTCTGTGTATGGTCTCGATCCCAACCGATTCGATGAAGTCGAGACCCCGTTCCACGGCCGGGAGACACACGTAGTTCGGTGTGCCGTCCTCGAACCTGGCCGCCCCACCTGCCACAAGATGCTGGTCTGCCTGCACAGAGACCACGGTGATGGTTCCTCCCGAAAACCACGGACGGCGAAGTTTCCCCAGAGCTTCACGGCGCGCGATGAGCACACCGACACCTGTCGGATAACCAAACATCTTGTAGAACGACACACAGATGTAGTCGGGATGCCAACGACGGAGATCAAGACAGTTCGTAGGCACAAACGCTGCCGCGTCAAGAAAGACGTCCCACCCCCTCGACTGTGCGAGCTCGATCCATCTCAGGGGATGCTGAACGCCTGAGAAGTTGGACTGAGCGGGATAGACGAAGAGCTTGTTCTCTGCTCCGGCGCCTTCGCTGAGAGCTCGTTCGACGATGTCATCTGAGATGCACAGATCCGGGGGGACAACCGGAAGGTAGCGCGTGGTGGCGAGATCAGCCCGACTGAACTCACGAATCCCGTTCGCCGAATTATGATTGTCGAAGCTGAGGAGTAGCTCGTCTCCATCGGAAAACGGGTAGGCCTCCCCCACGAGCTTGAGCGCTTGGCTGGCATTGGCCGTGAAGATGACCACATACTCTTCGGGCGAAGCCTTGAAGAAGCTGAGCACACGATTGCGGCATCGCTCAATCAGCTTGGTGGCGACCGACGATGTCGGGTTAGAGGAATGCGGATTGCCCAGAACGTTGCCGAGCAGAAACTCGGCCTGCTGCTTCACTTGAGACTCGCCGTAGAGCCCTCCTCCAGTGTAGTCGAGGTAGATGTGGCCAAGCTTGTCCAACCGTGCGAATTCGGTTGCCCGGAGCTCATCGAGCGCGGCTGTCTCTCCATACTCTGGACACTCCTTGAGGAACGACTCAAAGCCACGCAGCGGTTCGCTCTCTCGCGGTGTGCTGGTACGTGCTGCCAATAGAATTCCTCCGGAGACCGAGGGGATTGGACTTCAAACCAGTTAGGGCACCCGCCTGACTCGATTTCCTGCAACGTCTCTTCAGCCGGACAACAAGTGCTCGAATGATGTTAGCTCAGGCCTCGAGGAACGTCAACGCTGTGGGCAACAGAGACTTTTCCTCGTGTCCTCCGAGCGGCTAGAACCTCCGTTTGTAGACGTGGCAGTAGGGCTTCTGCCCTCTCCGCTCGTAGTAATCCTGGTGGTAATCTTCCGCTTTCCAAAACGTGCCCGCGGGGAGCACTTCAGTCACGACATCGTAGCCTCTGTCCTTGAGAATACCGATCAGCCTCTCGGCCGTCTCCTTTTCCTCACCGCTGCCGTAGAAGACCGCGGACGTATACTGTTCACCGACGTCGGGACCCTGGCGGTTCTCCTGCGTTGGGTCGTGGATCTCGAAGAAGAAGCGGGCGAGTTCCTCGTAGGTGACTTTCTCGGAATCGTACTCCACCTCAACTGTCTCCAGGTGGCCGGTCGTGCCGGAGACGACTTGCTCATATGTGGGCTCTTCCCCAGCCCCCCCCATGTAGCCGGAGACCGCCGAGACAACACCCTCCTTACCTCCGAAGAGATGCTCAACACCCCAGAAACACCCGCCGGCGAAGTAGGCGCGTGATGTGTCGACGGCCTTCTTGGAATGCTCGTTACATTCCCCGCTGTAAGGCGGCTCCGTTCCCTTGCTGACGATCACTGCCTCCTCTTCGGGCGTAAGTTCGCGCTGCTCCTTCCCGCTCATATTCATCTCCTGTTCCCCCCAGGCTAATGCGAAGAGAAGCGGCACAGCAATCAGGGCAATTATCGCTACTCGCATTCGCATAGTCCACTCCATACCGAGTCCAGTTTCTGTCCACATTGTCTTGGACGCGATGGGGCTCCTCACGATTCGCTGCGGGCATCGAAGAGCAGATTGGCTGAGACAGCAGAAGGCCGCCCGGATTTCGCCCAGCGGCCCTCTGTGAAGTGGCGTCCCCAACGGGAATCGAACCCGTGTTGCCGCCGTGAAAGGGCGGTGTCCTGACCCCTAGACGATGGGGACGCTATGTCTGCCGCTGCGGGGCATCTGCTCGTGCACGCACCCAAGCGACCCTGTTTCCCTGGTAGGCCGTGCTGGGCTCGAACCAGCGACTCCCTGCTTAAAAGGCAGGTGCTCTACCGACTGAGCTAACGGCCCGTTCGAAACACTCACCAAGCCTGACCCATGTAGACATCGCTCTCGCGCTTCACATTGAGCTATTCGCTACGCGCGCAGCACACCCTGAAGGGCTGAGAGCCCTCTGCCGATTTCAACCTTGTGGCCGAGCTTCGCCATAGCAAGCTCAAGCGCTCCGATAACCATCGGAAGATCGCGCTCGCGAATCCCACCCATGTGTCCGATGCGGAAAACCTTGCCTGAGAGTCCCAGCTGCCCGCCGGCGACACGGACTCCGAAGTCATCGTCCATCGTTCTCACGAGTTCGTTTCCATCAACGCCTTCCGGACAGACACAGACCGTTACTCCGTTGACGGGATTATCGGGTAGAATGCCGAATCCGAGCGCCTTCACAGCCGCCCTCGTCGCCTCACCCATCGTCTGGTGACGGGCGTAGATCTCATCCCAGCCCTCGTCGTCCATCATCTGAAGAGCGGTCTCAAGACCGAAGATCAGCGATACAGCAGGCGTGAAGGGCGTCTGGCCTTTTGACTGAAGCCTCTTCCACGTCTTCGTAAAATCGAAGTAGAACGTTGGCAGGTCGGACTTCGTCACGCACCGCCATCCGTTCCCGTTGATGGCCACAAACGAGATCCCGGGAGGCGTCATAAGCGCCTTCTGTGTTCCGGCCACCAGCACATCTACACCCCAGTCATCCATGCAGATCTCGTGAACGCCCACGCTCGATGTCGCATCCACCACAGTGATGGCGTCGTGGCCCTGTGCGACCTTTGCTATGGCCCTTATGTCGTTCAATGCGCCTGTTGATGTCTCACTGTGGATGATGAGGACGGCCTTGGCATCAGGATTCTGCTCCAGCAGTTCTCCCACTCTGGCCGGGTCGTTGCTCTGCCCCCATTCAACCGCGTACTCGACGACATCCACGCCGTAGACGTGACAGATATCCCGCCAACGTTCACCGAATGCGCCGTTCATTAGACAGATAACCTTGTCTCCACGCGAGAGCAGATTGGCAACTGCTGCTTCCATCATTGCCGTTCCCGAACACGTGAAGAGCAAAACGTCGTTGCGTGTGCTCAGAAGCCGTCCCAACTCATCCTGCACATGCCTGACCTTGACCGAAAACTCAGGAGTCCTGTGGTGCAGGACTTGCTTGCCGACTGAGCTGAGCACGGCTCCGGGTATTTTCGTCGGGCCTGGCGTGAAAAGTTTCGACTTCATCGAATCCCTCCGTTGTGGAACAGAGCTCTCATGAGTTCGCTTCGTCAGGCCCTTCTCGTGCCTGTGGCCTCACGAATCCAGCTCCAAATTCCTCTCACTCCCTCACCCGTCTCAGCTGAGAAGAGAATGAGGGGGGTCTCAGCGTCGGGTTCGAGCGTCTCGCGCACGGTCTTCGTAGCACTCGCCCATTTGCCTCTGGATATCTTATCAATCTTTGTGACCGCAATCAATGCCGGGACGCGAGCATATTTGATCCACTCGTGCATCTGCACGTCCTCCCGGGTCGGCGTGTGACGCGCATCCACGAGGTGCACAATGCCCGACAGCTCTTGGCGCTCGTTCAGATAGGCCTCTATCAGCACTCCCCACTTGCGCCTCACGCTCTCTGGGACCTTCGCGAACCCGTATCCGGGAAGATCTACGATGATGAGACCCTGCTCTATCCGGTAGAGATTGAGTTCTCTGGTCTTCCCTGGCGTACCGGAAATCCTCGCAAGATTCCTCCTGCCGGTGAGCTTGTTGAGAAGTGAGGACTTCCCGACGTTCGATCGACCGGCCAACGCGATCTCGGGCAGACCGCTCTTCGGCAGCTGCTTGATGCTCGCCGCGCCCAGAAGGAATTCGGCGCTCTTCACTGCCATGTTGCCTCTCCCTCTGAGAATGCAGGGGCCGCGACGCCCCCAAGCGGAGCATCTCAGTCGCGAAGCGAACAAAAAGGAGGCCCCGCGTCGGCGAGGCCCCCCTGTCCGGTTCTGCCGATAGTACTAGTGCGGCGGCGCCGGGGTCAACGGGGGCTTGGAACGCTGTTCGCCCTTGGCCCCTTCCGATTTGACCTCGGCCTTCGGCCAATCTTCAAATGCAATATCGAATACCTGATCGATGCTACTGACAAGCTTTATGTCGAGATCTCGCATGACCTCTTTCGGCAACTCAGCCACGTCTTTCTCGTTTCTAGCCGGGATGACGAGTGTGGTGATCTTGGCCCGGTGAGCAGCAACCGCCTTCTCATTCAGGCCACCGATCGGCAGCATCTTACCGGAGAGCGTGATCTCGCCCGTCATCGCAACGTCCGGTCTGGTCGGTCGCCCCGTCAGAGCTGAGACCAACGCCGTCGCCATCGCCCCGCCTGCGGACGGCCCATCCTTCGGGATAGCTCCCTCGGGTACGTGGATGTGTATATCTGTGTTAGCCAACATCTCTTCGTCGATACCCAACTCGGCGGCGTGCGCCTTCGCATACGAGAGCGCTGCCTTGGCCGACTCCTGCATGACCTCGCCCAGCTTGCCCGTCAGCGTAAGATGACCATCGCCCTTCATTGTGAGAACCTCGATCGTCAGTATCTCTCCGCCGACGCTCGTCCAAGCCAAGCCGGTCGCCACTCCGATGCGGGACTCGGTCTCGACCTCCTGTGACAGGAACCTCGCCATACCAAGGAACCGGCGCACCGCAGCGGGTGTGACGCGGTGAGTCACCTTCTTCTTCGTCTTCGCCGCATACTCTCTGGCGATCTTCCTGCAGATATTCGCTATCTCACGCTCGAGGTTCCGGACACCTGACTCCCTGGTGTAGTCCTCGATCAGCCGGACAATTGCCGCGTCCGAGAACGTCACGCCCACGCTGGACAGACCGTTCGCCTCAACCTGCTTTGGGACCAGGAACTTCTTGGCTATCTGAAGCTTCTCCTGCGCCAGATACCCGGGCAACCGGATCGTTTCCATCCTGTCTTCAAGCGCCGGCGGGATGGTGTGGAGTACGTTCGCCGTGGTGATGAACATCACCTCTGAGAGATCGAAATCCACATCAAGATAGTGATCGTTGAACGCGCAGTTCTGTTCCGGATCAAGCACCTCCAGGAGTGCCGACGCCGGGTCGCCCCGGAAATCGGAACTCATTTTGTCTATCTCGTCGAGAAGAAAAACGGGGTTCTTCGAACCGGCCTTCCTGAGACCCTGAATAATGCGGCCGGGCATAGAACCTATGTAAGTCCGTCTGTGCCCCCTGATCTCTGCTTCATCTCTTACTCCGCCCAGCGAAACGCGTACAAACTTGCGATCGAGCGCTCTCGCCACGGATTTCCCGAGCGAGGTCTTGCCAACGCCCGGAGGGCCAACGAGGCAGAGAATGGGACCCTTCACCTTCTCGGTAAGCTTGAGCACCGCCAGGTACTCGAGAATACGCTCCTTCGGCTTCTTGAGACCGTAGTGATCTTCCTCAAGAATGTCCTCGACCTCCCCGATATCCTCACGATCAGTGGTCCGTTTGTCCCACGGCACCGTCGTCATCCACTCGATGTACGTCCGGACAACAGTTGCTTCAGGCGACATAGGCGACATCTTCTTGAGGCGATCGAGTTCGGAGAGAGCCTTCTTCTCCGCTTCCTCGCTCATGTTGGCTTCTTCGATCGACTTCGCGAGTTCGGCAACCTCAGGCGCCCCCTCGCCCTCCTGCCCCAGCTCCTCCTGGATCGCTTTCATCTGCTGGTGAAGGTAGAACTCCTTCTGGCTCTTCTGAAGCTGCTCGCGAACCTGGTTCTCGATCTTCCGTTCCAGCCGCAGGATCTCGAGCTCGCCCGAGAGCGCTCTCGCCAGAATCCGAAGTCTGGTCGTCACATCGGAGGCCTCGAGAATCTGCTGCTTGTCCTCGATCTGCCCTGCGAGATGCGTCGCAACCGTGTCGGCGAATCGTGCAACATCCTCCATGCCGAGAACCGATGCAAGCACCTCCTGCGGTATCTTCCTTGCAAGCTGGACATACTCTTCAAACTGGGTGGAGACGCTTCGCATCAGCGCCTCAATCTCAACGGTGCGCTCGACCGTTTCATCAACGAGTTCGACCCGCGCCTGGATGAAGCTCTCGCCACGAACGAACCGTCTGACGGTGGCACGAGCCAGCCCCTCAACCAGGACCTTCATCGTTCCGTCCGGCAGACGCAGAAGCTGGAGAACACGAACGATCGTCCCTGTGCGGTAGAGATCGTCCGATGCAGGCTC
>JAUVLP010000169.1 GCA_030600655.1 Candidatus Eiseniibacteriota bacterium
CCGGGGATTGGTTGTCTGGCCTCGTCCACTTGGGCCAGCGTGACTCCTGTTAGCCGATCGCGTCCGTGGATTTGGGTCACAGTGTGGCTCAGCAAAAGTGGTATATCGTAGTCTTCCAGACACTGGACGACGTTCCTCATCAATCCGCCGGGGAATGGGGCGAGTTCGGCAACCGCGGCGACCTCTGTCCCTTCTAGGTGGAGGCGCCGCGCCATGATCAGGCCGATATCCCCCGATCCGAGTATGAGGGCGCGCTTCCCTGGAAGGTATCCGTGGATGTTCACGAACCTCTGGGCAAGGCCTGCGGTGTAGATCCCTGCGGGGCGGGGACCGGGTGTGAGTAGGCTCCCAAACGGTCGTTCGCGCGCTCCGGTTGCCCAGATCAATGCCTGTGGACGTATCTGCAGCACTCCTTCAGGGCTGACTGCCCTGATGTTGGGGCTACTCTGTTGAGGATAGATATCGAGCACGCTGCAATGCGAGACTACCTCGGCGTGCGATCGGTCCAGCTCGGTTAATAATCGATGAGCGAACTCGGGTCCGGTCAGCTCTTCCTTATACCGGTGCAGGCCAAACCCAGGGTGGATGCACTGATTGAGTACTCCGCCTGGCTCCTCATTTCGTTCGAGGAGGAGCGTCCTTGCCCCGGCTTGAGCCGACGCAGTGGCTGCGGCCATCCCTGCCGCGCCACCACCGACGACTAATACATCCACGTTATTCCGCGTCACTGGCGTACCATCCCGTTCATCATCTGGCTCCCATTTCCGCGTAGTGTTATCTCTTCCGGAGAGACGCCGAGCTCGCGTACCAGTATCAGGAGAATCCTATCCGTGCAGAAGCCACCCTGGCAGCGTCCGAACCCGGCCCGAGTGCGGAACTTTACCCCATCCAGGCTGCGCGCGCCGCGACGGATCGCTGCCACGATCTCCCCTTCGGTCACGCGGTTGCACTGGCAGATGACTCGTCCGTAGCGCGGGTCCTTGCTAATCAACTCATCCCACTCTTCCTCCGGGAGATCTATCACTCGCGGCAACCCATTGCGAAGCGGTTGGAAGGAGGGCTTCTTGGCGAGGGTGAGATCGCTCGCCATAACCTCGTGAACGAGGAAGCGGGCGACGGCTGGAGCGGCGGTGAGCCCGGGTGAGCGCATCGCCGCCGCCTGGAAGAACCCCTGTACTTCACTCTTGCCGACGACGAACTCCTTGTTGGGGGATTCCGGACGCAGTCCGGCAAAGGTCTTGATAACGATAGAAAGATCGATGGTCGGAATGAGCCGCCGTGCACCATTGATCGTCTTCTCCATCCCATCTGGCGTCGTCTCTCGCGAGTCCTTCCCTTCACGAGGAAGGTCCTTCGCGGTTGGGCCGAGCAGTATCCCACCATCCACGGTGGGGAGGACCAGGATCCCCTTGGAGGTCTTGCTTGGGGTGGGGAAGATCACCGAGTTGACTAACCCGTTGGCTTTCTTATCGAGAAGGACGTATTCGCCGCGACGGGGGAAGAGGATGGGTTCGGAGAGGCCAACCATCTCTGCGATTTGGTCGGCGAAGAGGCCAGCAGCGTTCACTACTGCGTTGAATGGGTACTCTCCCTGTGTAGTCGTGACTCCCCGCACGCGACCGTCCCGCATCCGTATTTTGGTAACCCCCTCAGAGAGATGGAGGGTAAGCCCGTTCTCGCAGGCGTTCTCCACCGCGGCGGTGGCAAGGGTCCACGGCTCGGTGATCCCAACGGTCGGTGACCAGAGTCCGGCCTGCACCTGCGGGTTCAGGTTTGGCTCGTGGGCGAGGACCGTCGCGCTATCGTGTAGTTCGAGGCCGGGTATCCCGTTCTCCTCCCCTTGTGCGAAGAGTGCCTTTAGGGCGGGTAGCTCTTCCTTGCTGAGGGCGACTGTGTAGGCTCCACAACGGTGGAAAGGGACATCGAGTTCCTTGGTGAGCGCTGCGTACAGCTCGTTCCCTTCGATGCAGAAGCGGGCGCGTTGTGACCCCACCGCTTCGTGGAACCCGCCGTGGATGATCGCCGAGTTAGCCTTGGTCACACCCCAACCGATGTCGATCTCTCGCTCGAAGAGGTGGACATCCGCGTCATAGCGCACGAGTTCCCGCGCGATGAGCGAGCCAACGATACCGGCCCCGATCACGGCAATCCTCATTCTGTCTCCCTTTTCCAGTCTTTGGCCCGTTCCACGGCCCGCGTCCAATTAGCGAGGAGCCGCTCTCGCTTAGCTTCCTTCATCAGCGGCGTGTAGCGTTGTTCCACGCGGTAGAGGCTGCGCAAGGCGGCTAAATCCTCCCAGAACCCGATACTGACCCCAGCGGCGAACGCCGCACCAAGGGCGGTCGTCTCCAGGATGGACGGGCGCACGAGCGGAATTCCGAGGAGATCGCTCTGAAACTGGCAAAGGAAGTCGTTTCGTGCCGCACCGCCGTCAATTCTAAGCTCGTTCATGCATTCACCGGTGTCGTCTTCCAGCGCGCGTACCACGTCGTATGTCTGATAAGCGATCCCCTCGAGCGCCGCACGCACAATATGCTCTCGCCGTGTGCCGCGTGTGATCCCGAGGATCGTACCACGAGCGTACGGATCCCAGTGTGGGGCACCCAAGCCGGTGAGCGCGGGGACGAAGTAGACGTTCTCTGTGGACGATACTGCTTGGGCAAGGGCATTCGATTGTGCTGCGTCCTTGATGATCCCCAATCCGTCGCGCAACCACTGGATCACCGCCCCGGCCACGAAGATCGATCCTTCGATGGCGTAGAATGGGGGCTCATCCGGGGAGGCGTAGGCGATAGTGGTGAGAAGGCCGTGTTCGCTCGTGATCGGCTGTTGACCGGTATTCATAAGGAGGAACGCGCCGGTTCCCCAGGTCGCCTTCGCTTCTCCGGCGGTGAAGCACGTCTGGCCGAAGAGAGCCGCCTGCTGATCCCCGAGGATCCCGGCTACGGGGATTCTCGCCCCAAAGAGATCCGGACGCGTGTGGCCAAAGACGGACAGGCTCGGTTGCACCGCTGGCAAGCAAGCAACAGGAATATCAAAGAGCGAGAGGAGATCTGGGTCGAACTCTCCTTCGTGTATATCGTACAAGAGGGTGCGCGAGGCGTTCGTCGGTTCGGTGAGATGCTTACCGGTCAGGTGCCACAAGAGCCACGTGTCGACCGTGCCGAATAGAACCTCACCGCGTGCGGCACGGGCGGCTAATTCGGGGACGTTCTCCAATAGCCACTCGATCTTGGTCGCGGAGAAGTAGGGATCGATAGGAAGCCCGGTCCGGGCACGGATCATCCGCGCCGCCTCCGTGCCCTGAAGCTCTTGGCAGCGGCCGGCTGTGCGGCGATCTTGCCAGACGATCGCCGGATAGACGGGCCTTCCGGTCGATTGATCCCACACGACCGTCGTCTCTCGCTGGTTGGTGAGCCCAACTGCCGCCAAGTCAGCGGGCTGAATATTGCCTTGAGCAAGGGCCGCGCGGATCACGGTCAGGGTCATCTCTACGAGTTGCTCCGGGTCCTGTTCCACCCAGCCTGGTTCGGGGTAGTAAAGAGGTACCTCCTGATAAGCAGAGGCGACAGCTATGGCGTTGTGGTCGAAGACGACGAACCGCACCCCGCTCGT
>JAUVLP010000209.1 GCA_030600655.1 Candidatus Eiseniibacteriota bacterium
GAAGCTGAAGGAAATCGAGTCCCTGTTCAAGAAGTTCGCCTCATCTTACCCCGCTACCGACGCTGGAAAGCACCACGTGGCTGCCTACCCCGCGTCTCGGGAGGAGGCGCGAGCCAACCTCGCGATGATCCAGGAACGGGCCGCGCGTGGTGAGGATGTCACAGACGAGGTGTTGTTGAAGCTGCTTCCCCATGTAGAGTGCGATTCTAACAGGGCGAAGGGTGGGTGGACGCACATAGCTCCGGCTGTGGCAGGGGATCTGAGAAAGAAGTTCGAGAACGTCGGCTGGACCGTGCCCAGCGACTGGCCACAAATCGCAGAGGGCATCCTGCAGTTCGTTGTCGCCTGCAATGACGACCCGGCGGCGCTCGCCCGTGAGTGTGAGTCGCTTGATGAGACGCCGTACATGAAGGGCTTCCAGACCGGCTTCCTCACGCCCATCCTGAACGCTCTCAGACCTGACGATTTCACGATCAGCAACAACAAGACGCGCAGGGTGTACAGCTACATCGCCGACACGAAGCTGAGCCAGAAGATACGCGAGTATCCCGAGGCAAACGACGTTGCACTCAGCATCTTGCAGCAGACACTGGAGATGATGGATGCTCCTGAGTTGAAGGAGATGCTGCCGTGTGACCGACTGGACATGTTCGTCCATTGGCTCGAGGCCGTCGAGCGCGTGGAGTGGGCGCGTAAGGGGCGAGCCAAGCGGGATGTTGAGCAGTACTGGAAGATCGCGCCCGGCGAGAGGGCATGGAACTGGGAAGCATGTCGCGACGGTGGCTACATAGGCATCGGTTGGGAAGCTCCTGGCGACATCAGCGGCCTTTCGAGAGCGGAGTTCAACAAGCTGCGCGACGAGATGCTGTTGGTGCACGATGATTGGACCAAGGCCGGGACGGATCAGCTCTGGAAGTTCCACAGCATTCCAGTTGGCTCGGTAATCATCGCGAATCACGGGAAGTCCAAGGTCCTCGGCATCGGTCGCGTGACAGGTCCGTACTACTTCGTCGAAGAGGAACGTCACGGGCACAGGCTGCCAATAGAGTGGTTCGATCTGAACGCACGCAAGGTTAACGAGCGTGGATGGCAGCGGACGATGGTGAAGCTGACGAAGGAGAAGGTGGATGAGATTCTTGCACTGTCTGAAGGAGGCATGATCCGTGAAGGTGCTGCTGGCTGGAAATCCGATAGCGCACCGCCCTTCTCAGACGATGCGTTCGATCTCTTGCGCGAGCTCCACTCCGATCCGTCGAAGTCCTTCTATGATGGACACAGGAACGAGCTGAAGGAGCTGATCGCCGACCCTGTGTCCCGGCTCATGGACGACGTGGCTGCGGAGCTTCCTGAGTCCATGCTTGACGCGCTCGAGACACAATCGCGCATCAAGTCCCGCTTCTACAAGCAGGGTCAGACTGGTGACAACGCCTGCTGGGACTATTTCTGGGTGGCGTTCTATCCGAAAGGGCGCAAGCGAGTAGCGTCGAGCCAGCTCTACGTTACGATCGATCACACGGGGTTCCGCTATGGCTTCAACCTCGCCGACGCCCCAGACGATGAGGCTAAGGTGTTCTTGGCTAATGCAGAGCAGTTCCCGGTGGAGACCTTGAATTTGGCGGAAAGGATCGTGCGAGACTCGAGCCTGGTCTTGGGCGGTTCCGACGACCCTTCCAAGTCAGTGACGCCACAGGAGTGGTTGGACGAACTCGTCGACGAGTCCAGTAGGATAGCCCGAGCCATGTCAATCGATGAGATCCTCGGCATGTCGCGTGCTGATCTGATCAGTGAGATCATAAACAGTTTCGTCCTGCTGTTTCCCTTCTTCAGGATGACACTCAAGGACGGTGTGAGCCCGGAGGCAAAGCGAACGGATGCTCCACTTGGAGCGGATACGATGAGCATCATCGTGCAGCCGACATACACAACCGAAGACTTTGTATCCGACACCGGCTTCGGCAGCGATGTCATCGAGAGATGGGAGAGGCAGCTTCTTCGGAAGCGACACGTCATCTTCCAGGGGCCTCCTGGAACCGGCAAGACGTTCGTCGCCAGGAAGCTCGCTGGTATGCTTGTGTCTGACACCACGGGAGTCACGGACCTAGTTCAGTTCCACCCGTCCTACGCGTACGAGGATTTCATTCAGGGGATAAGGCCTGAGGTTGTCGAGGGAGGACTCACATACGACCTCGCGCCAGGGAGATTCCTCGACTTCTGCAGGCGTGTCGAGCGGAAGGCCAACGGCGCGCCTAGCGTTCTGCTGATCGATGAGATCAACCGAGCGCACCTGTCGCGCGTGTTCGGTGAGCTGATGTACCTCTTGGAATACCGGGATCAGGCGATTCCCCTTGCGGCAGGGGGAGAGAGCTTCCGGATTCCGCCGAATGTCTATCTGGTTGGCACGATGAACACTGCTGATCGCTCCATCGCGCTCGTCGACCACGCCCTGAGGAGACGTTTCTCGTTCATTCGACTTCAGCCCGAGTACGACGTTCTGAGACGATATCTAGAGCAGCACGATCTCGAGGCGGACTCCCTCGTTGCAGCGCTGAGGAAGGTCAACAACGTTATCGGTGATGCGAACTACGAACTGGGCATCTCGTACTTCATGAAGGACGGAAAGAACCTCCCGGATGTGCTCCCAGACATCTGGATTGGTGAGATAGAGCCGTATCTAGAGGAGTTCTTCTACGATCGACCTGAGAAGGTTGAGATGTTCAGGTGGGA
>JAUVLP010000057.1 GCA_030600655.1 Candidatus Eiseniibacteriota bacterium
CGAACTCCATGTAGAAGTCGACGTCGTTCACACCGTACATTACGAATACATCCTCAAGGAGCGTGATGTAGCCGAACTTGAGGATGTAGACGTCGTAGTGGTCGACCTCAAGATCACCCTCTACCGTGTACACGCCGCCAAGACCCGAGATCGCCGTGAAGACGGGGGCCGCACCGGTCGTGTCTGCACCTGAGGCGTAACCCTTGATGATGGCGCCCTCGATCGGAGCGCGTGCGGGCGCCTCGTAAACCTCGCCCGCCAGCTGGCCGTACACCACCTGGACCGTGACGTCTTCAGAGTAGATATTGAACCCGGCCTTGCCCATGACCGCCGCTACCGTGCCCGCGCTCGTCGGGGTCACGGCTACGTCAAGCGCTGATTGAGCGCCGGACCCACCGGAGATGTTGAGACCACAACCTTCGATCGTGTAGTCAAAACCGGTCTCGGAGTTGGTGAACGCCACCGTGCCCTCGATGAACGGAGCGAGCGCACCGTAGAGACCGATCGACTCCACAGACGCATCAATGTCGGCGCTCGTGAAAGCCACACCGCCCGTTACCGGGATGACGTCCTCGAGACAGTTGTATGTCTCGCCGATCTCACTGCCGACGATCGTAAGATCCTGACCGTACTCGCTCTCGAGCGAGAGGGTCACCTCACCGTCGATGTTGGTCGTGCCCTCGACAGTTGTGAAGCTCCAGCCGTCGACTGCGAGCTCGACATCAGGCAGCGGCAGTCCCCCGTCATCCAGGATCGTGACCGTGACATCTGTCAGGGTGTTGATCGGGATCGACGACGGAACGATCGTGTAGGTCACAGGAACGATGGCCTGGACATCGGCCGTGTAGGTTTCGGTATTGAAACCCGTGACCGTGAGAGTCAGCATTTCGCCGACAGGCACCATCGTCGTGATGTCCATTGAGACATTACCTGTAGCATCAGTCAGCCCTGAGCCATAGATCGTCCCATTGTAGTAGAGACAGCAGAGCGCCTCATCGATAGGACTGCTCCCCTCAAGCACCTCAACATCCCACGTAGTCATGTTCGGGTAGATCACCGACAGATGATTTACAGTGAGTGCAGCTGGTGAGTCGGTGCGTACGCGAAGCGATGGATCGCCGAATATGGTCCAGTGGTAAAACTCGTCCTCGCCATCCGCTCCATACTCATCGATCATGTGACCGCAACCGTTGAAGCAGATCCCCCCGTAGGTCCGGCGAGTCCCTTCGGCAGAGGTTCCGACCAGGAGATCAACGATCTCGTCCTGCGCGTCCATTGGCGGACTCCACGACTGGCTGATGGTCGATGCGTAGAACGCGATCGCGCCCGTAGGCTCGCCATTCGATGCGTTCGTTGCGCGGAGCCAGGCCTCACCGAAGCAGGTCCCGCTGAAGTTGCCGTTCTCACACGCTACGCTCATTCCGAACGGAAGCATGTTGTCGTTCGTAAGCGCGGCAATGTGACTGTTCGAGAACCCGGTCGAACCCCAGCTCGTCTCCGAGCCGTGACCGGTGTAGTTGATGATGCTCCGGCCATCTTCGAGAGCCGTCGTCACCATGGTTGAGGTTCCGGTTGGATCGTAGATCTGATCCACTTCCGTGTAGGTGAACGCGAGGAGATCGTCCCTGATATAGTTCTCGTGCTCGTTGTCGTATTCGCCGTCGTCGCCCGGGCCCTGGTCGGATGCCACACCCATGCCCTTGTGATACCAGTCTGCTCCGGCCTGTGGCCTCTTCTCATACTCGATCGTTCTGAGGGCCTGGGTGGCCACCTGGTCGCTGTTCTCAGCAGAGAAACGTCCAACGAAGAGGTCTCCATAGCTGTCGCCGAGTGAGATGAGACCGTAGCTTGGATCGGAAAGATCACTCACCGTGACTGTCGGGCACTGCGCTGCATCTCCGACCAGAAGAACATACGTGAGGCCATTCGTGTTGTAGTAGTTCTCGATGTAGCTGTCGATCGCAGCCGCCGTGCCTCCGGCATCGGTCACCGTGACCATCTCACAGGGAACGCCCATCTGGTTCTTCCAGTCAACGAGAGGCTGCATCTCCGCGAGGAAACCTGCATCGTCGTAGCAGATGACGAGCATGTTGCCGCCGTCATCGACTGCCGGGTAGCGATCGAGAGGTGCATCGGCGAAGTTAAGGAAGTGGCGCGCGTAGATGTTGCGAAACTCCCGATCCATGAGGGCGGGTCTCTGCGTCAGTGCGTTCCGTTTCGCCGCACCCACGCTCACGACCTCGACAGCGATTGAATCGTAGACGCGCAGTGTCTGAGTCGAAGGGTTGTACTGGATTGGATTGAGCTCGACCACGGTGCCTCTGAAATCGCGCATAACATACGGATCGCGAAGCGTCACGAGTTCGGATGGATACCATCCATCGGTATCGTAGAACTTGTCGAACGCGTAAGGCACACTCGCGGGGTTTACATCACGCGTGATGTTCCCCTTTGACGGAACAACCGGTACACCCACGAACTCCACGTAGCGTGAGGAGATCACGCGAACAATCATCTCGGCATCATCGGGAATGATGATGCTTCGGCAGACATTCGGAACCGCAGGGAAACCCAGTTCCATTGTCTTGCTCTCCTCACCGAGCGAGATGGAGTAGTACGTCTCTCCACCGATATCGACAGCGTCTTTGATGACGCTCGAGAGCTCGTACTCTATTACCGTTGTTGTAATGTCCGACTCGACTACGCGAGCCGTGATTGCCTCAACACCGCTGCCCAGAACAATCGTCTCCGCAGATACGAGAGTCGCCGAGAGCAACAGCACGAGGAACAGCGCGAGTAACGACTTCCGCACGGCACACCTCCACTGTTCGAGTGTAGTATCACCCATCTATATCTAATGCGGCATTACCCACCCGCCGGTCCGTGAGATCTCAGGGCCGGCGCTTTTCACCCACGATAAGGCTTGGGTAACCTCTGTTTATTATTATACCACATCCACGGGAGTTTGTCATTGCAGCAGATCGGCCACGCCACGCCCCCGTTGATTATGGTGGTCCCCAAAACAGACCTTCTTGCGATGACGTGCCATAGAACGGTCTTATGGCGATGACGTGCCATAGAACGGTCTTATGGCGATGACGTGCCGCAGGTGTTATCATATTGGTTTCACGTGTTGGCGACAAGCACCCGGAGACCCAATGTCAGCCGTTCTGCAAGGAATCATCGATGTCAGAAATCTTCTGCACGGCAACCTCATCTTCGGTGTCGGCGCGCTCCTGCTCGCCGGGTTCGCGGGCGGCAAGCTAGCGTCACGATTCAAGTTGCCGACGATCTCCGGCTACATAGTTGCCGGACTCGTTCTCGGCCCGTCGGTCCTTAATGTCGTTCCCGACCACATCGTCGAGTCTCTCGCCCCGATTCCACACATTGCTCTGGGGCTTATCGCCATCACGATCGGATCAGAGTTCAGGGTCTCCAAGCTGCGAAAGACCGGCAGGAACATACTCATCATCACGGTCTTTCAGCTTATGATAACTTTCGGCGCTGTCGCCGGTGCGCTCTATCTCTTCAATGCACCGCTCCCGATGGCGCTTCTTCTGGGCGCGATAGCATCTGCTACGGCCCCAGCCGCAACCGTCGCGATCGCGAGCGAGCTCCGAGCGCGCGGACCTCTCGTCTCCACGCTTTTTGGCGTGGTAGCGTTGGATGACGCCTTCGCCATCACTCTCTTCGGTTTCGTAATGGCCTTCGCGGCAACAATGGTAGGGACGAGCAACGTCGGACCTATAGCCATGCTGCTTCATCCACTGAGGGAGATATTGTTCTCCGTCGCGCTCGGCTCCGTGATGGGATACGTGGTCCATCGTCTGGTCGTCGACAGGAAGAGAAGCAATGAGATCATCGTCATTGTGCTCGGCTTCGTGCTCTTCACCAGCGGGATCGCGATCTCGCTTCACATCTCGCCCCTCATCGCGAACATGATGCTCGGGTTCCTTATCATAAACCTTTCCCCTAAGAACTCGAGGATCATGCGGATTCTCGAACCGCTCGCTCCGCCCATCTACGCCGCGTTCTTCGCGCTGGCTGGAACCGAGTTGGACATCAGGACGCTCATGGCGACCGGTGCTCTTGGGATCGTCTACCTCCTCGCAAGGGCGATCGGGAAGTACGGAGGCACTTATGTAGGCGCCGTCGTGGCACAGGATTCCCCGGTGACACGCAAGTACCTCGGCCTCGCCCTCCTACCACAGGCGGGAGTCGCGATAGGCCTTATTCTCGTGCTGCAGGACACCGCAGCGTTCACGGATCTCCCCTACATGGGAACTATGGTCAACATCGTACTCGCATCGATCCTCGTCAACGAAGTCCTCGGGCCACCGCTGACGAAGTTCGCGCTTGAAGCTTCTGGATCGACCAGAAGCGCGCGCGACAAGGCAAGCAGGGAGGTCGCCAGATGAAGCTCCTGGAAGCAGTGGTTATCAAAAGTATCAATCCTAGCCTCAAGGCCAGGACCAAAGAGGAACTCTTCGAAGAGATGGTGTCTCTCCTCAAGAAGAACCCGGCTCTCGCCGGGATCGACAATTCGACGATTCTGAAGGCTCTGAACGAACGCGAGAGAACGGCCACGACGGGCGTGGGGAAAGAGGTAGGCATCCCCCACGGGAAGATAGCGGGACTTCAGCGGATATGCGGCGCCATCGGAGTCGCGAAACGAGGGATCGAGTACGGCTCCGTAGACGGGCTGCCTGTGAAGTTCGTGATCGCGATGGTTGCACCGCCGGACGAGTCGCAGGACTATCTCAGGACCCTCGCCAAAGTCGCCAGGCTCCTGAGCGATCCATCGTTCATCGAAACGCTCGTCACAGCCAACGTCCCCGGGGATATCTTCGACCGAATCGAGAGAATGGAAGGCGCGGCAGGCAAGGCGACATCGACAGGTGAGAACCAGCTTCTCATTTTCGAGCTCATCGATTCCGACTACTTCGAGCCCATTGTGGAGTACTTCACGGAGGTCGGCGCGACCAGTGCGACCGTGCTGGACGCCCGCAATGTAGAAGGTTTCCTCACAAAGGTCCCGCTCTTTGCGGATTTCTCGCGTGTCTTCTCCGAAGGCCAGGAATTCGGCCATGTCTTCCTCGTGGTGATCGACAAGGGCGCTGTCGAACAGTTCGTTGAAGGAATCGAGGAGATTGTCGGCGACCTGGATGAGGAGCGGCGCGGGATAGTCATAGCGCTCGACATTTCCTACAGCAGAGGCGCACTGGGAACGCTCGAGTTCTAGAGCGGGGCCAGTGTACTGCCGCCACAATTCTTGACAACACCCCCATATTTCTGCTAAGGTAGCTTTTGTGTGCTATCTATGAGTCGGGCGGAACTCGTCCTGAGGTTGCGTCAGCCGGCGGAAATCTACGGTTAGCCGGCGCTTGGTAAGGTTGCCCTGCCCCTATCGAATCGATGAGAGAAATGGAAGGAATACGACCGCTGATCAGGGCGGCGATACTTCGCCGTCCGACATAAGGAGGCCCATGGTGTCAAGACCTCTCGTTTCTACTGTGTTTTTCGTGTCTGTCCTGCTGGTAGCTTGCGCTGCCCTGCCCGCGGCCGCCGGTGACACGATCCACCTCATCACACACAGCTTCGATCCAGCTGAAGGCGAGCCCGAGATCGTGTCGTGGCTTCGTGCAGAAGAGCCTGGGGCCGACGAGGCTGTATACTACCTTGTCCAGCTGTCCGGGCCGCCGACCGACGCCCTTAAGGACGCAGTCATTGCGGGCGGCGGAGAACTGATCGCCTACATCCCCGACAATACGTATATCGTGCGCGCAACGACCGATGCTCGCGCCAGCTTCGCAGATCTGGATGAGATCACATGGACCGGTCTGTTCCACCCCGCATACAAAATGAGCCCAACGATCGGAACCCATGAATTTCAGACCCCTCACCGAGCCGCTGATTCATTTCTGACACTGATGGTTCGCGTCTTCGATGATATCGAGACCACTTCGTCGGCGATCACGGCGCTCGGAGGGAAGGTCCTCAGTTCATCGGACAACGGGATCGAGAAACTCGTCGTCGTTCACGCCTCCCCGACTCTGTTGAACTCGATCGCGAGGCTCGCCAACGTCTGGTGGATCGAGGAGAAGCCCGAGTTTCTCCTCATGAACGATCGCGGCGTCTGGTGCGTCCAGTCAAACATCTCCGCTCAGACTCCGATCTGGGACAAGGGCATCCGCGGAGAAGACCAACTCGTCTGCGTCATGGACTCCGGCCTCGACTACAATTCGTGCTGGTTCCGAGATGGAGGCAATCTGCCCGGGCCGGCGAACCGCAAGGTCTATAGCTACACACTGTACGGTGGTGGGGTAGCTTACGACGGCTGCGACACAGGCCACGGAACCCACGTCTGTGGCACGCTCGCAGGCGACCAGTCCTACGTCAATCCAAGCAACTACGACTACAACGGAGTCGCCTACAAGGCCAAGCTCATGATGCAGGACATCGGCGCCGATGACGAGTGGGCCTGCTCCGTCGGCACCATCGCCGTTCCCGACAACTGCACGTCCGCGTATCAGGACGCGTACAACGCCGGAGCCAGGATCCACTCGAACTCCTGGGGCGGCTCCGAGAACAGCTACGACTCGTACGCGCAGAACCTCGACAGCTTCACCTGGAACAATAAGGACTTCCTCTTCGTCTTCGCCGCAGGCAACGCTGGACCCGGCTCCGGCACCGTTGGATTCCCCGGCACGGCAAAGAACTGCATCACGGTGGGCGCTACGAGAAGACCTTTCAATCAGGACACGATGGCCGGGTATTCGAGCAGAGGACCAGCGTTTGATAACCGCTACAAGCCGACGCTGTGCGCGCCCGGCGGAGAGGCAAGCGATACGTATGTGAACTCCGCCAACAATCACCCCGGCAATCCGCCGACTGAGACATGTGCGGTCGTCGGATCCCCCTTCCAGGGAACCTCGATGGCGACACCGGCCGTCGCCGGGTGCGCCGCACTCGCACGCCAGTATTTTGAGAACGGATGGTATCCAAGCGGCGAAGAAGTGCCGGGCGATGGCCTGAATCCGAGCGCCGCGCTCATCAAGGCCTGTCTCATGAACTCAGCCACAGACATAGCTTCGGCCGACATTCCTAACTACAACGAGGGATGGGGACGAGTACTCCTGGACGACGTGCTCTTCTTCGACGGGGATGCCCGGGAGCTTATCGCCCATGACATCACACCGGGTGTAAGCCAGGCTGGGACTGATCAGTTCGAGTTCGAGGTAGACTCGTCCTCGGTTCCGCTTGAGATCGTGCTTGTCTGGAGCGACTACCCTGCTTCCAGCGGCGCCAGCGTCGCCATACAGAACAACCTCAACATGACTCTCACGGGACCCGGCGGCACGTATTTGGGCAATGTCTTCAGCGGCGGACAGTCCACAACCGGCGGCACGGCTGACTCACGCAACGTGGAGGAGGTCGTCCTGCTCAACAGCCCGGCCACGGGCACATACACGATCACGGTATCGGGAGCCACGGTACCGCACGCCCCGCAGGCATTCGCCTTGGCAATCACGGGTTCGTTCGCCAACTGGCCTGAGAGCACGGGCGTTGGTGACAACGGCATCATCCCAAGCGGCCGGACGTTCTCGATCACCGGGATCGCACCAAATCCGTTCAATCCTTCGACCACGATCAGTTACGTGCTGAACCCGGTCGCAACCGGGAAGGCAAAGACGACTCTCAGCATCTACACCGTTGACGGGCGGCTCGTGACGATACTCGTGGACCGTGTTCAGGATCCGGGCCCACACACGGTGAGGTGGAACGGACGTAGAGCAGATGGATTCCCTGCAGCGAGCGGCATCTATTTCCTCGAACTCTCCTACGGCGGGGAGAAAGCAACACGGAAGATGACGCTTTTGAAATAGCGTAGTCGAATTGAACGAAGTTGACGCAGCGAAGCCCCCGTCATCCGGCGGGGGCTTCACTATGATCCAAGCATGTTGCGCATGAGGATGGCACTATTCGGGGCGCTCACACTGAACGGCAATGCGTGTCCGTGCGGTCACCCGTCCGTTGCTAGAAGTAGTAGTTGACCCCCACTGTCACTGTGGAAAGCTTCCTGTCGGGCCCTTCGTCCCAACCAAGGAGCATCACCGAGGCACGCCCCTCGATCCCGAGATCGATGAAGGGCGGCACGATCTCTACGCCGACACCCAGCTCACCACCGTACTTGAGTTCCTCCGTGCCGTGGTCATCAAATTCCACAAAATTGATACCTGCAATACCGAACGTCCTGACGCCCGGTCCGCTCAGACCACCGATCAGAAGGTTCGCGCCGAAAGTACTGTACGTGTCGCCATCGAAGACGATATCAAGGTCCTGCTCGTCCCACAGATCGCGGGGTGATTTCTGGTTGACGGATGCGTAGTACGCCTCGATGCCGACGAGGGGTATCGCAGGAAGCACCTTCACCCTCGCCCCGACGATCGATCCCATCTCTGTGTCCATCTCTATCGGCATGCTCATCCCGCCGTACACGCCGACGCCGATGGTCAGAAGATCAGCATAGGTCACAGTGGCTCCGGCAAGAAGGAGCATAAGCGACAGCCCGACAAGTAGAGTCTTCATTCTGGTCTCCCGCATATAGAGATTCACATGGCACGATCAACGCAGGTCAGTATGCGACGCTTGGGAACTCCACACAAGCCCCGACTGCGGCGTTCGGTTACTCGCCCCCTATCACCTCAAGTACGACCTCGATCGCTTTCTCGAGCTGCGCGTCGTGGCCACGACTGGCCTCCTCAGGGGGTGATTCAACAAAGATGTCGGGTTCGATACCCCAGTTCTCAAGATTGCGATCGTCCAGGTCGAACCAGCCTGATCCCGGAATCCGGAACATGGTTCCGTCTATGAGCCCCACGTCGTTCGTCCCGATGACGGCGCCAAACGTGGAAATGCCTACTACCGGACCGAGTTCCAAAACCTTCCACCCCATGGGGAAGATCTCCGCGTCGCTGTAACATGTCTCATCTATCACCAGAACGAGCGGTTTCCCCCACAACTCGAGCGGGTTTCTGGTCGGGGGTCTCGTCCGGCTCGTAGTATACCCGTACGGGCGTCTGTCCAGGAACCTCAGAATCTGATCATGAACCGACCCGCCACCGTTCCCGCGGATGTCAATGACGAGCGCATCCTTGCCTGAGCCCTGGGCAAACAAGTCTTCCTCGAATTCGAAGAGGTTGCCGACCCCCATCCCTGCTATGTGCAGATACCCGACCCGGCCGCCTGAATTCTCCTCCACCACCTTCCGGTTCCTTCTTACCCATTCCTCATAGATCAGACTTCGTATCGTCCCACCACTGACGGGGCGGATCTCAATCTCACGTGCCTTCCTCCCCGCCGCGTTGTCTGCGATTTCCATGATGATCCTGGTGCCGACCGTGTCCTGAAGGAATCCTATCCAGTTGTCACCGGATTCGATCGTCCGGCCATCGATCGAGAGAACGTAATCGCCGGGCGTGACACCGGCTCGGTCGGCGGGGCTGTCGGAAATGACATCTCTCACTTTCAATCCCGGCCCGTCCCAGTTCTCTAAGTGCCGGATTCCCAGCCGGCCGGTGCCGATACCCCCACCACCCCACTTGTAGATACCCAGATGCGATGCTGAGAGTTCACCGATCATCTCTCTCACTACCGCACGGAACTCCTCTTCGGTATACGCAGCGATTGCCCCGGGTTCGTATTTCTCCCTCATCGCCTCCCAGTCCACACCGTGGACCTCCGGATCGTAGAAGCCATTCCACAGGAGTCGCCATGCCTCGTTGAACATCTGACGGCGCTCATCAGGGATATTCACAGTCGTCCTGACGGAGAAACCAACCTGTCCCCGCCCGCTGATGCTTCCATCATCGGAAGATATCGACACGCTCTTCAGCCTGCCGCGGCTGATGTAGTAACAGGTCGCTCCATCAGCACCCCACACGATCTCGTCAGGACCCGCTCCTCCCTCAGAGACCTGTCGAAGCCTGTTGCCCTCCCAGTCGATTATCCAGAGATCGTCGCTCCCCAGCGTCCCTGAGCGGAATGCGAAATGGTGTCCGTCCGGCGTAGCCGAGTAGAAGTCGTAGCCACCCCGCATGTTCATGATCGTAATGGTGCGCTCGTTGATGCCATCGAAGTCTATCTCAACGATGACGGCACCGTCCTCATCTTCGGTCTCATCGTCCCCATCGGATCCCTCTCCGGTTTCGGCGTCTTCCGCGTCCTCACGCTCCTCGTCCGTCATCCAGTAGTCACCACGCGTCAGCCAGATGTATTTCAATGTGTACTGGCCGTTATCCGTCCGCGAGGCGAAGCAGAGACGTTTCCCGTCGTTAGTCCATTGAGGTTGGAAATCGTCGTTCGGGTGGTCGGTGATATTGTGTGCATCTCCTCCGCCGGACGGCAGAATATAGATGTCTTCCCTGTGTGCCAGCGTCGTACGAGACAGGGCGATCCACTTGCTGTCGGGCGACCAACTGACGTGAAGGATGTCGGCATCCGGAAGCAGTTCTCTCCTGCCGGATCCGTCGGGCTCCATCACCCAGAGGTAGTCATCGCCGTGCAGGTACGCGACGGTACTTCCATCCGGCGAGACCATTGGCCTCTCATCATCCTCCGGCGAGTCGGTCAGCTGCACGATCTCGCGTCTGAGCGACTTCGAAAGCAGTTCCTCTTCATCGTCCGTCGACCGGACAGCATAGATGTCGTAGTTCCCCTCCCGATCAGACGTGAAGAGAAGCGTTTTGCCATCGGGCATCCAGGCCAGTTCTCGCTCTCGTGCCGCCGTCCTGGTGATCCGCATTGCGGTTCCCGTATCGCCATCATCGAAAGGGCAAACGAAGACCTCGCCCCGCACAATGAGGGCCAGCTGGACTTCATCCGGACTCAGGGCATACTTCGTGACACCGCTCGACAGGGTCAGCCGCAGATCCTCATTCCATCTGATATCACTTGGCGCAAAGATCTCGACGAGTTCCGGTTCCCCACCATCGGTGGCGAGCTTCCAGACTCCCGCGTTCCACTCGTACGTGATCAGCGTTCCATCGTTCGAGATGGTCGCCGCCTGCACTCCATCGTGGTCGTGGAACGTCACCTGCTCAGGTACGGTGACCCGCGGTCCTCCATCGTCTCCAGGGAGGGCAGAAATCGCTTTTCCATCCGGCAGATCGAGGGAGACCTTCCAGATGTTCGCTACCGCATCGTCACGCTCGGACATGAAGAAGAGTGTCTTACCATCGCTCCCCCACATCGGTCTATCGTCGTCGCCGGCGTAGGACACGATGTGATAGCTGGGGCCGCCGCCGTAAGCGCGAAGCCAGATGTCACGCGACGCGCTTCCCCGGTAGTGCTGGCGCCACCACGGAGTGTGTCCGCGGACGAACGCTATCCAGCGGCCGTCCGGCGAGACCGAGGCGCTGTAAGCGTCGTCGGCAATAACTCGCCGCGGCATGCCACCGTCGATGGAGATCTCGTAGAGCTCGCTCTCCGTTGTGTCCCGCTGAGATGTGAAGAAGAGTGAACCGCCAGCTGGAGTCCAGCACTGAACCCTGTCCCATGCATCGTGGCAGGTTAGCTTCCTGGGAACACTTCCCCACGCATCCATGACGTAGACATCACCATTCCCCATTCTGTTCGAGCTGAAAGCGAGTGCGGCACCGTCGGGTGACCACCGTGGAACGTCGTCGTAGGCTTCGTGGACAGTCAAGCGCTGTGCTCTCCCACCATCTGATGAGACACGCCACAGATCTCCCGCATAGGAGAATGCTATCGCACTACCGTCAGGCGAGGGTGCGGGCTGCCTGGCATTCATAATCGGCTCTTGGGCGCCCGTCGTCACAGCCATGAATGAAAGGGTCAACAGCACAAACAGCGTCTGGATCCCGGCAAAATGCCCGCTGTGGGTCTTCACAGAGCCCTCCTGGAATAGTTCTTCACTGACAGCACTCAATGGATGTTCTTCCTTCTAATAGCGCTCAACGACTCTCTGCCTGAGATGATGGATCGCGTTCCATTGGACTATCATGAAGCCGCTCCCGTTGTATTGGAGAAGCGAGTAACCGGCGTTGTCCATGTAGAATTTCCAGAAATACCCTTCCGTCATACCGAGCACGGCGCCCGCCAGAACGCGAGCGACCGATCGATGAGTAACGATGGCAATGCGCTCGCCGTCGTGTCTGGCGGCAAGATCCAGCAGACGAGGGTAAGCGCGCGCCCGGATCTCAGCAAGCGTCTCGCCTCCAGGTATCCTGAGATGCTCGGGTTCGGTCGTCCAGAGCTTCCAGGCGTCCGGCTCTGTATCGCGGACGTGCGCCTTCTTCACACCCTGCCATTCACCGAGGTCTATGTTGTTGAACGCCTCGTCGACGATAGGCTCCAGTCCGTGCTCCCCGGCGATCGCACGTGCCGTAGCAAGCGCTCTTGCAAGCGGGCTTGCGTACACGGCCACGACCGGAGGCGATTTGAGCACTCCTGCCAGCAACTTCGCCTGCTCACGACCGCAATCGTTCAGATCCACATCAAAACGGCCGCGGAAGACGCCTTCCCTGTTGAACTCCGTCTCACCGTGCCTCACAAGGATGATGTCTGTCATACTCTCTCCGTGTGATCCCCTGCAATCCGGGTCTGGTGTCGTCCTGCCGGGAATGTGATCCCCTGCAGTCCAGCTCTAGCTCCGCCCTGCCGGGAAGAGAAACTTCAGTGCTCTCGGGAATCTGGCCGACCACGCCCTCTCATTGTGGGGAGCATCTTCGTCTTCGACGTATCTGAGGTTCCGTCCAAGCTTGAAGCCGTACCCGATCAGCGTATCTCTCACGGCCCGATGAACCTCAATGACATCGCTGATGCCGTCGTCGTTCCTGTCGGTGCGGTCCTCCGCCGTTCCCATGTCCATCCAGATCTTGAGCCCTTCAGGAGGCGGCAGTTCCTCGATCATGCGCACGATCTGGCTATCAGCCCACCAGTACGAGGACGACATGGCTCCGATGCGCGTGAAGACATCCGGACGCGTCCATCCGAGGTAGAGTGATGCGATCCCCCCGAGTGACGAGCCCATCACGCCGGTGTGCTCCGCATCCGCAAGCGTTCTGTACTCCACGTCTATGTATGGTTTGAGATCATTGATGATGAAGTCGGCGTAGAGTCTGGCGCCCCCCCCTCCTCTGGTTGGATCCTCGGTGGGCGTGTACTCGTAGACACGATCGCCGGTGTTGTAGATACCGACGACGATGAGAGGCGCAACCTGGCCCTCCTCTATCATGCGTGTCGTTGTCTCGTCAACGTTCCACTCGACGCCTATGAAGGCCGACCCCGCATCGAAGAGGTTCTGGCCATCGTGCATGTACAGAACCGGATACCTCTGCTCCTCATCATCGTGGTAACCGGGAGGAAGCAGTATCACGATCGCTCTCGTGTTACCGAGTTTGGTAGCCGCGAAATCAAGCAGAAGATCGACATCCCCCGTGACGCTGTGCGTTTCCGGGGTCGGCGAGAAATCACGCCAGTTCTCCACGGTTACCGGAACAGATTCGTCACCTGCGACCTCGTACTCGCGGTCCGCGATTTCTTCGAAGCTCGCCCCCTTTTCCACCGTTCCCCAGCTGCCCCGCGTGAATTTGAACTTGAATGCAGTCCCCACTGGAAGCACAAGGGTAATGGCGTAGAGCTGGTCACCTACATTGCCGAGTTCCACCTTGCCGGGGTCCCACGGCCCGAGAGAGATGTGACTGCCGGAGATGTAGATTCGCGCGTCCTCCGGGGTATATTCTGGAGTGTGGACCTTGAAGGTGATCATGGCAGATTTCCCGTGCGCACCCAATGGAAGGCCTACTGCTAGAACAAATATGACGGCCAGAACCGTGATGGCCCAGAGCGGTCTCAGTCTCATCGTTTCCTCCCCATTGAATCCTCTTGCGCCATCGCTTCCTGCGGAAGTAGTCTCTGCATGATAAGGGTACCGACAGGGGGAGTGCTTTGCCCAGCGAAGAGTATCCCGGAACGATGAGATGGAAGACAATGATGGTGATCGCGACTCTCGTCGCGCCGCTCTTCGCCGTTCTTTGGCTGGGGATAACACTCACCCCCCAGAATGCGTCGCTACCTGTGGCCATGGCAAAGATTATCTTCGCTATGATAGCAGTCGGCGCCGGTATCCTCGGCACACGCTGGCCCACCGCCTCCGGAGTGATCCTTGGACTCCAGGCACTCGTAGCGATTTCCTCAATTCTTTTGAAAATCGATGCCTACGAACCGGAGTCAGCGCTTCGCACTACACTTCTTCTCGTCGTCCCGCTCGCCGCCGCGTCCGTGCTTCTCATACTCGCCGGCGGCATCAAGGCGGGCACCTGGCCGCCCGCACGATTCAACAAGACCATGTGAGGGCCGGACCAGAATCAGATACCACCTCCGATGATAACCTTGAGCTTGTCGATCACGGTCAGGAGCATCGTGTTCCGATTGTCCTGGGTGATGCGAACAACCTCCACGTCATCTCTCGCACGCACAGCATCGAGGAACTCATTGCTTCGGTCCTGAATCGTGCCGAAAACTGGAGTCTCGGAATCGAGAGCATGGATCGCGGCCTCCTGAAAGCTCTTGGAACAGAGCTCCATTCGACCGATCTCGTCCATTACGATCAGGCGCGATACGGCGATGCCTCGCTCAAGCGCGGACACACCCACTCTCTCAAGATCCGCTCGATTGACGCCGTACTTTCCGACTCTGTTCGGGCTCCTGAGATCCACCCGCGCCAGGATCCCTCTTCCCCCACGCATATCGAT
>JAUVLP010000091.1 GCA_030600655.1 Candidatus Eiseniibacteriota bacterium
AAAGTGGAGAAGGTGTATCGCGGATTAAGGAGGCAGCGAGGAGTTGTAGCCGTGGCCAAAGATGGTGGTGCCGGCGTGCGCCTGGAGACCGGTTCGTACTCATCGGGCCGGCGGTGGGCGACGTGGAATTCCACTCTAAGAGGTGATGGGGCGTGCTCTTCCAGGGCCGAGAGGATCAGGGACATGTAGTGTTCCTCAAGCCAGTCGGCAAAGAAGCGATTGGGGACCTCGATCTTGAGGAGATCATCCGTGAGCTCGACACCGCGCGTCGGCTCGAACCAGGTCCGAAAGCTCTGGTTCTCGGTCTCGGCGCGGATCGTCTCGAGGCAGTGAGCCCACAGATCAGAAGGAGAAAGAGTTGTTCGCATGTTATCCACGTGATGTTGACAAGTTATCCACACACAAGGTAAATGGGAGCTTGTCGAGGTACAGGCGCGTAAGCGCGCAGAATGCGGAGCAATCAAGGTGCGATGTTATCGACAACACAACCCCCAAGTGTGGATAACCACGGAAGTGCGCGTCTGTTGTAGACTTAGCCAGTGACCACGGAGGCACCTGTGGTGTCTCGTGATGGCCAAGCCTGCTGAAGCGGCCAGTATTCGTGTCTGCTCTGTGTCGGCGTGGTGGCCGGACAGAGACTTATCAACCGCGCCTGTGGTGAGGCGGATGCTAGCACGGAGGGAAAGGGAGGGCAAGCACTTTCTTGGTGGAGAAGAGAGTTTTTCCACAGGGTGTGTAAGGTGTTGTGAGAGGGGGGTTTGAGTGGGGTGAATTGAAGGAGGGAAATGGGAGTGTATGTGACGGTGTGAACCGGGGGTTGGGGAGAGGGAGGAGGTGGGGCTCGGAGGAGTGAGGGAGCGTATGGCGATCGGGTCTGGGGGGGCGGGTGCACTGGGGGTGGGTTTTGGTGTGTGGGGAGGGTGAGAGGGGGCGGAGACAGTTGGGGTGTCGAGGGGTGGTGGAGGGCTGCACGATCGCGGGAGGGTGGCGAGTGGGTGTTGAGCGGCGTGATGGAGTGGAGAATCGACTTGACAGGGACAGTTCGGAACAGTAAACTTCTACGTTTGGACGCAGTCAGACAGCACACGAACGTGAACACTCAGAGGGTATAATGAAGCGAACCTACCAGCCAAAGAAGCGTAAGGGCAAGAGGAAGCACGGATTTCTCGCACGGAGTTCTACTCCGGAAGGACGGCGTGTTCTGGCCCGCCGTCGTGCAAAGGGCAGGAAGCGGTTGACAACCCGGTAGGTGCGCTTTGTCGTCCAACACGCTGTCCAGAAGTCGGATCATCAGGAAGCGCCGGCTTCTGTCGCAGGTGATGCGCGCAGGAACCGTGGTGCGGACACCCTACTTCAGACTGCACTACGAGAGAGGTGTGGGGCCGCCGGGTGTGGCATTCCTGGCGGGAAAGCGAGTCGGAGGGGCGGTCAAGAGAAACCGCGCGAGGAGGGTCCTTCGTGAAGCATTCAGGACCAGCGATGTAGACCTGGTTGGAGTCAAGACCCTCGTCCTTGTGGCTACCGAAAAGGCAGGCCGAGCGCAGCACACCGAGATCACAGACGCGCTCAATGCCGCACTTCGATGCGCCTCCGAGAAGACAGGCTGAAACGGGGAAACTAAGGCCGCGAGTGCGGCCATGGGTTGTCGGTTAGATGCGGATTATCAGACCTTCAGATGGGAGACCCCTGGTTCTCACCAGAGCGCTGGTGATGATTGTACGTGTGTACCAGCGTCTCATATCACCCATTCTCCCCGCGAGCTGTCGCTACACCCCGACATGTTCAGAATATGCCGCGAACGCGCTGCTGTCGTACGGATTTCTGTGCGGCACATGGCTTGCTGTTCGGCGCGTGGTGCGATGCCACCCGTGGGCAGACGGGGGCTTTGACCCTGTGCCGGGTGGTGGGGATCGGTCCGCGCAGAGCTGAGATTCGTGACGTAATGAATGTAGGAGGTATTGATGGATCAGAAGCGGTTGCTTTTGATGATCGTCCTCGTGTTTCTGGTGTTCTTTGTTGGACAGAGATTTCTGTTCACACCAATAGGCGAGGATCAGACGCTGGACGCAGGAACGGTGCCGGCTGTTGAGAGCGTGGCCGGTGACGTGGCCGAGAGGGTTGTGTCCAGTGACGCTGGTGCAACTGAGAGTGCGCTGGTGGCTGACGCCTCATATGGCGAGGCTGGCGCCCCAGCTGATCTTGTCGCGGGTGTGGGCACACAGGCGACCCTGGTCTCAGTTGAATCGGAGCTCTGGGCGGCGACTCTATCGACAAGGGGTGGAGCGCTTGTGTCGTGGCGACTCCACGAGCACAGGGGACTGGACGGCGAGGCCGTTGATCTGGTTCCAGAGGGCAGCCAGGGGCTGGACGTCACCGTTACCAGCGGTGCAACCACCGTGGATGTGAGCGAGTGGACGTTCGGGTACAGCGGACCGCGGGACATTGTGCTGTCCGACGGTCGCACCACGACAGTCGTCTTCGAGGCAACGAACGCGGCGGGGTTGCGTGTCACCAGGGAGTATGTGTTTCAGTCTGGCAGTTACATATTCACGGTTGGCGTCTCGGTGGAAGGACCGAGCGGCCCGGCGGCACAACGAGATCTGAGAATTGGGTGGCCGGGGATTACGCCCACGGAGCGGAAGGAGGACGAGAAGTCTCTCGCTTCGGTTGCGATGATCGATGGCGGCGTGGAGAGAGAGAACCTCGGGAAGCTCAAGAAGGAGAGCAGGAAGAAGTCAGGCGAGATAACATGGGCGACCGCGACGTCGCGGTATTTCATGGTTGCCGTCGTGCCCATCGACGCGGCCTTCCGCGAGATCGAAATGTCTGGGGACGGCGAGGCGAAAACGACCAGCTTTGAGGGCGTCATGGATCTGGGTGCCGGGGCGACGGCGCGAACATTCAGCGTCTACGCGGGACCTCAGGATTACCTCGGGATCTCTAAGCTGGGGTTGGGGCTGGAGGCGGCCGTCGATCTTGGATGGAAATTCACACGGCCATTGTCTGTTCTCATGCTCCGCGCACTCGTGTGGACGCATGGCTGGATCCCAAACTACGGACTCGTCATCATTCTGTTTTCAGTCCTGACGAAGCTCGTCTTCTACCGGCTCACACACAAGAGCTTCGCAGAGATGAAGCGAATGCAGGAACTGCAGCCCAAACTCAAGGCGCTGCAGGAGAAGCACAAGGACGACAAGGAGGCGCTGGCGAAGGTCCAGATGGAGCTCTACAAGAAAGAGAAAGTGAATCCACTTGGGAGCTGCCTGCCGATGCTTCTCCAGATGCCGGTGTTCATTGCACTCTTCCAGGTGCTCCGAACCACTATCGAGCTCAGAGGTGCGCCGTTTGCTCTCTGGATCACGGACCTTTCGCAGCCCGACACGATCTTCCAAGTTTCCGGATTTCCCATCCACGTCCTTCCTCTACTGATGGGGTTGGGAATGCTCGTGCAGCAGCGCTTCACATCCAAGGATCCACAGCAGGCGATGATGGGCAAGATGATGCCAATTATCTTCACGGCGCTTTTCTACAACTTCTCGTCGGGCCTGGTGATCTACTGGTTCGTCAATACCGTTCTGAGTATCGTGCAACAGTACTATGTCCACCGCGGCCCCGATACGGCGACGGAGCCGCCGATCGCAGCCGAGCACACATCACAGCAGACATCTTCATCGACGTCGGCGCCCAGCTTTTCTGTAAGCGACGGGGCCGGGAGTACGCCCACCACGCCAGGCGGAAACGGCGGACTGAAGGGCAAGCGTCGAAAGAAGAGGTAAGTCGACCGGAGGCGAGGCATCAGGGGAGGACTTCTAGAAATGACTCGCGCAACCGAGACCACAGGAAGGACCGTCGCCGAAGCGACGATGACAGCCCTGAAGGAACTTGGCATCTCTAGAGATGATGCCGACATCAAGATCATCAGAGAACCACGACGCGGTTTCCTGGGCCTCTTGCCAGGCAGACCCGCGAAGGTTCGGGTGACACAACAAGTTTCGTCGCGCGACTGTGCGGAGGAGATAGTGGGAGATCTTCTCAGGCTCATGCATTTCAGCTGCCAGCTTCACGTCACTGAGAGCAAGAGCACGCACGTTTTCAACATAGAGACGGCAGGTGCGGACGGCCTTTTGATCGGCAAGTCAGGAAACACGCTGGGTGCGCTGGAATATATAGCGAACAGAATGCTCCAGCGAGACGATTTCAGATCCAGAAAAATCATACTCGATGTCAGCGGATACAAGAGCCGCCGGGATGACTTCCTCAAGTCAAAAGCGCTTTCCCTGGCCGAGCAGGTCAAATCTGCGCAGCAGCAGGTGACCATGGAACCGCTTGGGTCGGAAGAGCGGAAGACAGTTCACGCGGCGCTCAGGAATGACACGGGCGTCGTAACGCGCAGCGTCGGACAAGGTCGCGTCAAGAGCATCATTGTGGCTCCTGCGAAAGAGAAGCCGAAAAGCCGCTCCCGCAGGAGGAGAAAGAGGTAATCTGGACGATGTGTCGGGTCTGCGCTCGCGGGCGGAGCTGGTTGTGAGAGATGTGCCCGGGGATACAATTGCTGCCATCGCTACCGCAATCGGACCTGGCGGGATCGCCATTGTTCGGATCACGGGCACCGCCGCCGTTTTGACGGCGGACAGGATCTTCAGGGGCGCGCGGCGCCTTGCTGGCGCTTCATCCCACACCGTACACCACGGCCACATAATTGATCTGACGGGTCGCGAGGTTGACGAAGTCCTCGCGACCGTCATGTTGGCGCCCAGCACATACACGACCCAGGATGTTGTCGAGTTTGGCTGTCACGGCGGAGCGATGCCGGCGCGGCGAGTCCTGGAAGTCTGCCTCGATGCCGGCGCCAGAATGGCTCGACGGGGCGAGTTCACTGAGCGGGCGCTTCTCGGTGGCCGCATTGATCTGGTCCAGGCTGAGGCGATCGCGGACATAGTGTCAGCGAAGACGCGCCGCGGTCTGGAGTTCGCCCTGGGTCAGCTTGAAGGGGCGCTGTCTAAACGTCTCGGGCTGCTGCGTGAGGAACTACTTGTTTTCCGGGCGGAAGTAGAATCCCTCATAGACTTCTCAGATGACGACATAGAGAGTTCTACCCTCACAGCGATAGCAGAACTCGGGCACACGTGTGCGTGTTCTGTTGACCTCCTTCTTTCAGACTGCGCAGTCGGGGCGGCCGTGCGGGAGGGAGTGTCGGTTGCAATAGTGGGGCGGCCAAACGTCGGCAAGTCGAGCCTTCTTAACGCGCTCCTCAGACGAGAGCGAGCGATCGTGACTGCGATGCCTGGCACGACGCGCGACGCGATCGAAGAGACAATTGATCTGGAGGGTGTGCCGGTTCGTCTCATAGATACAGCCGGGTGGCGGAGCACTGCAGACCCAGCAGAGGCAGAGGGCGTGGCGCGGGCACAGGCAGCAGCAGCAGGGGCGGACGTCGTACTCCTTGTGCTCGATATGGCATCCGGTGTTACCAATGATGACAAGGTGATAGCTGGACAGCTCGACCGGCAGAGAACAGTTGTTGTTCTCAACAAGCGAGATCTTGTTCCACGAACTAACGGCGACTGCGGATTGAAGACGGTTGACCTCTTTGGCACTGGAGCTGCTGGGACCACCAGTAGGGGCGAAACAGAGAAGGCGTCGCGGGTGAAGGCGGTGGAGGTTTCAGCGCTGAGAGCTGAAGGTCTGGTTGAGCTACAGAGGGCGATGTCTGTGGCCATCTTTGAGGGAACATCCGTCAGCGCCGCGCCTGCGGTGACGAACGTGCGCCACGTTGATGCGCTCAGACGGGTGGGTCAGGCGGTGCGGCGGGCGATATCGCTGCTTGAAGAGAACGGACCGGTGGAACTGGCGGCGATCGAAGCTGCCGACGCGACTTCCTCCCTTGGCGAGATCACGGGAGAGACGACACCGGAGAATGTTCTACAACATATATTTGAGCGCTTCTGTGTTGGGAAGTAGGAAGAGCCAGTGAAGGATCGTGACTTCGACATAATCGTGGTCGGTGCGGGCCATGCCGCGTGCGAGGCCGCGCTCGCGTGCGCGCGTCTTGGCAGGAAAGTGCTGGTGGCCACGATCTCACGCCGGCATGTTGGTGAGATGCCGTGCAACCCGGCGATTGGGGGTCTGGCTAAAGGACAGCTGGCTCGTGAGATAGATGCGCTTGGGGGTGAGATGGGGCTCGCGGCTGATGCGACAGGGCTCCAGTTCCGGATGTTGAACACGGGTAAAGGTCCTGCCGTAAGGTCGCCGCGAGCTCAGTGTGACAAGGAACAGTATCGTAGGTATATGATATCAGTACTCAGTGGTGAGGGCCTGATCACTCTGATTGAGGATCGGGTGGAGCAGATCGTCGTCGAGAGCGGCCATGTGAAGGGTGTGAGGTTGACACATGGACGACGCGCGGCCGCGCCAGTAGTAATACTGAAAACGGGTACATTTCTGTGTGGCCGGCTGTTTGTTGGCGACCGGACGTGGCGCGGTGGGAGAACGGGCGAACCGGCGGCAAGGGGACTGAGTGAGAGTCTGATGAGCTTGGGCCTGCGAATGGGCAGGCTGAAGACTGGAACTCCGGCGCGGGTTGCGGCACGGAGCATCGACTGGGAGGAGTTGGAGCGACAGGATGGAGACCTGGAACCACAGGCATTCTCATTCAGGACGAAATCGCTGAGCGTGGAGCAGCTGCCTTGTCATGTGACGCACACGAACCGTCGCACGCACAGACTTCTGGAGGGGGCGTTGAAGAGATCGCCACTCTTCAGCGGGCGGATCAGTGGTATCGGACCACGGTACTGTCCTTCAATAGAGGACAAGGTTGTCAGGTTCCCGGACCGGGATAGCCACCGGATATTGCTGGAGCCTGAGACGCGCCGCGCAGACGTGATCTACTTGAACGGTTTGTCATCGAGTATGCCGGTTGACGTGCAGCTAGATGTGATTCGGAGCTTGAAGGGGATGTCGGGCGCGGAGATGCTGAGACCAGGGTATGCGGTAGAGTACGACTACGTTGACCCGCGAGAGCTAAAACCGACACTGGAGACCAAGGCGATACAAGGTCTCTATCTTGCCGGCCAGGTGAATGGGACGTCTGGGTACGAAGAGGCGGCCGCGCAAGGTTTGATGGCGGGGATTAACGCTGCTCGCCAGGGACTCGAACTGGAGCCTGTCGTTCTAGGTCGCGCAGAGGCCTACATAGGTGTTCTGATAGACGATCTCGTCACGAAAGGCGCCGACGAGCCATATAGGATGTTCACAAGCAGAGCCGAGCACCGGCTTCTCCTGCGTCACGACAACGCCGACGTTCGTCTCATGCCGACAGGAAGGCGTGTCGGTCTTGTGAGTGAGGAGGTGGCGGCGCGAGCTGAGGTGAAGCGGGAGGGGTCGACAGCCGAAAAGGCGCGATTGTCGAGGCTGTCGGTGTCGCCGGACGCGGCGAACGCGGTGCTGCGTGAGCGGGGAAGCACTGAGATTGCGGAGGCACAGAGCGCCGCCCAACTCCTGGCACGGCCGGAGCTGTCGTTGGATGACATCTATCTTATGGTTCCGCCGTGTGTGGAGATCTCTCGGGAAGTGGCTCGCGAGGTGCAAATCGAGGTGAAATACAAGGGGTATGTTGAGCGGGCAGAGCAGCAGATAGAGAGGCAGCGGTCGCTGGAGAGCAGCAGGCTGCCGGACGACCTTGACTATGGGGACGTGCGCGGGCTGTCGACGGAAGCGAGGCAGAAGCTGGCGCATGTGATGCCGGTGACGATGGGACAGGCTTCCAGGGTGCCGGGCGTAAGCCCTGCAGACATAGGAGTTCTGATGATCTACTTGAAAACACGTGGAGCCAGAGCCGCAAGATGGGGGTTGAGCGAAGATGCCAGTTGAGCTGCCAAGGGCAGAGATCGAGCAGGTTGCGGGACAGCTGACAACAGAGCAACTGGAGCGGCTGTCGCTGTACGCGGAGAAGCTCGCGGCGGACGGGGAGCATATGAGTCTGATCTCCCGCCATGAGGTGCCGAATTTGGGGCGACACGTTCTGGACTCGGCTGCGCTGCTGGCATTTCGAGATCTGCCAAGTGGTGGAGTGGCGGATCTGGGTACAGGAGGAGGGCTCCCCGGGGTGGTGCTGGCAATCCTGAGGCCAGACGTGAAGGTGGCGCTGATCGACTCGCGGAGAAGCAGAATCGTCTTTCTGAAAAGCGTGCAGCGCTTGTTGGGGTTGGAGAACGCAGAGGTTGTGCATGCGCGCTTGGAGGAGTTGGCTGGTGTGAGGAGTTTTCCCCTGGCTGTTGCGAGGGCCCTTGGAAGGCTGGATCGAGTTCTCGAGATGAGCCTTGCCGTTGTGGAGGCCGGAGGGAGCCTTGTCTTGTACAAGGGGCCGAAGTGGTCTGAGGAAGCGGCGCAGGGAGCGGCGACGGCTGAGCGTTGTGGAGCTTGGATAGAGCGCGTGGAAGGGGTGGAGCTACCTGGGGCGGGGCGTACGACCACATTTGTTGAATTCCGGGTGAGGGACGTTTCACGTGAAAGAGATTCGTAGAGAGTGGGTGGAGGGTGGCAGCAGCTGTTTCACGTGAAACAGCACTTCTGCACCACATGTACACAGCACCCTCTCCCTCCGCAGAAACCTGTGGATAACTCCACATATTCCCACTTTTCCCCTTGACACCCTCTCGCCCATCTGGTTGATTCAATCAACTTACCGCCCTGCGCACGCCAGCGCGGGTGGACGCCACACTGCTATCCACATTCGGGAGGCACATGGCCCGCGTAATCGCCATCGCGAATCAGAAGGGCGGCGTCGGCAAGACAACCACCGCCGTAAATGTCTCCGCCTGCCTGGCTGTGGCAGAGCGGAAGACCCTCCTGATTGACATCGACCCACAAGCAAATGCCACGAGTGGCCTCGGCATTGAGAAGAACAGCATAACATCAAGCATCTATGAAGTACTGATCAGCAACACGAGCATCAGCGACGCCGTCATTCCGGCGCCAGACCTCGCGTTCCTTCATGTTGTTCCGTCTAATCAGCGTCTTATCGGCGCTGAGGTGGAACTCGTGAATGTCATGGCCAGAGAGACGCGGCTCCAACGGGCGATTGCTGATGTCGCAGCCGACTATGAGTACATATTCATCGATTGTCCCCCGTCTCTGGGCCTGCTGACGGTCAACACATTGACCGCGGCAGATACAGTCATTGTACCGATCCAGTGCGAGTACTATGCACTGGAAGGGCTTGGCCAACTCCTCAATACGATCAGGCTGGTTCAACGCAACCTCAATACCACTCTGCGGATTGAGGGTATTCTTCTTACGATGTA
>JAUVLP010000153.1 GCA_030600655.1 Candidatus Eiseniibacteriota bacterium
CACGGCGTGCTTCTTCGTCTGGAGATCCTCGACACGCAGATAGGGTGTGTTCTCCTCGTTCTCCCGAACGACTGAGTCGACTTCGATCTTCTTGACGAGCCCCTGCCGGTACGCCTCGGCAGGTGTGAGCCGGTAGACCACATTGTATGGGTTGCGGTGCGTGGCACTGTACCTGAGAGCTAGCAACGGGTCCAGAGAGGCGAGCGCAGCGATGGCCTTTTCGCTCTCCATGTTCTGCGGCTCATCCAGTATGAGCACGGGCCGAGCGGCCTGCACGAGGAAGAGCGGCGTCTCTCCCTGCAGCCGGTCCGTCGACTGCCGGATCACGTTCGACGCCTTGTTGAAGGAGTCGAGTGTCATGACCATGATCTCAACGCTGCCACTCTGTGCGAACTGCCGGACCTGCGTCAGGTTGGCAGAGTCGTACACGTAGTAACGGTAAACCGGGTTCCCGTAGAGCTCCCGGAAGTGGCCTTCGGTCACCCGGAGGGTCTTCAGCACACCTTCGCGGATCGCCACGGAAGGGACGACGACGATGAACTTGCGCATTCCGTACCGTTGATTGAGCTCGAGGGCCGTGCGCAGGTAGACATACGTCTTCCCCGTGCCGGTCTCCATCTCGACTGACAAGTTGAGGAAGCGCACCCGCTTCGTGCTGGCGACGGTGGGGACTGCCTCCTCGATGCACTCAAGGCGCTCGTCCGGGCGGATCCCATTCCGGAGCTGGACGGCCCTGAGGTTCTGCAGGAGCTCCGGTTCTCGCACGTCAAGCCGGTTGGCTACGGCCGCCAGGGACAAGGTGCCTTCCCTGAAGCAGACAGCAGTTTGCACACGGGTCTGGCCATCGAAGAGGTCGGCGATCGCCTCGATGGCTCTGATTTGAAACTCCTGGTTTGGATCGAACTTGAACTGCATGCGCCGTCCTCAGATCGTCTTCAGCCTGCACGTCAGAGCCAGGTTCGCTGCCTGTTCATCGGTCAGTGCCGCGTCGCGGCAGACGAAAAGGTCTTCCTTGCCGAGCTTGAGCACCTTCACAGACGCGCTCTTGAGTTTGTCGTCCAGGCAGACGTGGAATGACTGGCCTCGGTCAGTGTCGGTGACCCGCCAGACGCGGTTGGCCGTGATTCCGGTCCGTTCCTCGATGGTGGACGAGAGGCCATAGCCCTCCTTGAGCGCTACCTCCCAGAGCACGTCCTCCGCCCTCCATCCGGGTAGGAGTGGGTCGGTGAAGAGGTCCATCTCCTCAGCGTACTTCTCACCGTCCTTGTCTTCCACGCCCCGCCACTGACGGAAGTTCGACTCGTCAAGCTTGAAGACGCGGAAACCGAGGTCTTCCGGCGCCTCTCGATCCTTGAAGAGGACCTCTTGCCCGTTGGCCTCGTTCTTCAACTCCCCAATCGCGCGGCGGATGCGCTCCTTGCCGATGTCGGCGATGGTCTTCAGGCCTGAGGATAGGGCGTTCCTTCCGCTGTTTGAGATGGTGTTCACAGGTTCTGGTAGCTGCACTAGGACGAAGCTTCTTCGTCCGCCCGAGGATCTTGCAAGGTCCAGGACAGCGTGAGCCGTCGGAGCGCTACCTGCAAAGAAATCAAGCACTATGTCTCCGTCTGTCGGAGAGGTCATGTAGCTGATCAGGCGTGCGAGGACTTCATGGTCCTTGGGATTGTCAAACACCTTGGCTCCCATCAGCTCTCGAAGGTATTTGACTGCCACCTGAGACTGCTTATACAGGTAGCTGGGCATCACCTGGGCAGCCAGCTCCCCGTCGGGTCCTTCTTCATCGTCCACAGGACCATCGAGGTCATCTCCGGGCAGTTCGTCCGGAACCGGCTTCAGGTGAGCCTTGCGGAACGGCGGTTCACTGTGATCCTCGCGGAACTGCACAAGTCCCAGGCGTATCTGTCTCTGCATTTCCTCTGCGGTCGCGAACCCCCAGCCCCTTTCCGGAACCCTGCACGGCTTTCCTGTAATCGGATGGAGCACGTCGTAGGTCGGGCCTCCACCACCCGGCCACGATATGTCCCGGTCGCGCCACGGGCCATTTCTATCAACCCGATGATACCTGGCGAGCTTCTTCGAAGGGTGGTCGCTGGGCAGGTTTCGGAACCACTCTGTCAGTGCTGTCTCGACAGCTGCGTCGTCAGGACCGTGTTTCTCTCGAAGACGCAGATACTCCTCCCAGATCTCCCTCGCCCCCAGCTTCTCTTCTCTCCAGACAGTCTTGATCTGGCGAAGCGTGGCTCTTGATCTCGCATAGACAACAACGTACTCGTGCCCCACAGAAAAGAGCTTTGCATCGTTCTTGCGTCCCTTCTCCCACACGAGCTGGACGATGAAGTTCTCCTCTCCGAACACCTCGTCCATCAGTAGTCGGAGATTCCGCGCTTCGTAGTCATCGATGCTGATGACAATCATGCCGTCCTCTCGCAGCAACTGCCTCGCCACGAACAGACGGGGGTACATCATCGAGAGCCACGAGGAGTGATAGCGGCCACTAGTCTCCGGGTTGCTGGTGAGCAAGTTCCCCTCGGCATCCTTTTGGCCGGTGAGCTTGAGGTAGGGGTCGAGGGGGTCGGCGAAGTTATCTGGGTACACAAAATCGTTGCCGGTGTTGTAGGGCGGGTCGATGTAGATCATCTTCACCCGCCCTGCGTAAGACTTGTAGAGGAGCTTCAGGACTTCCAGGTTCTCCCCCTCGATGAAGAGGTTCCTAGTGCTCTCCCAGTCTATTGATTCCTCAGGGCAAGGTTTCAAGGTCGCGCGGCTGGGTACTTGGAGAAGCCGGACTGCGTCGCGCTTGCCCGCCCAGGCGAACGAGTACCGCTCGGGCCCGTCGTCCACGACGTCGCCGAGCGTGGCCTTGAGCTTCTCGAAATCCACCTTCCCCTCGGAAACGGCCTCAGGGAAGAGTCCCTTCAACCGCTCGATCTGCTCGGCCACGACGTCGGGCGAACTCCGTGCCACACTCTCGGTCTCGAGCTTCCGCTCACTCATTGCAGTCGTTTCCTCTTGGTTTTTCTCCCGTCCAGCTCTTCTTTCATCTCCAGGAGCCGCCGTAGGAGATAAGGCTGTGGTTTCCTCTTGGCGTTTTCCCAGTGGTTGACGGTGCTGTAGGTGACGCCCACCTCGCGGGCGAACTGCTCCTGGGTGAGATGCAGACGTGTTCGAAGCTCTTTGATGAGCGCAGCAATGTCGCTGTTCTTCATAGGCGGCACGTCGGGCCCTCGTTCTGTGGACGCGCGAGGTGTATGTAATAGGGCATGGTATCCTACATGGCGAGCCTTGTCAAACGATCGTAGTCCAAGAAGAAAAGCCCGACGCGGTAGAGCGCCGGGACCCTTCGGGACTTCTCGGAGCGCGTTGAGCCATGACGGCCCAGAGGTCCGTCGAGCGAGAGCGATTTCCTCTTGTTGCGGGTCTCCTACTTCGGGCCGAGGTGCCCTCGCGATTCCGGCGATGGAGCTACTTAGCTCCTCTTCAGCGACTCGACCAACCCAGGCAGCACCTTCTCCGCCGTCCGGCCGATCACGTACCCGCCGAGGCCGATCTCGACGATGTCCCAGAGTTTCAGGGCCTCGGCCTCAGTCAGGTTCGGGGCGGACCAGCCGAGCCAGCGGGCGACGATCAGTGCCACAAACACGAGCATCGTGATCGGACGCCAGGTGCGCTGGAGCCAGTTCTGGCCTTGCGCTTCGGCTTTGACGACCTCGGCCGCAGCCTTCTCGATCTCGGAGGTCCGCTCAAGGACTGCAGCTTGAAGCGCCTGCTGCAGCTCGACGCGCTTGAGCTCGTGTTCCGGGTCCGGGAAGAGGCGCTCTGCGACTGAGCCTGCGATCTTCCCGACGATTCCGATGATCGTTCCAAGCATGGCTCCTCCTCTCAGGCGTAGGCCCGGTTGAGCCAACCGCTCCGGAAGGTCGCCTGGTCCGCGTCCCGCGCCACCCGCAGCCGGTACTCCCCGGCAGCCTCCGAGCGCAGCGCCGCCAGGAGGACCGCTTCATCGGCACGACGGGCCGCTCCCCAGGTCTCAGGGCCGAGGCGGCCATCAACCTTCACGCGGATGCCGCAGGCCCGGAGAGCTCGCTGCAGGCAGCGGATCACCGTCCGCTCTCCCAGGTTCACGGCCAGGTCGAAGACCTTGATGGCCACAAGCTCGGGAAGCTGCTCGTATCGGCGTCCCCG
>JAUVLP010000247.1 GCA_030600655.1 Candidatus Eiseniibacteriota bacterium
AATTACCTTGTGTGCTCCGGAACTTTCCTGCACACAAGGAGTTACGGAATACGCCTGCCCCCTGTGAGGTGTCTCTGTCAACTACTCATCAATGAAATCTCAGGCCCAGAAGGGGACGTATTTCATCAGCTTCCGGGCCGCATTCTCATCAAATGGCCTGATCATCCCTGCTTCGACTGCCACCCGGATGTGGCGCGACACAGCCGCCTTGTTCTTCTCCTCAACGCCGAACCGCTCCCGCAATGAAGCGTTGGTCAGGAAGTCCCTTGTTACGTACTTCAAGCATGCGTGCAGGTAGCATGCCCGCACCCGATCCGCCTTGTCCATGTCGGACAAGGCCTTGTGAGCAAACAGGACCGTCCTCGTGAACCCCTCTGGCGCCTCGAAGAGCGGGGCCGGAAGCTGGAACAGCTCTACCTGAAAGACGACCTTGTCGATCCCGCTGCCGCGCTCCTCGCATATGCGGAACCGCCGCATCATGGAAGCCAACGCCTCGTTTCGAGACTTCGGCGGAGTATCCACGAAGCGTCGAGTGTCTACCAGGGGCTCACCAGGATTCGTGATCTCGATGCGGTCGTCGAATATCTCCACCATCGGACCCGCGCCGGTAGCGAAGAAGTCCTGGTGGATTAACGCGTTAGCCACCAGCTCGCGTACTGCGAGCTCCGGGAACATCGGCACGGTCTTTCGGAGAGCCTGCCCGATCACTTCATTGGAGGGCAAGAGACCGTTTATGAACCTGACCAGTCCCTTGAAGCCGGAGGCATAGCCCTTGGTGCCCTGCCGCTCCTGCTGCGTCTCAGTGCGGCCGGTCCCGCAGTACTGGATGACGCGTACCGCCTTGCGCTTGAGGGCGCGAAACCCATCCAGACGCTTCGCGAGCAGCATCGCACCCAAGTTCGTGATATCCCAGTCGCCCGCCTCGCAAGCCCGGACTAGCCCATCATCCGCGAGGGCTGCTAGGATGCTGTCACGACTCGAGGGCAGCGGCTGCTCCAGCAGCTCGAAGTAGGCCGGGTAGTCCAGCAACTCCAGCACGTCGTCGGCGGAGACTCGCTCCACCGCAACGCCGCTCTCGAAGGGCGTCTGGTCGAAGACCCTCCAGAGCGTCCGCTCTCGGTCGGGAGCGTCCCTGAGCCGCTTCTTCACAGCCCCCACACGGATGAACTCTTCGCCCTGGAAGCGCACAGGATGCCGGAAGGCGCGGCCAATCTCGAGCAGCACCACGGGCAGGTCGTCCACGGCTAGTTCGTAGAAGCGGAAGTGCAACTTGGGCTCCAGCAGTCGCAACAGCCAAGTTTGCAGCGGCTCGTTGCCCTTCTTCGCGGCTGACGGGGAGAACGTCGTTCCAACGATCTGGTGCGTCACGTCCTCCACGCCCCACACCAAATAGGCGTTGGCCTTGCCGTTCAAGGCCGCGGCATTGGACAGAGCCGAAAGGTACTCGCCAATCCCCTGCGGATCGCTGTTGCTGACCTTGAACTCCACCCACTCGGTCTCGCGCGGCAGCTTGCACAGCTCGCGCACAAGGCCCACAAGATAGTCGTCAGTGCGATCGGCGTTCACGCTTCCACCTCCCCGAGGTCGTCTGGAGTGTCCCCGTCACTGCCACTGAGGTCATCGGCTTCGTCTAGCGATTCAGG
>JAUVLP010000113.1 GCA_030600655.1 Candidatus Eiseniibacteriota bacterium
GCACGATGATCCATGAAGGCAGCGTGTACACGGAGCCCCGCGGCTGGAGCTATCATCAACCGGCTGGGTTGATATCCAGATGCGCCTGGCGAGCCAGAGCACTGCTCCAATGAGAACAATCCCAAGAATAAGAGTCTGGATCATCTCCTATCGATCCTTCTCCATGAATTCAACGAGTTTTGCGACGGTGTCTGCGCTGAGATCGTGCTCCAGCCTGCACGCCTCGGCGTCTGCCCTCTTTCTCTCTACTCCCAACGTGTCGTGAAGGAAGCGAAAGAGCAGAGTATGGGTTCTGTAGATCTCCGCTGCCCGGAGGCGTCCGCTTTCTGTGAGAACAACCTTCCCGTAGCGTTCCTGGCGGACCAACCCGTTTCTCTTCAACCTGACTACGCCGGACCGGGCCGTCGGGATCGTCACATCCCTCTCTGCGGCAACTTGGGAGATCCCGACCGTGTCGTGCCTCAACGAAAGGAGGTAGATGGTCTCAAGGTAGTCTGTAGCGCGGATGGAAAGCATGCTCCCTCACAGAAAGTAAGTCCATTCATACTTTAGCAATTCGGGCGCCGTATGTCAAACTTTATCGGTGTGCAATGTGAGGAACCGGCCGCCGCGTGGTCGACCGGTTTCCGTAACTACCTCTGTGACCACAAGTTGGATGGATCCGCGGCTCTCAGGCTCTTTCTACCTGTAGATCGCCTTGATGGCGCTCCAGGACGTCCTCTGGACGGGGGATTCCTCGCAGCCCTGTGGGTAGGCACCGATATCGGCAGACCAGTCGTTGTGACCGGGCAGACAAGGGGACGTCGACGCCAGTGTCAGATCATCGATCGTGACATCACAGAAGAGCGGGTCGGAGATGATATATTCGATTGTGAGGGCGCCCGGCAGCGTGTTACCAGGGGCGTTGCCGTAGGAGCAGCACCGCTGGATGTCCACGTCGCTCGAGGCATCGACATAGATGACTGAATCGTCACACTCGGCTGTGAAGGCGAAGATGCAGTTCCACGTGTTCGGATATGAACCCGTGTTGACGTGGAGCGTGCCGCCTTGCTCTGATCCACTGTTCGAGACGAACGTGCAATTCATGAAGATGGGCGTGGAGCCGCTCGTGATATGCGCGGCGCCTCCCCAGACGTCTCCTGTGTTTCTGATGAACGAGCAGTTGAGGAACCAAGGGGTGGCCCGTGAGCACGTCACCGCTCCGCCGGCCAGTTCTGTGATGTTGTCTGAGAACGTGCAGCGCTTGAATTGGGCGTCGCACTGCCATCCAAAGTATGCGGCGCCACCCTCGTCGCCACCGGAGTTGCCGGTGAATGTCGTGTCAAAGAACTTGGGGCGTGACGTGTCGCTGCAGTAGACGGCGCCTCCGCGGTAGGCTATGTTATCGACGAAGTAGCAATCGCGGATGATGAGATGCGAACCGTTATCACAGGAAATCGCGCCCCCGTAATTGCCGCTGCAGCGGTTGCTCTCGAACAAACAGTTCTGGATCTTCGGACTGGCGGCGTAGCAGCGGATGCCGGCGCCGTCGCCGTACGTGGCATTCACGTACCCGTCGCGGATGGTGAACCCCTTGACTACACACGTCGTGTCCTGACCGCCGTCATAGAAATCAATGGCGCGATGTCCGATCGCGTTCTCGAGATCGATCGTCGTAACGCTGAGGCCGCCCTTACTGGTGAGCACGAGATTCTTCGTGCCGAAATCAAGATCGCGGTTCCCGTCGCCTGCGTAGGTTCCCGCGACGACGAGAACAGTGTCTCCTTCAGCCGCTACGCTCAAGCCTTCCTGGATCGTCAGGCAGTCGCCGCCACCCGCAGCATCGATCGTGATGATCGCGGCGAGGATGGGGCTCACCACGACAGCGAGAGAGGCAAATGCTAAGGCGATCACCCTCATCTGACACCTCCTGCTCCAGTATGTGTTTCCAGAATGTCAATGGGTGGGATTGGTTCGGGTCTACGGCTTCAACCACTTCTCGATTTCATTGAGGGCCATGTCCGCCTGCAGTATGATCAGATCAAGTTCCTGATCAATCTTGCCGTAGTTGGGGTAGTAGTCAGCGTGGACTCTTGCTTTCTTCATTCGCTTTCCAGACTGACTGAGTGCCGCATGTTTGCCGCCATTCATCCCCTCGATTGCGTTCCACACAAAGTCGTGAGTTCCGATGTCGGCATCCCGGGCCAATCGACGGACGCTCTTGTCAAAGACCTTCTCCACCCAAGATCCGGCCAAGCCGTACACGGAGTAGTACGCTCTGCTAATAGCGGTTCTCTTGCTAGCTTCATCAGAGCGTTTACCCAAGTCGACCGCAAGATCATAGTAGTCGCGCCACGCGAAACTCACGGCACCTCCACATCGAAAACGAGATGATGATTGGCTAAGGGGAGATGCTTGAGCCACCATTCGCGCTCGAAGGCCTGCAGCTTCTGCAGTGCTTCGGCTGCAGTTGGTCCCGCGACGACTGATGCAAACAGCTCTTCGTCGCGGGGAGACTCCGGGTCGGCGAGCAGCTCAAGATACACAAGACACCCCAGACCGAAGTAGTCCTCAAGACGTGGATAGGCTCGGAGTAGGAGCTGGACTAGTGGTGGATTATCAGAAAGGAATCGCCGTACATCGGCCCATCCCCGGCAAACGTACTCCGGCGTCAAGGAATCAAGTGCGGCAAACTCTGTGTGGGAGTAGGAAACGACGAAGAACGTCTGAGGAGCAACCTCCGGGACGGTTCTCCAAGCCAGCCTGTCCATCACGTATGTCTCAGAAGTGGGTGTAACTGCCCAGCCAACAGTCATGTTCCGTTCCAGGGGATCGAGATAGATCTCCAGGGCAAGCGAGGGGAAACGAGCACCCTCAATCAGTAGCCATGTGGAGCCACGGCCCACACTAGGAGTCGTAGGTCCCCATATCTCTGCGTTTCCCATGGTGTGCCTCCTACTCGAATGTGCGTTTGAGGGGAAGTTTGATGCAGCTCTCAAAAGCGCTCTCGATTTCCGTGTGGGCCCCGTCAAGCCACGTTCCGACGTCCCTGAGTGGTAGCGAAGGCGTTCCGAGCCGATACTCCAAGTCGAGCGTGAGGGGATACTCGGATTCTGCTGGTGGACCCGACGTGAGCTCGACCTTGAGTTGACCCTGACCGGAGTCGGGTGCAGTGCGCAGCCCCACCATGAAGGGCTGGCCAAGGACTGGCTGGCCGGCCCAGGCGTGCGGATAGAAATCGAGATGCTTGTCGAGTGTTCCCTCAGTCATGGGGATGGCTAGCTTGTTGATATACCTGAGTACGATCGAGGCGATGGAGTCGGGATTAGAGTAGCTCTCATACGCACCCACAACCCGAATGATGAGGGGATGGAACGAGGCCCATCCTTCGTATGGCTGCAACTTGTTGACTACCAGGGTGTTCGGGGCTATTTGGACGCGCGTATCCTTGTCGGAGCTCATAAACACCGCGCGCTGGACCTTCCTTACTTCTTGGCTGAGCCCGTGGGATTCCTGTTGCAGTGAGAACTCAAGCCCCAGATCGGTCTCCTTCAGCGGGAAATCGTCCGATAGCTCACCGTAGACAAGCCCCGGAACTGTGGCATCCCAAGGCGTATGTGACTCGAACCTGAACTCACAGAGCGCCTCAACTAGTGGTGGCTTCGTGTACTTGGCGGGCACGGTTGGTACCTCCCAGGCAATCCACAGTGTGCAAGCAAGACCCTATTGACAGTGATAGCAGACTCCCACGCGCTCCGCAACCCCCCGAAGCGTTGACTAGAATCCCCGCGCCTCGCGGAGCATAGCGTCTATCTCGTGCGCGCGCTCCTGCTGGGCTATCCAGTACTCGGGGGCGCGTTGAGCATCGAGTTCTTCGATCGACTTCCCCTGCTGCTCAACCCACGTATAGTACTTCAGGTTGAACCAGTTCTGCTTCACGTGCTGTGTTCCCTCGCTGATCCAGTCGAGCTTGGCGCCGTGGAAGATAGATCCCATGCGAACGGCGGCTTCCATCTCGTCCATGGCTCCGTAGGTGTCGTCGAGCTGCTTCATGACTGAGTGGTACCGGTCCATCGTGTCGGTCGCGATCGTGAAGATCGACTCGTGGTCGCGGAGGCCGTAGAATTTCGCGGTCTTGATGGCAGCGAGGACGTTGCAGACGCCCGAGATACCCATGATCTCATTGAGTTCACGGATGCTTTCTTCGGGAACGTTGTAGCGATTCGCCAGCACTTCCCAGCCCGGCTCCTCAGTGAGGAGCTGGAGGCCCTTCTTGGACTCGATGTCGTCAATGCACATGATGGCGTCCATATTGAAAACGTTGTGAATCCAGGTGACGTGCTTGTCACCTATGCCCTGAATATCATGTCCACCGTAGCCGTTCCAGTACATAGTGGGGCACTGGATCGGCTCGACGCCGACTGTGCGTGACTCGTCGTACTCGTGTTTGATGCGCTCGGCCGCTGCGATCGTGCCTGCCGAGCCCATGGCGGAGACGAACGCCGCAATGCGGCCGTTGCCGACATTCTTCGAGTTGAGTTCCTCCGCCACCTCTATACACGAGTTTCCGGTGCAGTGGTAGTGGAAGCGATAGTTCCCGAATTCCTCGAACTGGTTCATGATGCGGTTCTTCGGGTCCTTCCGGAGTTCGTTGGCGCGGTCGTAGATCTCCTTGACGTTGCTTTCGCACCCCGGCGTCTTCTCGTAGCGCGCGCCGAACCACTCGATCTGCTCGAAGCGCTCCTTGCTCATGAGTTCGGGCAGAAGCACAAGCGAGTCGAACCCCATCCGTGGCCCGACGTAGGCGCCACCGATCCCGTAGTTGCCGGTCGACGGCCAGACGAGTGTGTGCTCGCCCGGTGTGATGTCGCCAGTGAGCTGGTGCTCCAGGCAGACGGAGTATGTCGCACCTACCTTGTGGCTCCGTGTCGGGAAGTCCTTGCGGTAGAGGACCACGATGTTGGCGTCGACCTGTGTGAGTTCCTTCGGAAGCACCACGTAGTAGATCCGGCCCTCCGGGTTCCGCCACGTGATGTTGTAGAGATTCCAGGGGCTCAAGGGATCGTCCTTCGCCGCCTTCAAGGCTTTCGCGCGAATCTCGGGGTCGACGCGATCCGGGTGGAGCATCTCCTCGAAAGTCGGTCCGTAGATCAGTTGCTTCCCGCTCATGTTGTTCTCCTCACCGCCCCTGTTCCCATCCTTAGAGGCTAGATGTCCACGATGTCTACATGTATCTCCAGTATGTCACCATCTTCAACGATGTGCTCTACGTCTACTATCTGGCCGTCGAACTTGCCGGACCCCCACACGCGCGCCGATTTCAGGTGATCGCTGAACTCGCGGTGGATCTTGCCGGCCACGTCCGCAACCGTGCTTCCCCGAGGCACAATAAACGGTTTCTTCATCTCCGCGTCCTTGCCTGGGACCTTGCTGTAGACCCGCACGACGTCGAGAAGCTTGTAGAGCGCCTCCTTCATCTCAGGGAGGCCATTACCCATCTCTGCGCACGCCGGGATGATCACGAACTCACCATCGAGCACTTCCCGCAGAAACTCGAGGTTGTCGTTCGCGTTCGGGCTGTCGAGCTTGTTGGCGACGACGATCGTTGGCTTGACGTTTCTTGGGGGTTCATCCTCGGCCGGGTCGTGGGACGAAGACAACCGGATTCCCTTATCGAGAAGTGCAGCTCGCACAAACTGAAACATGTCGATGCAATCATCCCTCGAGATATCGACAACGAAGATCGCAGCGTCGGCATTTCGGACGATCTCCGGAACCCACGTGTCCGTGTGGTCGGGCGAGATAGGGGGGATGTCGACGAGCTGGATGAAGACATCCTCGTGCGGCATCATCGCCGGAAGCGGGGCCCTCGTCGTGAACGGATAGTTCGCGACGTCGGGAGTAGCGTTTGTCGTCGCCGCCACTATCTGAGATTTCCCCACGTTCGGACTTCCGATGAGGACGACCTGAGGGTTCTCCTCCTTCGGAATGTGATAGGAGGGACCGGACCGCCCCTTCTTCCGGTCCTGCTGCAGATCCTGGCGGAGCTTGGACAGCTGTTTCCTATGGTACGCGCGGATATGGTCCGTGCCCTTATGCCTCGGGCAGAGGGCCATCATCTCTTGCAAGGCCGTGATCTTGTCCGCGGTCGTTACGGCTTCTCGGAAACGCTGTTCGGCCTTCTTGTATGGAGGTGGCAGGTTCGCCGGCATTTCTAGCTCCCGTGGTTATCTCTGACTGATCATATATGATAGCCTCCGGGCGGATGGGTGGCAAGGTGTACGGGACATAGGTGTTGTAACAAAGCGAAAGTGTCCTCTTAACTGCAGAGCATGAATGTCCTCTGTGTCTATGGAGCAGATCTTGAAGCCATGTATACCTGGATCATGTGTTTTGCCCCCTTTGGGTCGCCCTTCCGCCTCCTTTTCCATGTTCGGATGGGATCTCTG